>JAUSJA010000026.1:300000-596213 GCA_030647905.1 Gemmatimonadaceae bacterium | reverse complement strand
TGACGATCGAGAAGGTGCGCGCGTTCATTGGCAAGCCCAATCTGATCGGCGAACGATTTCTCGACACGTACACACCACTCACCACGTCTGGCACCACCGGAACGCCCGGTGTCTTCGTGCTGGACGATCACACGATGGCCGTGACGAACGCACTCGTCCTACGCATGCTCGGCGCCTGGTTCCGAGTGACCGATATCTTCAGGATCATCGCCCGAGGCGCCGGCACGACCCTGATATGTTGGAGTTCCCAGGATTCGGTGGACAGGAGCTAGCATCCGGGTAGCAGCGGGCGCCGATCCGGATCGTGTCTGGCGGGCGGTGCACACCGAGATCATGCGCGTGCTCGCCGCGGGCAACCTCGGTCACGTCACCGTCCGGCGCGCCGAGGAACCGCCGGAACAGTCTGCTAGCGGCAAGTACCGCGCGGTTATTCCGCTGACCTGATCCCGGCGGCGCGCATCGTGACCGTGATGTGAACCGAGAACCCGCTACCTGACTGCTGCCATCGATCGCGGCGCGATCGCAGGGCGGCCACGGCGATTACGACGGACACCGGCGCCAACTGTTTGTCGTTTGGTCAAATAGATCTGATAGGCACGAATCTGCTCGGGGGGAACTACCGCCTGCCGCGAAGCGGTTGAGTCCAACGGACCGTATGTTGACGAGATGGCTGCTCCCGTTCTCGTGAACGTGGCAAGCCTTGTTGTGCGCGCAGCCCTTCCAGTGGTTGTGAGGAGATATGCATGATTCGTAAGCTGAAATCGGGCGAGTATCGCCTCTACTCGCGAAAGGTCGACCCCAAAAGTGGCAGGCGGCGGAACCTCGGTACGTTCAAGACCCGAGGCGCCGCGGAGAAGCACGAGCGGGCGGTTCAGTTCTTCAAGCACGGATAGTGACAGAAAGCACCCCCGTGACGGTCTCGAATCGCTATCAGGGTCGGCGATCCGGTGTCGATGGCGGTGCTGCGGGTGGCTCTAGCTCAGGAGGGAAGGGATCCGTCGGGGGCGGCTCTGACTGCTCGCCGGCGCAGCCGCCAGGAGGCTCCGACGCAATAACGGCCCGTCACCCAAAAGTGAGCAACTTCAATCGCTGAAAGTGTGCAATTTCAATCGCTGTTGACACCCCATCGGAATAGCGAAGTAGGCTGGGCGCAGTTCACACACATTGAGTATCACTGAATCATAACCTGCGCAGTTACGACGGCGAGGATCTCATGAGTCTGACAGCTTGGTCATTGGCAATCGTAACCCTCTTCGGCTCGCCACTTTCGGCCCAAATTTCTGCTGATCGCGTGGTCATAGGTACCGAGGTTCGATTCCGGCTTGCGAGCCCAGATTCTACCTCGGGTCCGACTATTCTCCGTGAATGTGAAGGGAAGGTTTCAAGGTTGTCGCTCGACACTATTGTCGTGCGCCCACACGGGCAGTGCGGCAGTGACATCCTGCAACCAAGGCTCGTTGAACTTCAAACTGAAAAACGGCGGGGTTCGCGAGTTGCCCACATCAAAAAGGGACTGATTTTCGGCGCGATCAGTGGAGGCATTCTTGGCCGCTTAATCGTCGGAGATGGGTGCAAGAGACCGGGGTGTGACGGAGGATATGCGGTCCTTCAATACACTCTCACCGGCCTGGTTGGCGGAGGAATTATCGGGAGCGCAATCGGTTTTGCTCTGCCCGCGGGCACCCATTGGCATTCAATTCGCGGCCGATCTGTACGTATCGACTATGAACGATAGCCAATAACGTCTGGTTTATTGGCTGTTTCTGCGAAACGTGTAAACCTTTCCGCCTAGGGACAACCTTAAGATGGATGTTGCGGGCAAGCCTTCGATCGAGACAAGCTGCGTCCCGAAACCTTTTGAAGATCGAAATTCCACACGCTGACTAACGATCGTCCATTCTCCGAAGTCTTCAACGAAACGACGCTGATCGATCAAAAGCAGCCGATTTGGGTCACATTGCAATCGGAGCGAAACAAGAACATCGTAGAGCGGACGTTGGTCTACGCTCCCGGCAGAAAGACTCAGCTCCCCTTGAAAGATTTCGCGGGGACAATCGCCACTTTCGATGGGAATCGGCAGGTTTTGGCCATCGACCTGCTCGAGCACGTAATCGCCTTTCGCGGGCAACAGATTAGGCGAAGTCGAGCTTGAGCAGCCGATAATGATCGAAGCAGCACAAAAGGTCAGAAAGCTCGTCGTGCGCTTATGCCTTCCGAGCGCCGTGTCAGTATCCATATGCCCTCAAACTCTCTCGATAAGGAGAGGAACACGAATAGTCGGGATTAACAAACCAGCCGCAGAAATCAACTTGTGCCCAAAAGTATTCAGTCCTACTGCTGCTTATTAGTCGACTTGCTACAGGGGTCGTCGAACCACCGATGAATTGGGCATCAACTTGTCCCAAGTTCTGCGGGGCGGCGAATTCAAGCGTATGGTACCCACCCAACGGGTGATCGCAGTTATCCCAATTCCACCAGAATCCGCTTGTATTGCAACAGGTTTGCGTGCGGTAGTTGGCGTGTTTCCCGACAGATACCCAAATCCTTGGAGCTCCGAAGCCAGGCGAGCCTTCAGCGTCTTCCAAGTCGCTGGCTGCGTAGCCGGCAGTGTTGTCATTTTCTGCCTTCCAGTGAGCCGAAAGGGTTCCATATTTTAGCGACCAAGGAGCGTACGTCGAATTGGTCGACTGGCCGACCTCAAGAATGATCCATTCAGAATCGCCATTCACCGGTCCGGGCCGTTCGGTGTGCGCGGCGGTGTGCGCGGTGGACCCGATTCGGGCCAGAACCGGGAGGCGACGCCTCGCGGCGGTCAGAGCCGCGCCATACTTTCACGACCGCGATTGAATTTCCCGTGCCCGCCAGGCCAGCGAGAACGAGCGAAACGCGATCGCCGAGCAGCTGTCGAAGGTGCTGGGGAAGCAGGCGATGCTGCATGTCAACGTGAATCCGGCGATACTCGGCGGCGTGATCGTGAAGGTTGGCGACACGGTGATGGACGGGTCGGTGCGGAAGCGGCTGGCAATCCTCCGGAGCAGAATACTGTCGGGCGTGGCCTAGTTCGCCCTTGAACGTGGCGGCTTCACGTACTTGTCGAGCCACTCGGTCATTTCCCAGAGCGTGTGGCCGAGTGATTCACGGGCGCGGTAGCCGTGCGGCTCGGCGGGCAGCATCACGAGACGCGCCCTTTTGCCATTGCCTTTCAGCGCCGCGAAGAACCGCTCGCTCTGCACCGGGAATGTGCCCGTATTGTCATCCGCCATTCCATGGATCAGCAGGATGGGCACCCCGATGCTGTCGGCGTAGTTGAACGGCGACATCGTCATGTATACGTCGCGCGCCTTCCAGTAATTCCGGTCCTCGGCCTGGAAGCCGAACGGCGTGAGCGTTCTGTTGTACGCACCGCTTCGGGCGATGCCAGCGCGGAAGAGATTCGAATGCGCGAGCAGATTCGCCGTCATGAAGGCGCCATACGAGTGGCCTCCCACTGCAATGCGTTCGCGGTCAGCCACACCCATCTCGACGACCTTGTCCACCGCGGCCTTTGCGCTCGCCACCAGCTGCGGCACGTACGCGTCGTTCGGTTCTTTGTCGCCTTCGCCGACGATCGGCATGGTGGGATTGTCGAGGACGCCGTAACCCTGAGTCAGCATGAACAGGTGCGACATTCCCGACGGGCGCGTGAAGCGGTAGGGTGAGCCGGTGACTTGCGACGCCGCGCTCGCGCTCTTGAATTCCTGGGGATACGCCCAGAACAGAAACGGCAGCGGACCTTTGGACTTGTCATAGCCTGGGGGCAGGTACAGGGTCGCTGATAATTGAACGCCGTCATTGCGTTTGTAGGTGATGAGCTGCTTCGTCACACCGGCGAACTGCGGCGCGGGATCCTTGAACTGGGTCACCGCGACGAGCGTTCGATCTCCGGCAGAAAGTTCGCGAATGAAATAATTAGGAACTTCACTGAGGCTCTCGCGGCGGGTGAGAAAACGCACTTTGTCCGCGTCGAGCAGCACAATCGGCTCCTCGTAGCGCGGAGCGTCCGAGCGCCACAGGCGTTCAGTCTTCGCACTGCCGAAGTCGAAGCGATCGAGGAAGGGTCGATCGCCTTCCGGCGAAGCACCCTGGGCGATGAGGAAGGCCTTTGATCCGTCCCTTGTGGTGAACACTACCTGCAGACCGAAGCGTCCGGCTGTGGTGGCGAATGATCCCGGGTTGGCGTAGGTGTCCTCAAACGAGCGATCCCAGAGCAGCTTTGGCGGCACCCCCGGCGTGGACGGATCGATAGTCCAGGTGCGGGCTTTTCTCGTCTTCTGCCAGAATTCATCGACGACTGCGAGATTGTCGCGTCCCCAAGTGATTCCGCCGAAACGATTCTCGACCTCAATCAATGCTTGCGGCTCGCCGGTGTATGGTGCAGCGAGACTCAGCACTCGGTCCCGCTTTGGAACCACTTTCGCGGGATCGCCATTGTCGAGTGCCTCGACCCACACGACCGTAGCGGGAGCATCCGCCCGCCACGATGGCTGGCGAAGCCCCGTCGCGACAGCCCCTGATGCGCCGCCCACACGATCCTGAAGACCGACATCGGCGAGGGTCCGGACGACGCGACCGTCCGCTGACCATACATCGGTACGCGTCGGGAACCGGAAGCGGGGGACCTGATACGACCACGGCCGATGTAGTGCCTGGACGAGAATCCATCGTCCGTCAGGCGATGCGCGCGACACAACGTAGATCCCTGGCTTTCCGATCGCTGTGACGTTTCCGTCGAGTCCCACCGAAGCGAGCTGCGCCGCGTAGTAGTAGTCGAAGCGAGCTTCGTCGGTCGGATTCTGCAGCAGGTTTTGAAATGTGGCGTTTCCCGCAGTCGTTGTTACTTCCGTCTCCTGAACTACAGGCCCCGCCGGGATCTCTGGCGCTCTGGGCGCCGAGCCTCGATTGTGAATCACCATGCGACAGAGCAGCGAGGCCGTGGTCGCCCATGAGCAGGGTTGGCCCGCGGCACCGTTCACGTTCCATCGGGTCAGCTGACGCGACTTTCCCGTTGCAGCGTCGGCAACCCAGATGTTGAGGGCGCTATCAGTGCGGACAAGGAACGCGACGTTGCGGCCGTCGGGCGACCACAGTGAGCTGATGATGCTCCCTCGCGGCGGTGGGGCAACTTGAACCTCGTGCGATCCGTCGATGTTCCGGATAGCCAGCCCTCTGACTGCCGTCTCGTACCAGCTGCCGTTCGTGCGGGGATTCACCCGGTCACCCGCGAGCGCCAGATATGGCGCGGAGATCTCTTCGATGCTCGGTAGTGCGGCTCGCCGGACCAACATCATCCGATCGCGCTGGGCGCTTAGAGTCACTAAGGGCAACGGCTCGGCATCCAGCATCTGCGGGATTGGGGCGGGCGGTTGTTTGTAAGACGTCGGCTGTTGCGCGACGACACCGAACGGCGCCGCAAAGAGCAAAGCGACTCGGGCGAGAGAACGACGTCTCATAGACAGAACCTCAGCTTCTGGGGGACGATAGCGCACCCGGCAAATGGACTGCTACGTTATAGCGAATCTTAGCGAAAGAGCGAGATGAGGAAAGCTCGAATCCGTCATTGCTCCACCGCCCTGGCCTTCGGGTGTGGCGCGCTAACCGCCTGCCTGCCCCCGTTGGAGGTCGCCCGATTTGCGAGGTCCGCGAGTGAGACAACCGCCGAGTTCCCTCCCGTCGCGAAAGAGATGTACGCCAGCTGTCTGCGGTTCGAAGGCTACAAGGCCCAACGGACATCCGGCTGGTACGACGCCGAATCTCTTCGAAGTCAATGCGCGTCACGCGACACCGCCGTCGCAGGCGTTCTCGCCGCGAACAGAGTGTTGAGCGCCTACTTCTCAGCGCTGGCAAAGCTTGCCGACGACCAGATCATCTCGGCTGACAGAGAGATCGGCGGACTCGCGGCAATCGTGAAGAGATCGGGTCTGGATGATGCGCAGATCGACGCGGTAGCCGGGCTCACGAAATATCTCACTTCCGCGGCGATCGATACCTATCGGCGTGGAAGGATCGGAGAAGCGGTTGCATCGCAGAATGAAAACGTCGTCCTGGTCACGAAGGGACTCCGCAGCATCATCAATCGCGATTACCGCCAGATACTCAACATCGAGGGGCGCGCTGCGAACGACTTCTACCGCGTTGCGGTCACCGAGAATCGGGAGCGCGAGCCGCTGGCGGCGATTCTCGTGCTGAAGGATCGGGACGACCGCGTGGCCGAGCTAAGAAAAAAGACCGAGGCCGTCGATGCCTACGTGAGGGCGCTGGACGCGGTCCGCGCCGGGCATCAGAAACTGTACGACCACCGGAACACTCTTCCCAACACGGGCTTCAGCGTCCGCATTCCAGGAGAGCAACTGTTTCATATAGACGGACGGCCACGAGAAATGTTCGCGCCCCAAATTCCTGTGGAACAACTCGGCCCCGGGGTGGACGTCGCATTGGAGACCGCTCGAAAACTGCTTGGGCAATCGCGTTGACTAAAGTCGACTTCTACTCCCGAGCCGTCCGCGCCAGGTCAGCCTCCGCGGCAATGTAACCGAACGCGCCCCACTGGCCGCCCGCCAGAATCGTCCGAAAGACCCGTTCCGCCTCGGCTCGCCTGCCGCTGTATAGATGCCAATTCGCAATTCCATACGCCGCCGTCGCATCAGTCACGGACATCTCTCCCGACGCATCAGTAGCTAGTACAGAGTCCGGCGGAATTTCCCCGCGGTACATCCGCAGGAGTTTCCCATATGTCTCGTTCTCGATGACGTTCATAGGGCCGCCGAGCGTGGCCAGAAGGTCAGCTGCTTCCTTGTCGCGGCCGAGTCGACGGAGAGCCATGTAGTTCCAGTGGGCAATCGATACGCGACGGTCGTCGTTCCGCGCGTTGTCGAGCTCATGCCTGTAGATGGGAAGCGCGCGAGCGTAGTCGCCCTTGAGATAGTGCGCGAGAGCGAGATGATAGTCGATGTTCGAGTGTAGAGTGCCGATCGGCATATTCCGCGCGTTCGGCTGTCCGTCTGGCTCGACCTCGTCGGGCTTGCCCTGGACCAACTGGGTCGCGCGCTCGAAGTCGGCGATGGCGCGATCGAATTCCCGGACGCTCAAGTAGCGATGACCTCGATGCCGGTAGAGCCAAGGGTTGCGCGCGTGGATCGCGATGCCGCGCGAGTACACGTCGATCGCCTCGCGCATTCTGCCGAGGTAAGCGAGGCGCCGGCCGAGCCAGACGACCGAATCCGCGTCCCGGGGCGTGCGATCGTACGCGGCTTGCGTCTCGGCGAGCTGGCGCTCGTATCTGGCGCGCGTCGTGCCCGAGAGCGGCAATGTGCGGAGTGTATCTCCGAGGAGCGATATCGCTTCGAATGGGTGAGTGGACGTCGAGGCGGATGACTCGACCATTCCTCCTCCCGACGCGCACGCTGCCAAGCCGAACACAAGGAAACACGTTCTCATGCTGGAGACGATGGTAACCGTGCTGTTCTTACTGGAGCTTTCGTTCACGTTGGCTCCTCAGTTTCGATTCCGGCCCCCGCGAACGCTACTTCCTCCCTTCGCTGGGAGTAACCTTCGGGGACCATGGAATTCACAGCCCAGCGAGTTGTGAAATCTTCCAGCAGCTTCGGCAGGTAATCTTCGGGCGCCGTATACCTGATCCCCGCAGCACCTAGATGGGCGAGGCTTTGTGTGTTGTCGAGTTCAGACATCCATCGGCCGCTGAATGGAGAGCAGTGGGGAAGAAGGCCGCGCTCGACGAGTTTGCCGCGATCCACGGTCAGAACGTCGGGCGAGCGGCCCGCCGCCGCGGCGAGCAAGGCGATGAATCGCGCGAGCTTCATCGAACTGCCATAAGAGATGTTGTAATCGCGGCCCGAACCCGCATCGTTGCCGGCAAGTCCGACAACAAGCCGTGCGACGTCGGCGACATACACGTGACGGAGCGGAAGACCTTCTCCTTCGGGGAGGAGGAGTGGACCACCATCGAGAATGCGAGCCGCGTACCCCTGGATCCTTCCGTAGTGATCACGTTCCGATGCGACCATCGGCAGGCGCAGGGTCATGACAGGAAATCCGGACTCCGATCGCGCAGCCATGAAAGCATCTTCCGCGTCGCGCTTGTCTGCTCCGTAGAGCCAGCTTGGATGATCGGCCGAGTCGCGAGGGGGTTCGTCCATGACAGGTCCTGCGTAGTCGGCCTCTCTAAAGGGCCGCTCGAGTCCCTCGCGAACGAGGTAGACCTGCCCGCTGCTTACAAAGACATACCGACCCGCGCGCCCGCTGAATACGTCGATCGCCTGGCGAGCGTCCGCGCCGGTGTAAGTGGTCGCGTCGAAAATGAGATCGAAGGAACGCTGGCCGATGGCAGCGCGAAGCTGGTTGGTGTCGGACCGGTCGGCGCGCAGGCGCTCGACGTCGCGCGGTAACTCATCGCGGGTTTGACCGCGGTTGAGAATCGTGACTTCGTGACCGGCCTCGAGAAGGGCCAGCGCCGTCACGTGTCCGAGGTTTCGTGTGCCGCCGAGGATCAGGATTGCCGACATCGTTGGGCAAAGATACTGCAGCCTTCAGCGCCCGGAGTCGCGGGGTTGCCCGGCAAGAGCGGCGTGAATGCAGAGACCTCGGCTCATACGAGGAATGTGCAGTTCACGATCGAGAAGGCGCTGAAGACAAACTAAGGACGGCGAACTTTTGAACTTTGCTCGCAGCTCCGGGGCTGCGAACTCAAGTATCGCAGCTCAGCTCCTTGCCGCGATCCGCCGCAGTGCCTGCACCGCCTGAACCGTCTCCGGACTCGGCAGCGTGCCCCTCACGACCTGCTGGACGAGCTTGTCGTCGCGATCATAGAGGTCGTTGCCAAAGTACAGCCGTCCGTCGCGGATGTACGCAGTCCCGTACGTGATGTAGACCGGCAGCTTCTTCGGCAGCCGGGTCTGCTGGTTGTCGGATGTTCCCTTCATCCGCGCATCGACCTTGGCCGCGGCCCACCCGAGAACCCACTGGGCCAGCTCCGAAGGTTTCTCGACGCGAATACAGCCGTGGCTGAATGCGCGCACATCCTTGTCGAACAGCTCCTGATTGGGTGTGTCGTGGAGGTAGATGTTGAAGTCGTTGGGAAACAGAAACTTCACCAGTCCGAGAGAATTCTTCTCGCCCGGCTTCTGGCGCACCCGCGTCGCGCCTCCCTCCTTGTACAGCTCGTAGTTATTCGCCGCGAGGTACCCCGGGTCGGCGTTCATCTTCGGAAAGATTTCCTTCTCGGCAATATCAGGAGGGACGTTCCAGTACGGACGGAAAACGACAACCTCCATCGAGTCGGAAAACACCGGCGTGGCCTTGTCTTCGTAGTCCTGCCCAACGATGACCTTCATGTCGAGCGCCTTCTGGCCGCCGTCGTACGCCTCGAGCCTGAACGCCGGAATATTCACATAGATGTAGCGATTGCCAAACGCGCGCGGCAACCATCGCAACCGTTCAAGGTTCGCTGCAATCTGCGCTGTGCGATACAGAGCGGATTCGTTGAGTGATGTGAGAGTTTCGGCGCCGAGCATGCTGTCTACCACAATGCCGTGTCGCGACTGAAACTCCGCAACCGCGCCGGCCAGTGCCAGATCGTAGACGCCCGATGAAACGGCGGGAGCGTTCGTCTTGCTTGAGGATCTCGCAGCCGGCGGAGGGGATGCGGGCGCACCAATGCCCTCGATCGTGAGACGCTGCCGGAGTGCCGCCACGCGAGCCGGCGCCATTCTTTCTCCCGGCTTCGCCGCTTCGCCAGCCGGTACCGCAAGCCAGCCGCCTTTTACGGTTATGCGCTGAAAGCGGTCGAGCTCCTTTCGAAGCGCCGCGTAGTCGGGGTCCTGCGGGCGCATCGTGGCGATCGCCTTGTCGAGCGCGGTGTTGCGGAGTGAGCGCGCGAGGGCGGAATCGACGTCCTCGTCCTGAGGGTCGATGTGCCAGCTTTGAGCGACTGTTTTTGGGTCAACCTGGCCGGTGAGATAATCGCCGCCCAGCGCGCTGAACGCTGCGGTGAGAAGGACGTCTGCGTCGGCGAGTTGATCCGGCGTTGGAGTTTGGGTCTGCTGAACCGCAGTGATGGCCTGGGCCAGCGCGCCAATCGGGTAAGCATCCATTCGCATGCCATCCTGCTCGGCTTGCAGCACCGAGTTGGCGAGTGCGAATGTGCGGTCCTCATGGAGCCCGTCCGACTTGAGCCAGAGCGGATTGTTTCCGTACTGCTTGTAGAGACGCTTTGCGCGTCCCCACTGGCGAGCGGTGATTTTCGCAGGAGGAGATCCAGCGAGGCGCTTTTTGAGGGCGGCCTCGATGGCGGTGACGGGCACACCTTTGACCGATGTGAGCTTCTCGGGCGACCACGATTTGCCGATCGCGTTCGACGCCGTTCCATTGGATTTGTCGCCGCTATTGCAGGCGGCGGAAAAAATGAGCGTTACGGCGAGGGCCGCGGCAGTTTTCGTGTGGCGCATTCAAAGGCCTCTGAATCGGTTCGTCTGTCGTGATACCCCCGTCGAAGTCCGGGGATGCCGACAAAGGCGAGATTCGGGCCAGCCTTTTCGCGCTGCAAGTGACGGCAAGGGAAGCCGACAACCGTTGGGCCTTCAGGTCGGAGGGTAGAATAGCCCCGCCGGCAACAGGGTCGAGTTGCCCTGGTGCCGGCCGGGTGATCCGCTATTGGATTGTTCCCGGTCCTGGAAGCTTTGGCTCCGGAGCAGACTCCATCATCGAGGCCATCTCCGGGCTTGGCGGCGGTGGCGGCGGGGGAGGGGGATAGCCTTCGCCGCCGCCCCTCGACTTGGTCATTTGGCGCATTACCGCGATTGAATTTCCTTCTCGGAGAGATCTCGTCGGACACGGCATCGGGACTGGCTTTCACGAAGAGCCGCAGGTTCCTAACTACGGCAAGGCGAAGCGCGGGATTCGACTCGTTCCGGGATTGACCATCGCGATCGAGCCGATGGTGAACATCGGTAAGCCTGGAATCCGGACGATGCCAGACAGGTGGACTGTAGTGACGCTCGACGGAACGCGGTCGGCGCACTTCGAGCACACGGTGGCGATAACCGAGAACGGACCCCGGGTACTGACAGGCGCGTAAGACTGAGCTGCGATGCGTGGTCAGGAGCTGCCGCGCATCCAGATTACGAAGTAGGGCGGGTGTTTTAACCCGGGCCCTGTCTCGCATCCCTTCACCATCTCCATTCGTGCGCCGATCGTCCCCGTCCAATCGCCGTTCGCCGCAAACACCTCGACTCGTTCCACTTCGTCGGCGCGGAACACAGACAGTGGTACTCGATAGGGGCTGACTCCATCTACGAGCACGCACACGTCGCCTGGAATGGGAGGCAAGGCGGGTAGGGACAGCCCACCGGTACGGTTGGAATGAATGGATGTTGGAACATATCGGCTACCGAGCTGCGGCATTCCGATTAATGATTCTGCTTGTGTTCCTCGCAATGCCCCGTCGAGAGGCATCTTTCCAAGATTAGTGAAAACGTCACGGCCAATCGTGACACTGAGATTGCTCTTCCATCGCTGGCGCCGATCGAATTCCTGCCACGCGTCGGCTGAACTGCCGAAGCCGCTCATGTCTCTAACCTCGACAGTGGCCAATGTGAATGGCAGGGGTGTGAGTTTGATCGTGACGCCGTGCTCTTCCCCATTTCCAATTTTTATCGTAAGGTTGCCCGGATTGAATCCGATGCGTCTTGCACGCAACACATAGCTGCCTTTCGCGAGCCCGGCAAAAAAGAATTCTCCACGCTCGTAAGTTACCGCGTGCCGGCCGGTGCCAATCAGCTGCAGCTCGACATCCTTCAACGGCTGCATCGCACTATCCACTACGACGCCCGTAATCCACGACGCTCCGGCCACGCGGTCATGTGAGTCCCGAACGACAACCGTATCGAGGGTTTGCGGAAGTGGATTGAGGCGGATGGACAACTGGGTACCTTCGCCCGGACGAGCGCGCCAGCTGAAATCCTCGACGATGTATCCGAGTCGGCGGAATACCACATTGTACTGACCAGCCGGCGCTTCGATTTGGAATTGTCCCGTCGTGTCCGTCTGCGCGACGTAGCCGCCCGGCTGAACCCGGACCTCCGCCTTTTGGAGCGGGTCACCGTACTCGTCCTTGACGATTCCGCGTAGAACGGCCGCCTTCGCGTGACTTCGTGAGCTGTCGCGGACCTGACCATCAAGCGGTTTCGCCACAAGGGCAAGCAGAGAAACGCAGAGGCACAACAGACCGCCTCGTGCCATGCATCCTCCTCGGCCGGACTTCCAGCGACCAGACGCGGTCAAAGGTTCCATGAATTCCTCGCCTAATTTCGTGTCTCTCGACAACGCATGGGGGCCCTGAGGGGACTGGCTGTCCTTATGAAAAAGGCTCGCACAAGCTTCCGCTGCGCGGATCATTGTAACGAGTTGACGGCGCAAGCACGCCATTTTCCCTCGGGGCTTGGCGGACGTGCGCCTCATTGAGCCAGATCCCTTAGCCACTCCGCCTGCAAAATCAGCTCCCAGCATAGCGCTATCGGCCATTCCGAAAATGCCAGTTTCTTATCGCTCAAATGCGATTTCCTTCTATGGGGCAGGCTGTCAAGACGCACTCCGTGCTGGCGGCAGCTGCACTGATTCTTGCAGCCGACGTCTGCACTTGCTTGGCGCGTTGATCTCTCGTGTGGAAGTGTTGCTGCTTGCACGTTTGTCGCTCGCGCTGCGAGATCCCGGAGGACTGGATAGCCGATTCGTTCTCCACCCGGAGGCGGGAACCATCCTTCTATTTGGGACTCAACGGCCCATCGCTTCGTTCGGCACTCCTGGGGGGCATAACCTATCCCTGGGGACTCCGGCATGATCGCCGGGACCAGAAATTCAATGGATGCTCTCCCCTGCAGCCGTTCTTTCTCCGGACCGACGCATCATGCGTTGCCAGCATCACTCGCTCCCTTGAAAACCATCTTGAGTGTGCGATTGAAGCTTCGGCTGAGTCCGCGTGTCTGTTGTATCGGAACACGCATCCACTTTCCGTCCTGCGCACGGGCCCAGTCCGACGAACTGCGCATCACGATCCCCAGTCCACAGTAGCTCCAGACAGTAGCTCCAGAATGTTCGCTTGCTGGCGAACCGGTAGGGCGTCACCACTACCGCCATGAGTTGCGCGGCGCCAATACTTCCGAGTCCGGGACAGCTCTTCAAGATCCTGAACTCCGCATGTCTCCTGGCCTCCGAGACCATCTCCTTCTCCCTCCTTCTCCGCATGAGCGCGCAGAACCATGAGAGCATCGAGCTCCGCGTAGAGAATCTCCGCCGCATACCGCGCCGCCTCGGGCAGCCCCGCAATCCACTTCTTCCGCCCACTTTCCGAATACACGCCGGCGTGCGGTACCCGCACCCCTCGCGATCGCATGAGACTCGTAATCCGGGCCATCACCCGAACCGAGTCTCGCATCACCTTGTCGTGCACGTTGGCCCTGTAGCCCAGTGCCGCAAATGACCCGCGCTCCTTAGCACCGATCCGCAACTCCTCCGCTCGACCAAATGCATCCAGCTTGTCGCTCTTCGGACCCCTGCTCTCTTCCACTCCCGCCACTACCACTTCCTCCTCATGCGGCGACAACACCTCGTACAGCCAACCCGCCATCGTACCTTCCTCCAGGCACACATGCTTGCGTCCCGGAATCGTATCCAGCAGCGCGATCAGCGACTTGGCGCTCGTCTCCACCACATGTGTCCCCACCCGC
This sequence comes from Gemmatimonadaceae bacterium, assembly GCA_030647905.1. Lineage (NCBI taxonomy): Bacteria > Pseudomonadati > Gemmatimonadota > Gemmatimonadia > Gemmatimonadales > Gemmatimonadaceae > Gemmatimonadaceae bacterium. The sequence goes on along the minus strand of JAUSJA010000026.1, from coordinate 582,438 downwards.
TTGCCGCTCTGGCTCAGCACTCCCAACGTGCAGCTTGCAGCATGCAGCATGCACGTCCAACCCGATATATCTCTCCATCGGTGCTCTCCTGTCTGGAAGTGGAAACTCCGTTACTCGTAAAACAGAGTGTGTACACTGTGTGTACACTTCCAGCGGAGAACGCCATTCCGCTTCAACTACCCATGGGGCAAGCACAAGAACGGCGAACGCAGACGTCATGCCCCTATGATGCCTATCCCGAATTTCCTATCCCGCCATGTCATCTGTCTCGTTTAGAATCTCGAGTTGCCGATGGTAGGCGAACATCCGGCCGTACCTGCGACCGGTGGTCTCTCGGACGATTCCAAGCGCCTCGAGCCGCCGCAAACTGCTTGTGACAGTGGGAATAGAAACTCCGAGGTTCTCGGAGACTCGACGGATCGACATGATCACACGCCGCTGGACTTCTTCGTAGACTCGCAGCGTAGCTGCTCCCCGAGCCGAACTGACAACGAGCTCTCGATCGGATCTGAAAAGCTCAAGAAGTCGTACGGTCGTCTCCGTTGTTTGTCTCGCAGTCCAGTCGACGCCTTCCAGATAGTGGGCCATCCATCCCTCCCAGTCTCCTTCCGAACGAACACGCTGAAGCGCGGCGTAGTAGTCATCGCGGTGCTGCTTGAAGTAGAGACTGAGGTAAAGAAATGGTTGGGACAGGGTTCGCTCGGAACAGAGAATCATCGTGATGAGAAGTCGTCCGAGTCGCCCGTTTCCGTCCAGGAATGGGTGAATTGTTTCGAATTGCGCGTGGGCCAACCCTGCCTTGATGATTGGAGTTGCGCTGCCTTCGACGATGAAATGCTCAAGCTCGCCCAAGACGCGCATTAGCTCGTGGGGCGGTGGTGGAACGAAGCGCGCCGTGCCTGGGCGTGTTCCTCCGATCCAATTCTGTGTCCGACGAAATTCTCCGGGTGTCTGATGCCCTCCGCGGCCGCCAGTCATAAGCACGCCGTGCGTATCGCGGATCAACCTCAAACTCATCGGGAATCCCGCGGCGATCTGATCGACCGCAAATCTCAACGCTGAGACGTATCGGGAAACTTCACGAATATCCTCGACGGGTACTCCCGGCGCTTCGCTGTTCTCATACTCCAGCAATTCAGTCAGCGTCGATTGTGTTCCCTCGATCTGACTCGATAGCACGGCTTCCTTCCTCACATACATATAGAGGAGGCGGTCGGGATCCAGACTTCTTGAAAGCCCGTCCAGTCGTCCCAATGAGTTGCTCGCCCGTTCCAGGAGACCGCCTATACGGCCAGATAAGTCGAGGGGAGGGTTCGGCGGCAATGGCGCCGGAACGAAGGCGGAGTAACCGTCCGGACCTGACTGCTGCTTCAAGAGATACCCTGCCCTCAGCGAGGCAGTTACGAGATCGCCTGTCATGGTTTCCATTGGAGACGGGGGTGCGTTCGCCTTAAATGCTGCCCATCAATTTAAAGAAAACACCATAAAATTTCAATTGCCCGGGAACAATTGAAAATCAGACATAGGGCCACCACGGTTGGCCACCACGACGTCGAACGCCTGATCTGTCGCTCAACCGAGGCTATCCTCCGCCAATCGACCACCCTAGCTTAGCGCTGCTGTCTCCACCCCCTCTGGGCACCCGTGGCCGACATCTTCGCGCAACTCAAGGATTCGCTTCGTCCCTCCTACGTTCTCGAACGTGAGATCGGACGCGGAGGCATGGCGACAGTCTATCTCGCGCGCGACATCAAGCACGACCGCAACGTGGCGGTCAAGGTGCTCGACCCGGAGCTCGGCGCCGTCGTCCACATCAACATCCTGGAGTCGTACCGCCCACCACCGAAGCTCCCAATGATCTCTGGACTGCCGACTTCAAGGGCGAGTTCAAGACCGGCAACGGGATCTGGTCCATCTACTTCAACACCGTGCTCACTGCCACCTTGGACCAGCGCGATTACATCATTCGTGGGTAACCCCCAAAGTGTTACCCATGTTGCTGGACACTTGTGTTACCTATGTCACCGGCTGCTCAGCACACAGATCATGGCCGTTGCTACGCCCAACAGCTATCGCAGCCTTTATCAGCGATAGGCGACGCCAGGCGAGGAGTCGGCAACGTAGCGCGGCGTACTAAGCCGTCAGCTCTGCCACTTGATCTGCGCGAGTGTCGCTACAGAAGCAAGCTGACGGCTGCTCCTAATCTCAAGCCGAACGCCTCTCCCCTCCGCGTATCGCGGTGCTCCTTCGATGGCTTTTCGGACGCTCGCGGAAAGCTTGGCGGCGCGGGCTGCCGCGACAGCCTTCTCTCCGAGGGCAAACGAGACGAGAAATTGATTCTGCTGAGGCGTAATGTAGAGAATTACCCGCTCCTTGTGACGCACGCGGAGTCCCCAACCAGTACTCGCGGTCGTGAATCCCCAGACTTCGTTCATGGGACTGATTCGGTCAGCAACCAAGGCGAGGAGCTTGGCCCATGGGTCATAAGCCTTGCCCAGAACCGATCGTAAGTCATCTGACTTTGCGCTTCTGGTCCGCGAGCCCTTCCGGAATTATGCTGCGAACAGCTCGCTGCATAATCTCCGGAATGTCGCGTGGAGACATGATGTCTCCCCCACGAACAAGCATCACAGCAGGTCCGCCGGTTTGGTCGCGTCTTCCACGCAACTCCTCCCGGCACATTATCTTGGCCGAGAAGCCATCCAACCCAGACAATTCCCTGAAGAGTCTCATTTAAATTCCGCGACCAGCGGGTACATCGAATGAGACCATTTGCGCCGCAAGACATCGAGGACATTCCATGAGCGTCCAGTGGAAAACGATCAGGAGCTATACTGACATTCGCTACGAGCGCGTCGCGGACGAGGGTATCGCCAAAATCACGATCAACCGGCCCGAGGTACGCAACGCGTTCCGGCCGCACACCGTAACCGAGCTGATAGACGCGTTCAATCATGTTCGGGACGACATGACGACCGGTGTCGTGCTCCTGACCGGCGAGGGGGACCAGGCCTTCTGCTCGGGCGGTGACCAGCGGGTGCGAGGCGATGGCGGCTACGTCGGCGAAGACCAGATCCCGCGCCTCAACATCCTCGACGTGCAGAAGCAGATCCGTTATCTGCCGAAACCGGTGATCGCCGTGGTCGCCGGGTACGCAATAGGTGGCGGGCATGTCCTGCACCTGGTGTGCGACCTGACGATCGCCGCGGATAACGCGAAGTTCGGCCAGACTGGCCCGCGCGTAGGCAGCTTCGACGCGGGCTACGGCGCGAGCTACCTGGCACGGGTAGTCGGGCACAAGAAGGCGCGCGAGATCTGGTATCTCTGCCGGCAGTACAGTGCGCAGGACGCGCTCGACATGGGACTCGTCAACACCGTGGTGCCGCTCGAGCAGCTCGAGGCGGAGTCGCTGCAGTGGGCGCGCGAGATCCTCGAGAAGAGCCCAATGGCGCTGCGTTTCCTCAAAGCGGCGTTCAATGCCGACACCGACGGACTGGCCGGCTTGCAGCAATTGGCCGGAGACGCGACTCTGCTCTACTACCTCACCGAAGAGGCGAAGGAGGGCAAGAACGCTTTCCTCGAGAACCGGGCGCCGGACTTCAGCAAGTTCCCGCGCTTTCCGTGAGCGCCAGCGCCGTCACGGTTCTCACGCCGGCTCGCGCCTGGCTGCTCGCCGCGCGGCCTGCAACGCTCTTTGCGGCGGCAGTGCCCGTCTTCGTCGGCGCGGCTGCCGCGGTCAGCGAAGGAGCGTCCTTCCGGCCTCTGGTTTTCCTGGCCACACTCGTCTGTGCTCTCCTCATCCAGATCGGCACCAACTTCGCAAACGACTACTCCGACTTTCATCGCGGCGCCGACCACGATGGTCGTCTCGGCCCCGTACGGGTCACTCAGAGCGGATTGATCAGCCACGCCGCAGTGCAACGCGGCATCGTCGTCGCCTTCGGGCTCGCCGTGCTGCTTGGCGTCGTTTTGGCGTGGATCGGCGGATGGCCCATCATCGCCATCGGTGTGCTCTCGATCCTCTCCGGCCTCGCCTACACCGGCGGCCCGTATCCATTCGGGTATCACGGCCTCGGCGACGTGTTCGTGTTCGTGTTCTTCGGGCTGCTCGCCGTGAGCGGAACGGCCTACCTCCAGACGGGGGCGTGGAGCGGCTTCGCTCTCATGTTGTCCGTGCCTGTCGGCCTGCTCGTGACGAACATTCTCGTCGTGAATAACCTGCGAGACCTGCCGACCGACCGCGCGGCCGGCAAGCGCACGCTCGCCGTCCGCATCGGTGACCGCGCCACACGCACTCAGTACGCGCTCTTCGTGGCGCTGGCCTATGTTGTCCCTTTGACTCTCGCGCTGACCGACCCGTCGCGCCGATGGCTCCTGCTCCCCTGGCTCACCCTCCCGCTCGCGATCGGTCTCGCACGACGCGTGCTCGGCGGTGTCGCCGGCCGTGACCTGAATCCCGTACTCAAGCAAACGGGACAGCTTCTGCTGCTCTTCGGCGCACTCCTCGCGCTCGGAGCGGTCATCGGCCGCGCGCGTTAGGTCGCCGTGTCGCCCGAGGATTGACTGCCGTGACTGAGCGCACCACTGTTTTTCCCGATTGGCTGGCGAGTCGCGCAGCGAGCATGCCCGATCGCACCGCCCTCGTCGCCGACGGAAGAAGCTGGACCTTTGCGGCGCTCGACGCTGACGTCACGCGCACCGCGCGTCGCCTTGCAACTCTTGGTGTGCGCGCCGGCGACCGGATCGCCGCTCTCCTCCACAACGGATCCGCCGCGGTCCTCCTTCCGCACGCGGCGCTTCGTTTGGGCGCGACGCTCGTGCCGCTCAACGTACGGCTTAGCGAGCCCGAGCTTGCGTGGCAGCTCGGCGACGCTGCGCCGCAGCTGCTCGTCGCCGAAAGCCGCACTCTTGCACGCGTAGAAAACGCGCGGCTGGAGCATCCCGCGCTTGTCATCGTGAGCACCGACGCCGATGGGGCCGCCCTGCTCGGCAGCGCTCCTCTCGACGTCCTCGACGAAGTGGACACGCCGTTACGTCTCAACCACGACGCTGACGCCGTGCTCGCCATCATCTATACGTCGGGGACGACGGGGCAGCCCAAGGGGGCTATGCTCACCGTCGCGAATTTCTGGTGGAGCGCCATCGGGTCGGCGCTCAACCTCGGCACGCACGCGGACGACCGCTGGCTCGCGTGCCTCCCGCTGTTCCACGTCGGAGGATTGTCCATCGTCCTGCGCTCGGCGATCTACGGCATCGCGGCGGTGGTACACGACGGGTTCGACGCGGACACCGTGAACGCCGCGATAGACGAAGGCCAGGTGACAGTGGTGTCGGTTGTCGCCGTGATGCTGCAGCGAATGCTGGATGCGCGGGGAGACAGGCCGTATCCGCCGACCCTTCGTTGTGTGCTGGTCGGGGGCGGTCCCGTGCCACGCTCATTGCTCGAGCGGTGCGCCTCGATTGGTGTGCCGGTCATGCAGACGTACGGCCTCACCGAGGCTTGCTCCCAAGTGGTCACGCTAGCCCCCGAGGACGCGGCACGCAGGCTCGGTGCCGCCGGCAAGGTGCTGTATCCGAATGAGGTGCGCATCGCCGCGACGACCCGACCCGACGAACGTCCGGACGAGGCAGGGGAAATTCTCGTGCGCGGGCCCATCGTCATGGCCGGCTACTCCGGTTGGCCCGATGCTACTTCCCGAACGATCGTTGACGGCTGGCTGCACACGGGCGACGTCGGCCGACTCGACGCGGAAGGGTACCTGTACGTGCTCGATCGGCGCGACGATCTCATCGTCACCGGCGGCGAGAACGTCTATCCCGCGGAAGTAGAAGCGGTACTGCTGTCGCACCCGTCCATCACCGAGGCAGGCGTCATCGGAGTCGCCGACGCTACGTGGGGACAGCGCGTCGTGGCAATCGTCAGGATCGCCAACACGACCGGCTTGGCCACGCCGGACGCTTCTGCCCTGGAGGCGCACTGCCAACCGCGCCTCGCCGGCTACAAGATGCCGCGGGAATTTCGTTTCGTCACGGAGCCGCTGCCGCGCACCGCGTCGGGAAAGCTTCGCCGCGCCGCGCTTCGTGAGGTCGTCGCAACGCGCTGACCGCCTCGCTCAGCGCGCGCGGAAGTTCGCCCGGCGCACAGTCAGATCGTCCACTAGCGCCTCGTCCACATCTACGCCGAGTCCTGCGCGCTCCAGCGGAACCCGCACGCGTCCTTCCGCGTCCATCGTCCACGGCTGCATGACGACGTCGCGTGCCCAGTAGCGCGAGCTCGGTGAGAGATCGCCGGGCTCGGTGAAGTTGGGGAGCGACGCCAGCGCCACGTTGTAGGCCCGGCCGATTCCGCACTCGAGCATGCCGCCGCACCAGACCGGAATACCGGCGCGCGCGCAGCGGTCGTGAATTGCGAGCGCCTGCTGAAAGCCGCCAACGCGTCCGGGCTTCAGGTTCACCATGCGCGCACTCCCGAGCGCCAGCATTTCCTCCGTGTTCGCGTCGCTGGAGATGCTCTCGTCGAGGCATATCGGCGTCGAGAGTCGCCGCTGGAGCTCGGCGTGGCGTAAGAGGTCATCGTGCGCCAGCGGCTGCTCGATCATCGTCAGACCGAGCGTGTCCAGCGTCTCCAACACCCGAATGTGATCGGCGTCGTCCAGCGTGTAGCTGCAGTTGGCATCAACGGTCAGCGAGACTCCGGGTCCTAGCGCGTCGCGCGCGGCCCGCACATACGGCACGTCGCGGCCCGGCGCAATCTTTACCTTGATCCGCCGGTATCCGGCGGCGTGAGCAGCCAGTGATCGCTCCGCCAGCGCTTCGGGACTGGGCTGCATGCCCAGCGCAATGCCCGTCTCGACGAACGGTCGCGGCCCGGCGCCGAGCTGGCGCGCAATATCGCTCTCGCTCACAAGCAGCGCCGCAAGCGACAGCCCTCGCCGCGATGCGGCCAGCGCCCATACGCCCATCTCGACCGTCGCCCTGGCCATGCGATGTCCTCGAATGCGACGCTCAAGCGTTGCATGCACGAGGTTCGACGCCGAGAAAGGCTCGCCGAGCACGATCGGAACGATCCACTCCGAAAGCGCGAGCCAGCACGTGTCCACGGTTTCTGGACTGTACGTCGGCAGCGTCTCGGCAACGCACTCGCTCCATGTCTCGCTACCGTCGGCGTCGGCGAGCTCGAGAAGCAGAATGCGTCGCTCCTCGACCACGCCCGTGGATGTCTGGAACGGCTCCACCAGCGGGAGACGAATCTCCCGGAGCGTAATGCGTGCGAGCCGGATCACGCCGGCCTAGCCTGGTTACTGCGCCGGCTTCTTCGCCGTCGGCGGCAGCAGGCCGTTGAGGCGGAGGTAGATCGCCGCCTGGCTATAGTGATCCGCCCAGTCCGCGGCGGTCAGAGCCATGACCGCAGCGCGCGAATGCGCCAGTATGCATGGGGCCTCCAGAGGAGTAGGACTCAATTCTGTTCCCGCGAGCTACCGGTGTCCAGCGAAAGGATCGCGGGTTATTTCGACGGGGTTTCGCCAACTTCCTTGCGCACCGCCGGTGCGACCTTCGTTCCGAACAGCTCGATGGACCGCATCACCGTCGCGTGCGGCAGCGTGCCGACGGTGAATTGAATAAGGAACCGCGTCATTCCGAACAGGCTGTGCTCGAAGAGAATCTTGTCGATCACCTCCTGCGGGCTGCCCAGCACCATCGCGCCACGCGGGGATCTCTCGGCGTCGAACTGCCGCCGTGTCGGCGGGGACCATCCCCGCTCGCGCCCGATCTTCCCCATCGTCATCGCGTACGCGGGCCACGCGACATCCGCTGTCTCGCGCGATGAATCTCCGATCAGGCCGTGCGAGTTGATGCTGAGCTGGAGCGTCGCCGGATCATGACCCGCGCGTCGAGCGCTTTCCCTGTAAAGATCGGCAAAGGGAACGAATCGCTCCGGTGCACCACCGATTATCGCGATCGCAAGCGGAAGGCCGAGCGTGCCCGCGCGCACAACCGATTGCGGAGTTCCTCCCACCGCTATCCACACCGGCAGCGGATTCTGAATCGGACGCGGATACACTCCGAGATTATCGAGCGACTGCGTGTGCTTGCCTGACCACGTGACTCGCTCGCTCTCGCGAATCCTGAGAAGCATCTCGAGCTTCTCGGAGAACAGCTCGTCGTAATCCTCGAGATCGTATCCGAACAGCGGATACGATTCGATGAACGACCCGCGCCCCGCCATGATCTCGGCGCGCCCACCGGAAAGCAGATCGAGCGTCGCGAAATCCTGGAATACGCGCACAGGATCGTCCGAGCTGAGCACGGTCACCGCGCTGGTAAGCCGGATCCGCTTCGTTCGCTCCGCGGCCGCGGCGAGCACCACCGCCGGAGCGGAGACAGAGAAGTCGGGGCGGTGATGCTCACCCACCCCGAACACGTCGAGCCCGACCTGATCGGCGAGCTCGATCTCCTCCATGAGGTCCCGCAGCCGCTGTGCCGAGGTGATCGTCTGTCCGGTCGCCGCGTCCGGTGTCGTCTCGGCGAAAGTGTAGATCCCCAGTTCCATTGACGGTCAGTGATCAGCGGCCATTGCCGTCATGTCTTTGCGACCGCGTCCTTCACACCATGGAACGCGCGAGCAAGCCGGCCGATCGATCGGTTGTAGTAGAGAATGACGAGCACGCCCATCAGCGCCACCGCGATCAATGCGGCATTGATTCCGCCGCCCACGCCCGACCAGATGAGACCGATCGCGAGGCCGAGTGCGCTCGCGAGGTGCCCGACTGCCGTGTAGGCATTTGCCGGCACGAGCTCCATCGGCTCGTTAAAGCTGCGCCGTGCAACGGCGGCGGCCTTGATGAAGAGTGGAACGCCGACGAGGCCGAGGAGCGCAAACGCCGGCAGCACACCGGAAACCACGAAGGCGATCAGCGCCAGCGTCGCCGCGCCCGCGATCACAGGATACACCCTGCTCGCGCGCTCCCGCCCGAGCCGAACGACGGCCGTCCTCTTCGCGACTTCGTCATCGCTCTCCGAGTCCTGGAATCCGTTGATGAAGAGCAGCAGTCCCACCAGCACCGATACCGGAATCGACGCCCAGAGCGCGATCGAAGGAATGAATCCCGCCTGCACGTACGCGCTGCCGCAGACGATTCCCACGCCGAACGCGACGCCGACCGCCACTTCACCGAGGCCGCGGTTCGCGAGACGGAACGGGGGGCCGGTGTAGGCGAAGCCGATGATCAGACCAGCGAGGCCGAAGAGCAGCACGGCGGGACGTCCGGCGAGCGCGAAGTAGATCCCGATAGACGTGCTCAGCACGCCGAACACCAGCATCGCGACCAGCAGCTCTCCACGAGTTGCAAGCCCGCGCTGCATCACGCGCGATCCGCCTGTAAACCCAAGCACCGGCGTCCGATTCCTGTCGTCGGCTCCTGTGACTTGATCGTCGAGGTCGTTCTTGATGTTGGTGCACGCCTGAAGCGATACAGCGGCGATCAGAGTCAGGATCGCCCATCCCCAGCGCACGGTTCCCGCCGTTGCGAATGCGGCCGCGATTCCCACAGCGACCGACGCCATGCTCGCAGTAAGCGATGCCCACCTGATCGTCTCCTTCCATACGCCAAGCCGTCTGCGGAGCAGAGATGCATCGCCTTCACGATCCGCGTATGCGTCGCCGAAGTCGATGATGGAAGGCGGGCGGCCTGACACGATCTCACCAAAGACTCGGTGCTTGATGAAGCGCGGCGTGACGCGCATGAAAGCCAGGATATCGGTCTGGCCGACGGACTCGAGGTACTGCACGATTGACGATGTCCGCATCGTCGCCGCCTTCGCCCGCTCCCGCTCGGCGGGATCGCGCACGACCTCCGCGCGGCCCGTCACTTCCATCTCCCAGCTCGTGTGCTCCTCGCCGGTCGGCGATTCGTGCAGCAGAAGCGCGACCTCGGGACGCGTCGTCATTTCGCGAACCTTGGGGTCGTTCTTCATTGACGCGAGGTAGATGATCGGCCGAGCCATTTCATCGTCGGGGATCCAGGCCCCGGGGTGCATCATCCGGACGCGGACCTCCTCTCCCGCATGAGTGCCGACAGCGACCTTGCGCGCCGCTAGAAGCGCTTCGCGGATGCGATGGCGGGATTCATCTATGGTAGTGGGCTGCGGAGGCGTCGGTGCGGTCATTTTGGGGTCGGTTGCTCTTGCCTGAAATGTATCCGCGATCCGAGTCCTTGCCGGAAGCCAGCTCCCGTCTTCCGCAACTGAGACGATCTCGACAACCTTCCTCCGCATGATGAGAGACGAAACCCATCCTGCGGTCCATATCGAGTACCCTGCATGGGTGGACGATGTGGTCGAATGGGACCGCGCTTATCGCACCGACGAGGATCGAATGCAGCTCGCGATCGCCGTCGCGCGCGCCAATGTCGAGGCCGGTACGGGCGGGCCTTTCGGAGCCGCAATCTACGAGTCCGAATCCGGACGCCTTGTGTCAGTCGGGATGAACAGTGTCGTGCGCCTCAACAACTGCACGCTCCACGGCGAAATGATGGCATTCATGATGGCGCAGCAGCGGCTCGGGTCGTTCACGCTCAAGGCGTCCGGCCTGCCCAGACATGAAATGCACACGTCGTGCGAGCCATGCGCCATGTGCCTCGGCACGACGCTATGGAGCGGCGTGCAGCGTCTGGTCTGCGGCGCGGCGCGCGAAGACGCATCCCTGCTCAACTTCGAGGAAGGCCCGGTGTTCCCCGAGTCATACCGCTACCTCGAGGAACGCGGGATCGAGATAGTGCACAACGTGATGCGCGGCGAGGCGAGAGCAGTGCTCGAGCTTTACCGCAAGAAGAACGGAAGGATCTACAACGGATGAGCACCAGTCTCGACAAGACTTTCATGACTGAGGCTTCCGCAGCCCTTCGCGAGGCGAATCTGGCCTTTGCCGGTTCACATCCCGGCGAGAGCGCGGGGCGCCAGCCGGTTCACACCGTGTATGGCGGTGCGCAGCTCTTTGCGGCGGACTCGGTTCCGAAGCTCGGCGCGATCGCGTTGCGCGCGATGGAGGATTTCCGGATCGACTTCGAGGACGGTTATGGCAACCGCGCCGACGCGGACGATTCGACCATCCGCTATATGCACCGCCGCCGCGCGTACTCCGTCCGGCGTGACCACGCGCCGTCCGCGAACGATGAGATCCATTACTTGATGGCGGCCATTGGCCGGTTCGGCTCAGCCGGTCTCGGCCCAGAAGCGGCGCAGTAGATTCTGCGCAACGCGACGACGGTAGTCGGCAGTTGATCTCACGTCATCTATCGGCGAGATCTCGTGCCCCAGAATCTCCGCCGCGTCCTCGGCGCTCACGCCGGCGGCGAGCGCCCGCTCGGTCTCGGGCAGACGCACCACTGTAGCAGCCACACTTCCGAGTGCGATGCGCGGTAACGGTGCTCGCACGGCCGCCATCACGATCTTGGAAATTGCCTGAGCCGCCCGCGTGCCAACCTTCCGGAACCACTGCTTGCCTTCTATCGGCAGTATCTCGATCGCCACTATCAGCTCGTCGGCCCGCATTACGGTCGTGCGGTATCCGGTGTAGAAGCTGGTGATCGGAACATGCCGCTCTCCATCGGTACTGCGCAGTACGATCACCGCGTCCGCGGCAGCAAGAACTGGCACGCCGTCGGCAGCAGGCGATCCGTTGGCGACGTTGCCACCGAGCGTCCCGCGGTTCTGTATCTGCACTCCTCCTACGAGCCGCGCCGCCTTGACGAGCATCGGTACCCGCTCGCCCACGATGTGCGACTGTATCAGAGAGGTGTAGCTCGTGAGCGCTCCGATGACGAGCGTATCGCCATGCATCGAGATCGTGCGCAGCTCATCGAGCTGCCAGATGTCGAGGAACTTCCGCGGCGCGAAGGTTCCGAAGTTGAGCGCGACGTACACGTCTGTTGCCCCCGCGACGGGCGTGCGCCTCTCTGCCTTCAGAATGCCGAGCGCCTCGTCGAGCGACGACGCGGTGCGCAGGTCGATCTCCGAGACCGCGGTCCTCATTCGACCACCGGCTCCGGCATGCCGCGCCATTTGAGCACGGCGCGATAGATGGCCGAGTAGCCGGTGCAACGGCAGAGATTGCCGGCAAGCGCCGTCTTCACGTCGTCGAGCGTGGGCTCGGGTCCCAGAGTGCACGCCGCCATGATCATCCCGGGCGTGCAGATGCCGCACTGCGCACCGACTTCGTTCATGAAGAGATGCTGAAGTGGATGATTACCGCCAAGCCCTTCGATCGTGGTGACTTCAGTGCCCCTTACCTGTGCGACTGGAATGATGCAGGAGCACACCGGCTCTCCATCCACCAGAACCGTGCACGCGCCGCACTCTCCTTCGCCGCAGCCTTCCTTGGTTCCCGTGAGATGGCATTCCTCGCGCAGCACGTCGAGCAGGCGCGCGGCAGGATGAGCTTTGACTTCAATGGTCTCGCCGTTCAGCGTGAATCGCGTCATGCGGTCATGCAGGTTGCGAGCAGCTCCGGTGTCGCGGGAATCTCACGCACATCGAGTCCGAGGCTTCTGAGCGCGTTCACTATGGCCGGCGCCGGCCCGTCCATCGGAAGCTCACCCAATCCCTTCGCTCCGAAGGGTCCGCCAGGATACGGATTCTCCATCATCACGACATCCATCTCAGGCATGTCGAGTGTCGTCGGTATCACGTAATTGGTGAGCTGGCTATTGGCCATCGCGCCGTTGCGCATCACCACTCTCTCCAGCAGTGCGTAACCAAGTCCTTGCGCCGTGCCGCCCTCGATCTGTCCGCGGGCGAGCGCGGGATGAATCGGTCGCCCGAACTCCTGCACGGCAGTGAACCTGATCGGCTTCACTTCGTACGTATCCGGATCGAGCTCCAGCTCCGCCACGTCGCATCCCCACCCGTACGTCGCGTACGCGTCGCCGCGATAAGTCTGCTCGTCCCACACGATCCAGTCCGGCGGCTCATACATGCGCTCGACCGAAATCGGGCCATGCCGAGCGTGGTACTCAGCGGGCGAAAGCCCCCCGAGCCGATCTTTCATCTCGTGCGCGCACTCCTCGAGGATCTTCCCGACCACCATGCATGTGCGCGAGGCGACGGTCGGACCGCTGTCGGCAACACGCGACGTGTCCGGCTGCGCCACCTCGACACTCTCGTATAGCATGCCTAGGGCGTCGGTCACGATCTGCGCGTGCATCGTGCGTGTGCCCTGTCCGATTTCCGTGCTGCCAACGGCGATACGGACTCCCGTCGGCGTCAGATCCAGCCGCGCCTTCGACTTGAGGTTACGTTCGCCCGCGCCGGTGAATCCGGCCCCGTGATAGAAGAGCGAAAGTCCGATCGAGCGATTAGTGCCCTTCCACTCCCTTCGCTTCCGCGCAAAGTCGGTGCGGCGGACGGCTTCGTCCAGAACCATGTGCGCGCTGGCGTCGTCGCGAAGAACCTGGCCGGTCGCGGTGGTGTCGCCGGGACGCAGCGCATTGATGCGCCGCAACTCGACCGAATCCATCCCGAGCTGCTCGGCGATGCGATCCATGTGCACTTCGACGGCGAACTCAGTCTGCGGCGCGCCGAATCCACGGAATGCTCCGTTGGGCGGCGTATTCGTGAACACAGTGCGTCCGCGGATGCGGATGTTGTCGCATTTGTACGGGCCCGAGGCATGGATGCACCCGCGCGAGAGAACGGTTGGAGAGAGCGTCGCGTAAGCGCCGCCGTCCATCAGCACGTCCACATCCATCGCGACAAGCCGGCCATCGCGCGTGACGCCGGTGCGATGTCTGACGATCGACGGGTGACGCTTGGTCGTCGCGATCATATCCTCCTCGCGGTCGTAGACGATCTTCACCGGACGGCCCGACTTGAGCGCGAGGAGGACGGCGTGCCCCGAGATTATTGACGGATATTCTTCCTTTCCGCCGAATCCCCCGCCCGTCTCGGTCTGGATCACACGCACGTTCGGATACGCGGAGCCAAGCATGCAGCGCAGCGCCTTGAGCACGTAGAAGGGACACTGCATTGAGCCGTAAACCGCGATGCCGCCCTCTTCAGGCACGGCGATCACTCCGTTCGGCTCGATGTACACGTGCTCCTGGTGCCCCGTACGATAGGTCCCTTCGACGATGATCACATCGGACCCGGCGAGCGCCGATTCGGCGTCGCCCTTGACGATCTCTACCTCCTTGAAGACCTCGGTGGATTTCTCCGGATCGAAGAGGGGCTCCTGCTCTTCGTATTCGATCACCACCGTCGCGGCGTTTAGCCTCTCCTTGTTTTCATGCGCGAGAAGGAGAACCGGCTCAGCCATGTGCTTCACCTCGCGCTCGGTGAGGAATGGCTGGTCCTGCGTCATGAGGTCCACGGCGTTCTTCGCCGGGACGTCGCGATAATCCACGACCGTGAAACCCGACGTGTCGAAATCCAGGCGGATGGACTTGATCCGCCCCCGCGGGACGGTCGAGCGGATCGTGCGCCCGTGAAGCATGCCCGGGAACACGAGGTCGTCGATGTATCTTGCGCCTCCGGTCGCCTTTCCGATTCCATCCTTTCGCGCGACGCTGCTGCCTACGGCTGACATCATGAGAAGATGCGGCGCACTGCGGAAGGCGGCAAGCTTGAAGATGGGGCTGTTCCGCCGGGCGGAACGCTGGACGATGCCCCGTACTTCGGTCACATTCCAAATTGAGAGAATGATGCATAACTCGAGCGGAGATCTTCGGCGCGGATGACTACTCACAGAGCGATCGTGGATGCGCTTTCACACTCCGCCTTGCGGGGCGAGTCGGTCGTGCTTGCAACGGTGGTGAGCGTGACGGGCTCCAACTACGGCGGCGTCGGCACGCGAATGGTCGTGCGCGTTGACGGTTCGACGGTAGGCGTCGTGAGTGGAGGTTGTCTGGAGACGGATCTCGCCGAGCACGCTCGGCAGGCGCACGCAGATGCACGCGCGATCGTCGTCACCTACGACACGCGAGGCGACGACGACGCAGCATGGGGACTCGGCCTCGGCTGCAACGGCCTCATCGACGTGCTGCTGGAACCGCTGCCGCCGATGCAGGCCGGCGCGTTCGCCGTTCTGCTCGAGCAGGCCCTCGAGTTCGCAGCCCCGTCCGTGCTCGCGTCCGTCATGCGATCCTCGGGCGCCGAAGGCGCTCCCGCTCTCGGGGCGCATGCGCTCTTCACCGGGAGGGAAATACAGACAGTCGGCGACTGGGGCTACCGCACCGAGCTCGCCGCGGCTGAAGCCGATGCCTTTGAAGCGCTGAACGCCGGGCGACGCGGGCTCACGCGGGAATATGGATCCGTCGCAATCGCATTCGAGGTGGTGGTTCCGGCGGTTAGACTCGTCATCTGTGGCAGCGGTCCGGACGTCGTGCCCCTCGTGAAGGCTGGAGTGGAGCTTGGCTGGAATCTCACCGTCGTGGATCATCGGCCGGTTGAGCACGCTCATGCCGAGCGTTTTCCGGGAGCGACTGTCGTCGAATGCGAAGATGCGATCCGGCTCGCTGATGCAGTCGCCCTCGACGGGCACACCGCGGCAGTCGTCATGTCGCACCATTACGCCCGGGATCTCGATTACGTGAGCGCGCTCCTCGAGTCAGACGTCGTCTACATTGGCGTGCTCGGACCCCGGGCGCGCACGAAGCGCATACTGGCCGAAATGACATCGGCTGGCGAAACCGTGCGCGGAGACGAACGGCTCTTCGCACCAGTGGGAATGGACATCGGAGGCGATGGGCCGGACGCCATCGCGCTCTCGATCATCGCCGAAGTGTCGGCCGTTACCAGTCGCCGGGCGGGCGGCCATCTGCGCGACCGTAAAGGCCCGCTGCACGAGTCGCCGTCATCGGCGACGACGGAGATCTGACGGCGGTCATCGGGGCTGTGATACTCGCGGCCGGCGGCTCGACGCGTTTCGGATCACCGAAGCAGTTGTTGATGCACGGCGGCGAGACGCTGGTGCGCCGCGCGGCGTCGGCCGCCCTCGCCGCGGGACTGGCACCCGTCATCGTGGTGGTCGGCGCCAATGCCGATGAAATCGTCCCCTCGCTCGGTGCGCTGACGGTCGAGATCGTCGTCAATCACCAGTGGAAGAGCGGTCTGGCGTCGTCGCTCACCGCGGGTCTGCGCTTTCTCGATCACCAGACGTCTTACGATGGAGTTCTCGTGATGCTCGCCGATCAGCCGCTTGTAGACGCCCCGGCGCTTCAGGGCCTCGTCAACAGGTTCGGGCAGGGTCGTCGCATCGTAGCGTCAGAGTACGCTGGCACTCTCGGCGTGCCGGCGATATTCGGCAGAGAGCACATGCCTTCGTTGATGAAGCTCACCGGCGATACGGGCGCCGGCCGCTGGCTTCGCGAAAATCGCGGCGAGGTAACGGCGGTACCTCTGGACACGGCGGCGCTGGACATAGACACACCCGCGGATGCCGAGCGGTTGCCTACTCCAGCTTCGAGAGCGGAACGATGTGGTGGCGGCAGCACTCCGGGACGAGTTCCTTGAGTATCTCGAGAACTCGGGCGGCTTTGACCAGGAAACTCTCCGCTGGCTCGACCGAGAAGCGGTGAGGATGTTTGGCCCATAACTGCGCGATCCGGTCGTCGATCTTTGCCGCCTCCGTTGCCGACTCCACGCGAAGCAGATTGTTGTTGTTGTATCCGCCGTCCGCGGAAGGAACACGCAGGTGGATCACTGCTGAGTACCTGGCAAGCTGCGCCGGGAGCGTCGTCCCCACGGACGTCCACAGGTCCGGACTACCGCTCCAGTACGCTCCCCCATCCACGGTTCCACGATCACAGAGAATCACCGCTGGGTTCTGACCCTCGGCGGCGTTCTCGAGCTCGCGCTGAACGTGGAAGATCGCGCGCTGCGCCGCCTGCGACGCGCCGAGGTCAGGGCGCCGTGGAAATCCGCCGCCGAAAACGATTCCCGCCGATTCAGGGAGGACCATCACGTGGGGGCAGAACGACTGCTTGACGAGCTCGAGCACGGCGGATTTTCCCGCTCCGGGCCCGCCCGTAAGAACCACACGGCGGATTCCATGCACGTTGCCGCACCCACAGATGGAGCGGTCTTCCTTGAACGAATCCACAAGCCCTCTGCTGGATGTTGACAGAAGTAAGATGGAGCCTGATACGACTGCACGCCTGCAATGGTCAGGGCGGAAGCTCGACTGATTACCAGCGCAGTGTGATCGTCTGGGCTTTGCGCTTGCGCAACACCTGGAGCTGAAGCGAATTGTCCACCGACGCGCGCATGAGGCGAATCAGCTCGCCGGGATTCTGCACCGCTTCCTTGGCCGCGCGGACGATCACGTCCCCGCTCTTGAGCCCTGCGTCACCGGCCGGTGTGCCGACCGCAACGTTGATTACGAACACTCCGTCGCCCTTCAGGTTGAGCGCATCGCGGAGATCGGCGTTGAGCTGAGTCAGTTCGGCGCCGGCGATTCCGATGAACGGCGTTCCCGTACCGAAAGCGATCGGCGCAATGGATACCATCGGAGGCAGCGCGATTCTCGTGCGCACGGGGCGGCTCATCGTCGCCTCGGTGCGCGCGCGCGTGCCGGCGCCTTCCGACGGAGCCGGACCGATGATCGAGAGAACGACGCGTCCCGACGTATTCACCGGACGCTCGACCACCTCGAGACTGATTCTCCTGAGGACATCGTTCCGCTTGTAGCGGAAGGTGATCCTCTGTCCCGGCACGAGAAGACTGCTCATGGGGATCGGATTCTTCCGGAAATCCTGCGAGTTGATCGAGATCAGAAGGTCGCCCGTCTGCAGCCCGGCCTTCTCAGCGGGAGATCCGGGCTCGATTGACTCGATCACCGGATAGTCGTTGAACACCATCGCCCCCGACTCATTGGCTTGGCCGATGCCCGTCGTGATGACCACTCCGACCCACCCCTTCGGCGGCTCCTGCGCGCGTACCGTCGCCGGGGCGACGGCGAGAAGCGCGATAAGGCTGATTCCCAGCGATGATTTCGCTAGCCGCATGTCCCGCATCCCTTAAAACCGATTGAGACTAACGCCGGCTGGACGCAGTGTCGTCCCGAGCTGGCGGAGAGTTGCTTCGCGCGCACCGACCGTCGCGAGGTAGTACTGATTTATCACTGGATCTTCCGGCGCCTCCTTCAGCGCGCCGCGGATCTCGGTCATCACGCCATCGAGCGCCGCGAGACGCGTGCGATACTGCGACGGATTGGCCGGCATCGGCACTTCGGTGTTGCTCGCCGACAGATATGCCGACGCGCGCTGGTATTCCTCACCCGCGCGGTTGAGAACGTCCCACGCCTCTCCAGGCGACTTGAACTGCGGCGCCGTGGCGGTCGCGGGAGTCACGTCCGATGAAGCGGTCTGGGCAACACGAGCAGGCATGAGCGAAGCGCCCGCCGACGCGCGTCCGACTGCAGCGCCTCCCACCGCCAGCGCGAGTCCGGCGGCGACACGCATCCACGTGCTTCCCGCAAACCGCGAAACGGCGGAATCCCGTATCAGTCCTTCCGCGCGCAGCTGCACGGCGAGCGAATCCCAGTTCGTCAGAGGAGGCGCGCCTCGCTCGCGCTCGCGAGCGACGAGATCGTCCAATGCGTTTTCAGACAGGGGCAACATGTGTCATTCCAGTGCCGGCCCTTGATTCATCCACCACATGCGCCAGCAGCCGGCGAAGCTTGGCGCGTGCCTTGAACAGTTGCGATTTCGATCCGCCCGACGTGATGCCGAGCTCCTTCCCGATCTCCTCGTGAGTGTAGCCCTCGATATCGTGAAGCACGAACACCGTCCGCGCTCCCGGAGAGAGCTGCCCCATCGCCTGGTCTATTGATTCGGCGAGGAACGTCCTGTCGCTGTCCCCTTCGACAAACGCGCTGTCGTCCTCGATCTCGGTCTCGATCTTCGCGATCCGCTTGATCTTCCGAAGCGCGTTCAAGGTGCGGTTCACCGCGATCCGGTGGGCCCACGTCCCGAACTGCGACTCTCCCCTGTAACCCGGGAGCGCCCTGAAGATCTGGATCCACACTTCCTGCGCGATGTCAGCCGCGACGTCGTGGTCCCCGCACAGGCGGCGAACAACGGCGTCGATGTGCGGCGAGTGCCGCAGCCATAGCTGCCGCATCGCCGCCTCATCGCCTTTAATGGCGCGCTGAAGCTCTAGCTGGTCGGTTTGCATCCCGTCTTCAAGTTAGTCACGGGGGTGGAGGCGGGGGTTTCCTCCGGATCGTGAAAGCAAACAAGTGCTCAAATCTCCCGAAAAAAAATCTGGTCTTCTCGCAGTCACGTATTACTATGAATCGCCGTGACTACCGCCTGGACCGGTCGTCACCCCCTATATATGATGTTTTCGCAGCCGATGTCCGGGCTGGCCATGTTCCCGGGAACCCGGAACATATCTGGAGTCTTGCGAGTAGATAGCAGGGAAGGAGTTCGAATTGCTGAAGGTAATTGTGATCGCCCTCACGCTTGCCCATGGTGGGGACGGCCTGCCGCCAAAGGCACCCGACGCTGTAGGCATGTCCGCGTCACGTCTCGAGTCCATCGACCGGGTTGTGCAGCGCGGAATAACAGCGGGTGGGTATCCGGGTGCGGCGGTCGTTGTCGGGCGCAAGGGCGCCGCGGTGTGGGAGAAAGGGTTCGGCAGGCTCTCCTGGTCCAACATGAGCTCCCCCGTTGAGGCCGAAAACACCATTTACGACATCGCGTCGCTCAGCAAGGTCGTCGGCACGACGACCGCGGTGATGGTGCTGTACGACGAGAAGAAAATCGATCTCGATGCGCCGGTGCTCCGCTATCTCCCGGCGTTCTCCGGCGGCCTCAAGGATCAGGTGACTGTTCGGGAGCTCCTGACCCACCGCTCCGGACTTCCCGCGGGCCGCGATCTCTGGCGGAGCGCGCACAGCCCGAAGGAAGCGCGCGACATGGTCCTCGAGACTACGCTCGAGTACCGCCCCAATTCCGCGTACGTCTATTCCGATCTCGGCGCCGACGTACTCGGCATGATCGTCGAGGAGATTTCCGGCCAGCGGCTGGACGTGTTCCTTGCGAATCGCGTGTTCGGACCGCTGGGTATGCACGACACCTTCTATCGCCCCGCAGATTCGCTGCGCTACCGCATCGCGCCGACAGAGGTCACTCCTCCGCGCGGATATCCGCTGCGCGGCGAAGTGCACGACGAGAACGCGTACGCGCTGGGCGGAATCGCCGGACATGCGGGTCTGTTCAGCACCGCTGCCGACCTCTCGATCTTCGCCCAGATGATGCTGAACGGCGGTACCTACGACGGCGTGCAGATCCTCACCGACTCGACCGTCTCGCTGTTCACACGCCGCGCGGCGGGACACCGCGCGCTGGGCTGGGACACCGCCGACGGTGATTACGGCTCGGGCAAGTATCTGACCGAGCGCGCGTATGGACACACCGGCTACACCGGCACATCCATCTGGATCGACCCCGATCGCGAGATGTTCGTGGTGCTGCTCACCAACCGCGTGCACGCGGCGAGAGCACAGCGCCCGGCAAGGATCATCTCCGACGTGCGCTCCGATCTTTCTGATGCCGCAGTTCTCGCCGTTCTCGACGGTCCGACGCCGATACTGGCAATGCCGATCGCGTTCCGCGCCGACGAAGAGATCGGGTGGACGCGGCCCAAGCCACATCCGGTGCGCTGCGCGAAGGCAGTCAGAGCACGCAGCGCGCGCAGCAGGCGCAGTCGCGTGAAGTGCACGGCCGCGAGAACCGCGAAGGCGACGAAATCCAGATCGGCGAAGGCGAACCGCTCGGCGAAAGCAAAGCGCGCCGCGGTGAAGAGCAGCTCGGCGAAATCAAAGCACTCTTCGGCCGCGTCCGCGAAGAAAAAAACGGTGAAGAAGGCCGTCAGGAAGTCTTCGCGGACGACGAAACACCACTAGGTTTATTGGATGAGTGATCATCCCGATACCGCCGCGGCCGCGGTAACGCCGCACTCCACGAGCGACGACAGACCCACCGTCGTGGATGACAGCATCGCCGAAGGGCGAGCCATCCCGCTGAGCGTCGCCACAGGCGAGGAATCCTCCGATACCCCTGGTGTCGTTAGCGAGGATCAGGTCAAGCTGGCCCTTCGCCGCGTAAAGGACCCGGATCTCAATCTCAACATCCTCGACCTGGGTCTCGTCTACGACATCAGCGTGACGGGCACGAAGGTGAAGGTGGACATGACCCTCACGTCACCGGGCTGTCCCTCGGGCCACGAGATCATGAGCAACGCCGAGCAGGAGATAAAAACGCTCCCCGGTGTCGAGAGCGTGGACATGAACCTCGTGTGGACGCCCTTCTGGACTCCGGAGAAAATGGAGCCGCGCGTGAGGGCGTACCTCGGGTTTTAATCAGAGACCACGTGGTACTGCGGAAACACTACGACTTCAATGCCCCAACGAAATCCTCGCCCATCTCCGCGATCTGCCACCGCCGCAGACCGGAGATCTCCTCGAGGTCCTTCACACTCGACGGCTTTCTCCGAACGACCGCCTCGAGCCGCTCGCGCGAGCAGAGAACGCCGGGATCCAGCGAAAGACGCGTTGCCGCCGCATCGCGCACCATCTTCAGCTTCGACACCCTGGCATCGAGATCATCCTCCCGCTCCCACTTCGGCGAGCGCGGAAACCGCGGCAGGTGCTCCTCAGCCACCTCGAGACCGCGCTTCACCGCCGAGAGAACGGCGGTCGCGCTGCGATCGAGGATGCCGCGCGGCATTCCCTTGAGACTCGACAGATCCTTGACTGTCTGCGGCGCGGTACGCGCGATATCGAGCAGCACCTCGTTGCCCATCACACGGAACGTCGCCCGATCCACCTCGCGCGCGACGGAATCGCGCCACGGCACCAGCTCGCGCAGCAGCGCCAGCTCGCGGCGCGTCAGGTCGCGCGCGCCCTTGATCCTGAGGAAAGCCATCGAGGAATCGTCTTCCTCCCACTTCGTTCCCTCGAGCCGATCGAACTCCTCTTTCGCCCACTCCCACCGACCCAGTTTTTCCAGCCGCGCCTTGAGCTGATCGCGGAGATCCAGCAGATACCGCGTGTCCTGGGCCGCGTAGTCGAGCATCCCCCGCGTCAGCGGACGCAGCGACCAGTCGGCCCGCTGATGCTTCTTGTCGAGCTTCACTCCGAAGAACTGGTCCAGCAGGGCCGCAAGCCCGAACGCCTTGATGCCAAGAAGCTGGGCGGCGATGCGCGTGTCGAAGATCCGGTTCACATGCCAGCCGTAATCCTGATGCAGTAGCCGCAGGTCGTAGTCGGCGTCGTGGAACACGACCTCGACGTCCGGATCCTGAAGGATTTCGCCAAGCCGCTTCGGCATGCCGATGGGAAGCGGATCTATGATCGCACTCCGTTCGCGCGTCGTGAGCTGCAGGAGATAGATTCGATCAATGAAGCGATGGAAGCTCGCCCCCTCGGTATCCACGGCGATTTCGCGCACTCCCGAGATGTCGTCCAGGAAGTCGTCCGCCTCCTGCTCGGTCTCTATGTACAGCAGCGCTTCTGAATCCAAAATGGCCATTCAGCCAATCTAGCAGGTCAGGCAGCCACCGGTGCAGACACAAATCCACGATCGTGCAGACCCCGTGTTAACTTTTGACGCATCATGTCTGACGAACTGAAGATCCATATCTATCCGAGCGACTGCGATACCGCCGGGCACGTTAACCACGCGAACATACTCATGCTTCTCGAGCGCGCGCGATGGAGTGCGCTCGAGAAACACATGCGGTTCGAGGATTACGTCAAGCGCGCGCAGTGGGCGGTGGTGCGGCACGTCGAGGCCTCGTACAGCACTCCCGCGCTGCCCGGCGACGACTTCATAGTCCGCACCGGACTGCAGGCGATCGGCAAGACCAGCTTCACCGTGAGGCAGGTCGCGACGAACCAGCGCGGCGCGCCTGTCTGCGAGGCGAAGGTGGTGTACGTCACGCTCTCTCCCGAGGGAAAGCCAATGCCGGTTCCCGACGAGTGGCGCGAGATTTTTTCCCCGTGGGGGGATTGATGCCCGGTTGGCCGGAGCTGCCGAGCGAAGTGACGAGGGAGGAAGACCAGCCTGTGCCGCCGCGGCAGCAGGTCAGCGCCGCGGAGCTGTCACCGTCGGCGCGGATAGGCGCGATCCTTTTCCGGAATCGCGGATGGCTGCCGATCCTTTTTCTTGGCATCCCGCTCATAAACAGGGGAACGACGTCGCCGAGCCGCTGGGTGATCGGCGGAGTGCTGATCGCCATCGGGGAGTATTTCCGGCTCGCGGGTGTTGCCGCCGCGGGAACCAAGACGCGCCGTCGCTCGCGCGACGTGCAGCGGCTCGTGACCTACGGCATCTTCGCGTGGAGCAGGAATCCGCTGTACAACGGAAACTTCCTCGTGTGGATCGGCTTCTGCGTCATCTCGGGAGTGATGTGGTTCCTTCCGGTCGCGGTGCTGTTGTTCGCGGCCGAGTACAGTCTTATCGTGCGGTATGAGGAGGGAGTGCTCGAGTCCACGTTCGGACGCGAGTACCTGGACTACAAGAACTCCGCGCCCCGGTGGCTTCCGCGGAAACCCGACGAGCCGGCGACCGGCGAGAACGACTGGCGCGAGGCGTGGCGAAGCGAGATCAGCACTTTCCTCCAGTACGCGGTGCTCGTCGGCGCATTCATCGCGAAGGATTACTTCACGAGATAAAAAACCGGACCCGCAATGGGTCGGGCTTTTCGTTTGGTGCGATGCGACTCCGCGGGTGACGATCCTCAGCGGTTGGGGCGTCCTGGCGGGTCGGGGCTCTTGAACACGTCGCGATTGATCTGCACGTACTCCTTCAGGTTCGCGGGGACGTCCTCTTCGGGGAAGATGGCCGTCACAGGACACTCGGGCTCGCACGCTCCGCAGTCGATGCACTCGTCGGGGTGAATGTAGAGCTGGTCCGGCCCTTCGTAGATGCAATCCACGGGGCAGACGTCCACGCACGCTCTATCCTTCGTATCCTTGCAGGCTTCGGTAATGACGTAGGGCATTTATCGGCTCTGTTTTGCGGTGAATCGTATGCGAAAAATAGACCGGAGGTGTCGAATATCAACACCGCCGGCCGGTCACTTTAGCGAGACCGAGCCGTACGCGATGAGCAGACCGAAGAGTACGATGGTGCCGACGAGGAGGAGCGCCATGCGGACCCGCATCGCGTGGAGCGCGTGCCAGACATCTTCGTCGAAATAGAAGAGTCCAGGGGAAGCTTCCCGGATTACCGCGCGCCTGCGGAGCCGGCGCAGCGCCATGCTGTCATCCAGTCGCAAATCCGCCATTGACATGGCATTGGCCGCTATGGTGGCCCCGGCGGCGTAAAACTCCGCACGCACTTCGCGTTCCTTCCGTCTCATTACGGCGATAGCCGCGGTTGCGCCCAATCTCGCTCTCCAGCGAAGAGGTACAATTCAAGATAGGCCCGCGGGCGCCAGCCGCTACTGCGATGTGCCGTAGCGGAAACCGAATTACGTATTGGCGATGTTATGCGGTCACAGGGGGCAAAGACGGAAGCTTTGCCCCCGGGCGATCGGCTCCGTCGAGCATGCCCTTGTAGCCTTCCACGACGCGACGGGCGTGGTCCCCTCGCGTGTTCGTGGAATTCGGGATCATCGATCCCCGAGAGGAAGAACGCCATTCGGTTGGCGATGGACGCAGGTCCGTCGGTCGGGCCCGCGCGGCCAATTGCCGCCGCGAACAACGAGTCGAGCGGAGAGTCGTTGGCCAGGACGGCCGACAGGAATCCCTCGTCGATCGCTCCCGTAGCGTGGCGGAAAAGCGAGAGCAGGAGATCGCGCTTGGATCCGAATCGCTGCACCAGCGTGGCGGCGGACAGGCCGGCTTCGGCGCCGACGTCGGCGAGGGTCAGATGCTCGGGGCCGATCCGGCTGAGTGCACGGAAAGCGGCGTCGAGAATCGCGGAGTCTTCTACGGTACGTGGACGAGGTGACATGATGATACCAACCGGTGGTTAGCTTATTCTAAGGGGATACCAAATAGACATTTGTTAACGGCAGGCCATTATCGATAAGTCGTTGAGCACACGATACATAGGCTGCGTCCACCGGTTGCGGGCGAATGTGCCTGAATGAACATAAATCCGGGAGCGTCTCGATCAGCTTTTGTAACAAAAACGTTCCAAGGAAGGAACGGCGCAACTCATCGCCGCCAGGGTGGAAGATCGCCCTTTTTCTTGTCGAGATCCGGATTCTCCCGATAGAAAGTCGCGGTTCGTCCGATCACCTGGACGACCTCGGACTGAGTGGCGCTCGCGAGCTGGCCAGCGGCGTCCTTTGCCTTGAGCTCCGCGCTTTTTCCCAGCTTCACCTTGACGAGCTCGTGGGTCCTGAGCGCGTCGTCCAGTGACGTGACGAGCGCGGGCGTCAGGCCGTGCTGTCCAACGTGCACCGTCGCGGTCAGGTGATGCGCTTCCGCCCTCAGGGCGGCGCGCTCGCTGCCTATCATTCGTGGATCTTCCCCTTCGTGGTCATGAATGAGCGTACGTCCACCGGCGCGCCGTTCCACCAGTCGCGCTGTCCGTTCCTTAGCCGCATCGCCTGGAAATGAAGGTGCGGCGTGTCGGGTGGAGCGTTGCCGCTCGTGCCGACGTATCCGATCACGAAGCCCTGGTCAACCTTGAGCCCTTCCGTGACGCGATCCGAGTAGTGATCGAGATGTGCGTAATAGTACACATAGCGTCTCTCATCATCCACGAGGTAAGCCGTGATTCCGCCCGAGGAATTCTGTCTCAGGCGGACGATTTCGCCGGAGATCGCGGCGACGACTGGCGTTCCGCGCGGTACGAGGATGTCGGTCGCACGATGAATCCGGCCGTCGCCGCGCCCGTCGTTGAACGAATCCCGCAGATCCCGCGGCGAGATTCCGGCCACCGGGACCATCAACGGATGCGTTGCGAAATAGGCGGCGTCGGCGGGAGTGACGGACGGACTCACCGGCGGCCAAGGGATTGGCTGTCTCGCTGTCGCGCATCCGGCGGCGAACAGCAAGGCCACGATACATGGAATTCGTCGAGTCATCTCACTCCAGCAACTGAACGGCCGAGGGGCGCGCCATCGAATGACACGCCCCTGCGTACACCGGAAACAATGGCGAGGCCGATCGCCCGACTCACACGCCGGCGAGCTCCCCCTGCTCCGC
Organism: Gemmatimonadaceae bacterium; assembly: GCA_030647905.1. Taxonomy (NCBI): domain Bacteria; kingdom Pseudomonadati; phylum Gemmatimonadota; class Gemmatimonadia; order Gemmatimonadales; family Gemmatimonadaceae; species Gemmatimonadaceae bacterium. The sequence continues at coordinate 556,271 of JAUSJA010000026.1, read as the reverse complement.
CACCTCGCGCTCGCGCGCCAGCTGCGCGATCCCCTCTTCGATGGTGCGCGAGTGGTGCATCGAGCAGAATTTCGGCCCGCACATTCCGCAGAACTCGGCGCTCTTGAAGTACTCCGCGGGAAGCGTCTCATCGTGGTATTCCTGCGCGCGCTCGGGATCGAGGGCGAGACGGAATTGCTCCTTCCAGTCGAATGCGTATCTCGCACGCGACAGGGCGTCGTCGCGATCTCTCGCCCCCTTCCTCCCGCGCGCAACGTCTGCCGCATGCGCCGCGATCTTGTACGCGATCACTCCCTCGCGCACATCGTTGGCATTGGGAAGTCCGAGGTGCTCCTTCGGCGTGACGTAGCAGAGCATGTCCGATCCGTGCCAGCCGATGAGAGCGGCGCCGATCGCGCTCGAGATGTGGTCGTAGCCCGGGGAGATGTCTATGACGAGGGGGCCGAGCGTGTAGAACGGCGCCTCGTGGCAGACTTGCTTGGCGCGCTTCACGTTCATCTCGATCTGATCCATCGGAACGTGGCCGGGTCCTTCGATCATCACCTGAACGTCGTACTCCCACGCACGCTTCGTCAGCTCGCCCATCGTGTCGAGCTCGGCGAATTGCGCCTTGTCGCTCGCGTCGGCGAGTGAGCCCGGGCGCAGCGAGTCGCCGATCGAGATCGTGACGTCGTAGTAGCGGAGGATCTCGAGGACTTCTTCGAAATGCTCGTAAAGTGGATTCTGCTTGCGGTGATGCATCATCCACACGGCGTGGAGCGAGCCGCCTCGGCTCACGATTCCCGTCGTGCGTCCGTGGACGAGCGGCAGGTGCTCAATGAGAATCGCTGCGTGAATCGTCATGTAGTCCACGCCCTGTTTCGCCTGGTGCTCGATCATGTCGAGCAGGTCCTGCGCGGTGAGTTCTTCGAGCTCCTTCTCCTGCTGCACCGCCTGATAGATCGGGACCGTACCGATCGGGACCGGCGACGTATCTATGATCGCCTGCCGGATCGCATCTATGTTGCCGCCGGTCGAGAGGTCCATCACCGTGTCGGCGCCGTACTTGACCGCCATGCTCAGCTTTTCAATCTCCCCGTTGATGTCGGAGGAGACCGCCGAATTGCCGATGTTGGCGTTGATCTTCACCCTGGCGACTTTGCCGATGCACATCGGCTCGAGCGCGCCGGCCAGGTGGCGAATGTTGGCGGGGATGACGAGGCGGCCTCGCGCCACTTCGTCGCGGACTGTCTCGGGGGTTATCTCTTCGCGCTCGGCGACGAAGCGCATTGCGTCAGTGATCTCGCCCTGACGCGCGTATCGCATCTGCGTGCGTGCTTCCATGTTGACTCCCTACGCCGGTACTAGCCGGATCAGGTTCTGAGGGACTTTCTCAGCTCGCGCTTCCGTCGGATTTCGGCGGGAGGGCGGGCACCCCTGTCATTGCATTCAATATAGTGGCACCTGCGAGAGGGCATAGTTGCACTGGAAAAGAACGCAGGCCACGGGCCCTACGTATCCAGCTCCACGCTGAGCTTTGGTTCACTTGGAGCGTTTCGTCCCAGCAGCCGCGCCACGATCTTCTCGCCGTGGTATCGGCCGTTCTCGATGAAGACCTTGTTCGCGTCGTAACCTGCCACGACTACGCCCGCGATGAAGATTCCCGGGACCGATGTCTCGAGCGTTGCCGGATCGTGCTCTGGAATGCCGGTCTGCGCATCGATGGGGACCTTGGCCTGGCGCAGCAGATCCAGCGTCGGAGCAAAGCCCGTCATCACATACACGAAGGTGGCCGGCAACCGCTCCTCTCCCGATGGCCCCGTTATGAGCACGCTGTCGCTCTCGATGGCACTGACCCGGCTGTCCCACCGCACGGCGATTTCTCCCTCCTTCGTTCGATTCACGAAATCGGGCAGCACCCACGGCTTGATCTTCTTGTCGAATGTTGGGCCGAAGTGCCGAATGACCGCTCGATAGTACGCCAGCGCATCTCGACGTGATGGCTTCTCCGTCGCGACGACAAAGGGTACTCCTCCAAGCGAGAGCTTTTCCGCGGTCGAGAAAAACCGCGCATAGGTCGGGTATTGTGCGATGGTGCTTACCACCACCTGCGCTTCAACCACAACTGCATCGAATCCAGCACGCTGCGCGGATATCGCCGACGCAAGCCCGCACGGTCCCGCGCCTATCACTAAAAGGTCGAACTCGACGTCTTTCTCAGTCACTGCACCCTCTGACCTGTTTATTGACCACTACAAGATGGCGAAACTCCTCGCAGAAGCTCGACGTCGATTTGGCGGCCTGCGGTGGATCCTGGTCGAGCGATGATTCCCACAAGCTCACTATCGTTGTCTGCGGGCAGGCGGTACGAATGATGCGCACGTTCGAGGACGCAGGCAGTAATCCACTCACCGCTAAAGCGTTTGACGGAGGCAGCATGTCAGCCCCGCACGCGTTCCTCGAACGGCTCTTCCCCGCCCCCCGCGGCTTCGACGTCCGCACGGGGGCTGATACACTTCTTCCCGCGGACGGAACGGCGGCGTTCACCCTGGTGATCGCCTCTCCCGACGCCCTCCGAAACATGTTCCGTCCGCCGGTAGAGGCTTCCCTCGGCGAAGCCTTTCTGAACGGTGACCTGGAGATAGAAGGCGACATCTGCAGCGCGTTTCCCGTCGTGGAGGCTTGCCGCACCGCCGCGCGTGCTCCCCGCGATCTTGCGGCACTGATCCGTCTCTGGCGCGCGCTCCCGCGAAGCAATGGCGCCTCACACACGAGGACCCTGGCGGCGGCTCATCTTTCAGGAGCGAAGCACACGCGGGAGCGTGACCGCGCCGCAGTGGTCTACCATTACGATCTGGGGAACGAGTTCTTCCAGCTCTTTCTCGATCCGCGCATGATCTATTCCTGCGCGTACTTCCGGAATTGCGACGAGGATCTGGCGGCGGCACAGGAGTACAAGCTGGAGCAGATCTGCCGGAAGCTCCGGCTTCGCGCCGGTGATCACATGCTCGACGTCGGCTGCGGGTGGGGCGGCCTCCTCATTTACGCCGCCGAGCATTACGACATCACCGGTGTGGGCATCACGCTGAGCGAGCGGCAGTACGAGCTCGCCTCCGCACGGGTCGCGACCGCGGGACTCAAGGGGAGCATCGAGATCCGCCTGCTCGACTACCGCAACATGTCGGGAGAGATTTTCGACAAGATTGCGAGCATCGGCATGTTCGAGCATGTCGGCCGGGCGCGGCTGCCGGAGTATTTTCGCCGCATCCGCAGTGCGCTGCGGCCGGGCGGCCTCTTCCTCAACCATGGAATCTCCCGCGAAGCGACCGCACCGAAGAGAACCGTCGGCTCAATGCTCAAGGATCCGCTCAATCATCTCATAGTTGGAACGTCGCCGATGACGAAGTACGTGTTCCCCGATTCCGAGCTCATCGCGCTAAGCGAGGTCAATCTCGCCGCGGAGCGGGCGGGATTTGAGGTTCGCGATGTCGAGAACGTGCGGGAGCATTACGACCTGACGCTACAGCACTGGATCCGCCGCCTCGAGGACCACGAGAGCGACGCCGTGCGGCTCGTCGGGCGTCCCACATGGCGAGCATGGCGCCTCTACTTCGCCGCGTCTGCCCATCGGTTCAGGACAGGCCGAATCAGCGTCAACCAGACCCTCTTTTCGAAGCCCGACAACGGGCGTGCGGGCGTTCCGCTCTCCCGCGCCGAGCTTTACGCCTGAGGCGACGTCTCCACATATGGAAAGCGCTGCGCAACCACGCACACTTGCTCGCTCGACGACGACTATCGTGACCTCGTAGCCAGTTGACGTGGCGTGAGCAGCCAGATCAGCGTTCCCGAATCCCGGCGTACTCGCGATTCGAACTCCAGCAGACACGCCCCGCCCTTCCTGAGGCGAAGCCGCGACTCCCGCCGCCCCGTCAGAAGCCAGGTAACCAGGCGGCTGAGGTGCGGCTCATGCCCGACAACGGCAAGGATCTCCTTCCCGCGAAGCCCGGAGCAGGACTTCTCGAATTCTTCCAGCGGAGCGTCAGGCAATAGCGACGTCGTGGTTCCGGCAACGCCGGTCCCGTACGCATTGGCAACGATGTCTGCTGTCTGAACGGCGCGCACAAGGGGACTTGTCACCAGCAGATCCAGCGTCTCGACTTCTGCGCGCAGCCTCTTGGCCGCTCGCTTCATCTTGCGCGCGCCGTCAGCCGTGAGAGGCCGCAGGTCGTCGGACTGCCCCGTCTTTGCGAACTCTTCCCTGTCCATCGCCACGGCGTGGCGTACGACGAGCAGCTTCATGCGACGTCAGTCGGAAACAGCGTCACCTCACCTTCCCTGAAGCTCGGTTGCCAGCGCCGCCGCGTCATACACCTTCCTGAGCGCCTCGACGATTGACTGTGAGCTCACGCTCACCGTGCGCTGCTTTTCCGACTGATACAGAAAGCGGTTGGCCACTCCCTCGATGTTCCCGTCGAATGCGAGGCCGACGACCTCGCCATTGCGATTTATCACCGGGCTGCCGGAGTTGCCCCCGATGATGTCCGTGGTGGAAACGAAATTGAAAGGCGTCGTCAGATCGAGTCGGTCCTTCCGGTCCGTCCAGCGACGGGGCAGATCGAATGGCGGCCTGCCATCGAATTCTGCCGAGCGCGAGTACATCCCCATGAAAACCGTCTTGTAGGGGGCGATGGTGCCGTTCATCGGGTAGCCCTTTACCACTCCGTCGCTGATGCGAAGAGTGAACGTCGCGTCCGGAGGCAGCGCCGTGCCGTAGGTCTCGAACAGCGCGCGGCCGACCTTCTCCGTATTCGACGTGATGACCGCATTCAACCGGTCGGCACGCGCCAGCACTTCCCGGTTGAGCGGATCTATCCGCCGAGCGAGGGCGATCATCGGATCGTCCGTTGCCGCGACGGCGGCCGCGCCGCCTTCCACGAGCGAGCGCCTGAATGCCACATCGCCAACATGGGTGCCGCTGACGAGAGCTGCAGCGGCCTGCTCCGGCGTCCGGCCCGCGAGCGTCGCTCGCAGGAACGGATCGTCGGCACTCAGCTCGGCCTGGACGGCCCTCAGCTGCGCGGCGATCGCCAGTCTCTCGAAGGCGGAATCAATCGGTTGGTCTCGAAGCAGTGAAGCACGGATCGTGTTCGCGAGGTTCCCGCGATACGCCGCGAGTCGCGCCGAATCGGGCAACGCAGATTCAACGGGAAGGCGGACGAGCTGCCCCGCCATGTTGAGAAGTCTCGATCCCCCCGCGGGGACCGTCGGCCCGAAGCTTCTGTTGCGACGCACGGCGTCAAAGCTGGCAAGCTCTCGCTGCGCCGCGGCGATTGCGTCGTATGTCCCGGAATACTGAGCCGACAACCGCGAATCGGCCGCCAGTCGCGCGCGGAACTCGCGCTCGAACGCGGCCTTCGTAGCCATGTACACCGAGTCCGTGAGGCCGGACCTGTAACCAGTCACCGCCTTTCTCGAATTCTCCAGCGAGAAAACGTTGTTCTCGTAACGGCGGGCCGCGGCAGGATCAGTGCGCGCGAGCTCGCGGTATATGGCCAGCGTGCGCTCGTATCCCGCAAGCTGCGCCGGGTACTGGTAATCCCGCAGGAACTGCATCTGCGCGATCGTGTTCAGCCGGCCCGTCGATCCCGGATTGCCGACAACGAAGACGGGCTCGCCGTCGCCCGCGCCCGATGTGCTCCACCGAAGATAGTTGTCGGGCTTATGCGGCTGGTCGTTCACATAGACGCGCAGTATTCCCGCGTCCAGGTCGTAGCGTGGATAGGTGAAGTTATCGGGGTCGCCGCCGAACGAAGCGACCTGATCCTCGGGCGCGAAGACGAGGCGAAGATCGTCGTACCGCTTGTAGCGGTACAGCGAGTACATCCCTCCCTGATACAGAGATACGACCTGACAGGTGAGGCCTGTCTGACGGTTGCACTCCGTCTCTATCTGCGCGGTCACCTCGGTTCTCTGGTGGGCCTGCGCTTCGGCGGTCGTCGCGGTGATCCCGGCCCTCACGCGACCTGTGACGTTTTCAATGGACTCGAGCTGATCCACATAGAAGCCCGGACATTTCTTCTCTTCCCCCATTCCGCGCGCGACGAATCCCGTTTCGATGTAGTTGGTATCACGCGGTGAGACAGCCGAGGCGCAGCCGCGGACGCAGTGATGATTCGTAATGACCAGTCCATTCGCGGAGACGAACGATGCGGAACAGTTGGGCAGCCTGACCGCGGCGAGACGAACGTGATCCAGCCACGCCTTGTCCGGGGAGAAGTTGTAGGTGCTTCTCCAGTAGTCGAGGGGCGGCGCGTCGAACGTCCACATCGTACCGAACTCCGGCCTGTATCCTGTCGGCCTCAGGACCGGCGCTTCCGAAGCTCGGACGACAGCCGGTTGCCCGGCGGGGGATGGGACGGTGCTCGCCGCTGGGGCGCAGGCGAAGGAAGTAAAAGCAACGAGCGCGACTGGAAGCAGGCTGAAGTTTTTCATGATCCCGTGAGGTAAGAGCATTTCAAACGTGGGCTCGGCTGCGCCAGGAAATTCTTGCGCGCAATCGCGACCGGCTACAATGTATTCAGGTCACGTGCGTGTTGACAGGCAGGCTTTCCGGAGGTCATCAATGGTGCGCGCAAGTCGTACGACGCGAGATGGGCTGGTGGTGGGGCTCATCGCCTACGTGTCCGTGGCCGTGTTCTACAGCGCCTTCGATCTGCTCGCTTCGCGCGGGACCCTATACACAGTGGATCTTCTGGGCAAGGCCGTCTTCCAGGGACTGCGCGACCCCTCGATCCTGCAGTTCCCGACTCAGCTCGACCCGACAGCGATCTTCTGGTACAACGGGTTGCACCTTCTGATCTCGTTGGCGATCGGGCTTATCGTGACCGGCCTCGTGGACCACGCCGAGCGACATCCGTCACAGGGATTCCTGGTGCTCTCTGCGATTGCCGCGGGGTTCGTTGTCACGATCCTCGCGGTCGGCCTGCTGACGACCCCGATGCGGCCGGTACTGCCCTGGTGGTCCATCGTGGTGGCCAATTCGCTCGCCGTGCTTCTGGCAGGCTCCTACCTGCTCCAGAAACGCGCGGGCCTCTTACGTCGGATCGTTCCTTTCGCCGTCTGAGATCCCCGCCGCGGTTGGCGACGCGCCTCAGACGCTCGCTACGCCCGCGCCGAAGAGATCTGTCTGCGGCGGGCGGGCGGGCATGCCGAGCGTGCGCATCACCACGCTGATCCACCCGCCTCGATCGGATGGATCAAGCGGTACTACGTCCACGCCGAACGCAGTCACCAATTGGTTAATGGTGGCATCAATTTCCAGTTGAAAACTCCGACTGACCGCCCGCGTACCGTCGAACGATGGTGCCGCGAGCACCGGCACCTTGAATAGCGCGTCATAAGTGCGGATCCAGCTTCCGACAAGCGGGTCGAGCTCCAACTGCCGTCCGGCCCGCGCGACGAGGTAAGCATAGTTGTCGAGCACGGACCGGTCGCAGACGACCACCTCATACGTTGCCGCGGCCGCGATCTCCTCGGCGATCTGCGTATGAAGTATCCACGCCTGTGCGTCTGCCGTCGTCTCTTCGTTGATCGGCAGCGGGCAGCGCCGCGCGACCTCCTTCACCAGATCCACGCCGAGGTCGAGACGCTTGAGCTGCGATGCGAGGTCGAAGCAGAGGGTGGTTTTGCCCACGCCGTGCGTGCCCACGAACGCGATCTTGAGGCGTCGTCGGTCAGGGGCAATGAACGGGAGCAGCTCGCGGACGGCAGTCATGACCGGCAGACATTAACTGCCGGAGGGGCCCGGGGTCAACGAAAGAGTCGGCATCGACCCCCTCCCTTCTAGATTTACCAGTGCCATGCCGACCACTTCACGTACCGCCACGATCGCTCCGCCAGTCCGTACTGCCACGCTCGAAGCGAGCGTGCAGGCGGCTACAGAGCTCCTCGAATCGATCGCCGAAGACCGCGCGCTTCTCTCGCGCATACCGCGCCAGGACCGCACACGCCTCCTCCAGGCAGCGGGCCAGGTCTCCCGGCCAGACGCGATCGATCGCCGGCGTCTCCTGAAAGTCACCAAGCGCCAGCGCAAAGCGGAAAAAGTGCAGCGAGCCGAAAGCGCTCTCGCTGCGACGGGAATCCGGAAGCTGCACCGCCAGTCCGTCTTCACGACCCCGAACTATTTCCCGCCTTCCGGATTCGAGCCGCGCGATGTCAACAGCGATGAGGAGATCGGCGAACAGCTCGAGACGCAGAACTGCTACATCTGCAAGAAGGATTTCTCGGAGCTGCATCACTTCTACGACCAGCTCTGCCCTCCATGCGCCGAGGTGAACTTCGCCAAGCGCGGCGAGCTTGCCGACCTGACCGGCCGGGTCGCGCTGCTCACCGGCGGACGCGTGAAGATCGGCTATCAGGCAGGCATCAAGCTCCTCCGCGCCGGCGCGCAGCTCATCGTCACCACGCGGTTTCCTCGCGATTCCGCCGCCCGCTACGCGCAGGAGCTGGACTTCGATGAATGGGGTGATCGTCTCGAGATTTTCGGACTGGACCTCCGCCACACACCGAGCGTGGAGGCGTTCTGCCGCGAGCTGCTCTCCACCCGCGACCGGCTCGACTTCATCATCAACAACGCCTGCCAGACGGTTCGCCGCCCTCCCGATTTCTACGAGCACATGATGGCCGGCGAAACGGCGTCGCTCGGCGACATTCCGGAGAAGGTCCGTGCACTCCTCGGTACGTACGAAGGACTCCGCGGTTATCACATGCTGCCCGAGGGAAGCGCCGCTCCGGTCGCTCTGGACAGACGCATATCTGAAGTTGCCGGGCTTACGCGCTCGGCGGAGCTCTCGCAGGTTCCCCTTCTGCCGGAGGAGCTCGCCGCCCAGAAGGCTCTTTTCCCGGAAGGTCGCCTCGACCAGGACCTTCAGCAGATAGACCTTCGCGATCGCAACTCGTGGCGTCTGACGATGGCCGAAGTTCCGTCGGTCGAGCTGCTCGAGGTGCACCTCGTGAATGCCGTCGCACCGTTCATCATCAACGCCCGGCTCAAGCCGCTCATGCTGCGCACCCCGGGACGCGACAAGCACATCGTCAACGTCTCGGCCGTGGAAGGCCAGTTCTACCGGAGGTTCAAGACCACACGCCATCCGCACACGAACATGGCGAAGGCCGCGCTCAACATGATGACGCGAACCTCAGCCGCGGATTACCGCGCCGACGGCATCCACATGAACAGCGTGGATACCGGCTGGGTAACCGATGAGGATCCGGTCGAGATCGCGGCGCGGAAGACGGCCGAGCACCGGTTCCATCCGCCGCTCGACATCGTGGATGGCGCCGCACGCATCGTGGATCCGATCATCGCCGGATTCAACACCGGCGAGCACGTCTGGGGGAAATTCCTCAAGGACTACCGGCCGACGGACTGGTAGTCGCGGGTCACACTCCGGCTATCCGCCGCTTGTACTCACCCAGCGCTTCGTCGAGGCGCTGGTGAGCCGTCGTATCGCCGGGCACGTTGTGCGATGGATGGATGTAAAGCTTCACCCCGCGCCCGGCGAGAATCTCCGCAACGGTGGTGATCGTCATCCATACCACGGCGACAAACGCCATCGTGGACACCGGCCCGACGTTGTCGGTGTGATTCACGAGCGGCACAGCCGAATCACCCGCTGGCACACGCGTGTCTATCACCACGTCGGCAATCTCGAAGAGCGTCTTTCCGGATGGATGCCGCGACTTCGACGCCTGTGCCGCCGATCCCGTCGCAACAATGCGCATTCCCAGCTCCTTCGCTCTCAGCGCAACGTCTATGTTCACGTTGTTGATCCCCGTGTGCGAGAAGATCCACATCGTGTCGCGCTCGTCAAACGAATAGCTCTTCATGATCGCGTTCCCGTATCCCTCGGCGCGCTCGAGAAAGAGAAACTGGTGAATCCCCATCTCGCCGGTGATGCGGGTAAAGAACGTGAGCGGGAGCTCGACCATGGGGTGGAATCCGACGAACCCTCCGATGCGGGGATACATCTCCTCCACCGGAATCGTCGCGTGACCGCACCCGAAAGTATGCACCCATCGCTCAGCGCCAATCGAGTCGGCCATGAGCGTAGCCGCCTGCTGAATCGCCGGGAGCTGCGAATTCTCGATGTCGTCCAGAATCATGCGTGTCGCGGATAGCCAGCGCTTACTGAGCATTCGTGAAACCCGATGAAGTGACGGAGATCAACATTACGGCGAAGAAGTGCGCAAGCGGCGCGACAGGATTCCGAGCAGTCCCGCCAGCAGGACGAGCGCGACCGGGACGATCACGAACGACCCCCGCATGCCGTATCTCTCGCCGAGCGCGCCGGCAGCGTACGGAAGCAGCATTCCACCGCAGAGCGCCATCGCGATCGCAAGACTGAAGGCAGTGCCGGAAAGCGCCGCGTAGCGATCTCCGACGAAACCGAGCACTGTCGGAAACGTCGCGGCGAAGCCAACGCCCATGAGGAACACTCCCAGTGCGGCGAATGGAACGCTCTTCGTCGTCAGCAGGATCACCGCACCCGCGAGCGCGATCGAAATACAGGAATAGAGAACACGATATGGCGACCCGCGCCGGAGGATGGAGCCAAGCGCGAGGCGCGCGAGCATCATCCCCATCCAGTATAGAGAAAGCAGGATGAGCGCGCTTCGCTCGGCCACCGCCAGCTCTTCCTTGACGAACGTGGACGTCCAGCCGCCGACCGTGATCTCCATTCCGCTCTCAAGAAAGAGCATGAATCCCATCAGGAGCAGCAGCGGATCGCGAAAGAGGCGCCCCGCCGCGGCGATCGGGAATCCCTGCGGCTGCTTCGGTGCGGGAAATGGCGTGACGGCAATGAAGACAATAGGCGCTATCACGAGTGCTCCCACTCCCGCGATCAACGCCGCATGCGAAAATCTGCTCATCATGGTCGCGAGCACGAACGGCACTCCCACGGCTCCAATGCCGAAGAACACGCCGAGCAGATTCAGGTTCGCTCCTTTCTCCTCACTGCTGATGTCGGCAACGAGCGCGTTCGCGCCGCCGTTGATGATTCCGCCGCCAAATCCGATGCACGCGATGGCGCCGCGCAGGATTCCCATCGAAGGCGCGAAGGCGATTCCCTCGAGCCCTGCCACAATGAGGGTGGCAGCCAGGAGAAGCATTCCCTTGTAGCCGTAGCGATCCACCATCGGCCCGAACACAAGCGACCCGGCGAGTATGCCGAAAGTCATGAGCAGGAAAAGCGCGCCCGCCTGGGTCTTGTCTATCCCAAAACGCTCGATGATGGACGGCAGCACCGCCCCGAGCGTCGTCAGGACGATGCCGAACGTCAGCATTCCGAGGCATGCGCATGCAAAAAGAGAGCGGCGCGAGCTTGTGGTCATGTCATGCCTCCGATGTCATCGCGAGCCGGCCGGCGCCGTAGAGAGCCGCGTCGCTGCCGAGCTCGCTGACGACGAATCTCACTTGCTCGATGGCAATGGGCTGCGCCCAGCGTCGCGCTTCGTCGTCAATGCGGGCGAGAAACTTCGAGGCAGGGCCGAAGATTCCACCGCCGAACACTATCATCTGTGGATTGAAGAGACTCACGAGATTCGCCGCGGCCATGCCCCACAACTCGATCGCATTGTCCATCACTCTCACGGCGATCGGATCGCCACGATCATGTGCGGCGAAGACATCTCCGGAATCGAGATCATCGCCACGCTCGCGAAGCTCGCCGCCGTAGTCCGGATCGCTGTGCATGAGATCACGCGCGACGCGCACGAGACCCGGGCCCGACGCCTGGTCTTCGAAACAGCCGTGCTGCACGTAGCGCTGCGCAAAAGGGCGATCGAGGCCCAGCCAGCCGATCGCGCCGGCGATATCCCCGTGACCGCGAAGCACACGACCGGCGGAGAGAATGCCCGCCCCGATGCCGGTGCCTACCGTGAGAAAAATCGCGTCGCGAGCGCCGCGCGCCACGCCCTGCCATGTCTCGCCGAGTATGCATGCGGCCCGATCGCTGTCGATCGTGACGCCCACGCCCGGGGCAACGGCTGCGCGCAGCTCGTCGAGAAGCGGGTAGTCATCCCAGCCGGGAATGTTGGGCGCCCAGACGGTGCCTGACGCGGAACGGTAAATACCCGGCACACACACGCCCGCAGCCTCACAGTCGTAGTCCGCGCACAGTGCATTGATGCGCTCAGCGATCAGGGCTCCGACATCGGCGCCGTCGCGTCCCGCGAGCGCGATGCTCTCGCGATGCAGCAACTCGCCGTCATCCGTGAAGGCCGCGGCGGCAAGCTTGGTCCCGCCAAGATCAACACCGGCGAAAGTCATGGGCGGGCAATGATGAGACGAAGATGTGTTACCAGGAAGAACAGCGGCCGAGTATACCGCCACCGCGGCGAAGGGTCAATCGAGCCCGTGCTCGCGCGATTTGACTACGAAACTGTCGCGAAAGATGATTTCCATACACATTTATGAGTGCCGTCGTCTCGCCGGTTGCCGGACGGCGGAGTGAGAAGCCCAATCCCAATCAGGAGGTCGTCATGGTCGGACTGTCCTCGCTTTGGCTCCCGATACTGCTGTCAGCCGTGATCGTGTTCATCGTGAGCTCGATCATCCACATGGCCTCCCCGTGGCACAAGTCGGACTATCTGGCGGTGCCGCACCAGGATGAAGTGAGGCAGGCGCTGCGGCCCTTCGCAATTCCGCCGGGCGACTACATGCTGCCCCACGCGGCAAGCATGGAAGAGATGAAGTCCGCGGAATTCGCGGCGAAGATGGCTGAAGGGCCGAACATGGTGTTGACAGTCATCCCCAACGGCCCCTGGTCCATGGGGCGCAACCTCAGCATGTGGTTCGCGTATCTCCTCGCAGTTGGGGTCTTCGCCGGATACATCAGCGGGCGCGCGCTTCCCGCCGGCACGGAATACATGCAGGTCTTCCGCTTCGCAGCCGCGACGGCATTCATCGGCCACTCGGTCGCGCTGTGGCAGATGTCCATCTGGTACCGTCGCTCATGGAGCACGACGATCAAGGCGACCGTGGACGGACTCATATACGCGCTGCTCACAGCTGGCGCGTTCGGCTGGCTCTGGCCGCAATAGGCCTGGCACGGGAGGGGCTGTGCCGCTCCTTGACCAGGCATCCGTTCAGCGTAGCGTCTCAAGCGGCAGGCGGTCCAGCTGGCCGTGGATGCGGTAACGGTCGGCAAGAAGAAAGGACTGATCGTCATCGGCCATATACCTTCTGAGGAAGCGGGCATGGAGGAGTGTGCACGCTGGCTTGCGACATTCATGAAGGACGTGCCGATCGAGTTTGTGCCGACGCGCGACCCGTTGCATGCACTTCAACCCGGGAGAACCGATCGATGAAAGCGATACTGCTGGCACTGGCGACGATTTCCTGCGCCTCCGCGAGTTCGGCTCCTGCTCCCGCACGAAACACAGGGCCCGCCAGCATCACCGAGACGGAGACCGGCAACTTCGTGCGACTGAACGAGGAATCGGGAGGAACCACCGCCATCGTCGCGGCTTCGCCCGATCGGGTGTGGGCCCTGTTGCCGGAGGTTTATCAAGAGCTCGAGATCGCGGGTGATGTCCTCGACGCCAGTACTCGCACTTTCGGCATCAGGAGCTATACGCAGAGTCGTCTTGCCGGCAAGCGCACCGCCGAGCTCGTGCGTTGCGGCAACCAGGGCGCCGGCCCTTCGGCAAGCGGAGCGTATCGGACTCGTCTCTCGATCACGACGACGGTGCAGCCTGAGGCCGCCGACCGCACCCGTCTCACGACTGAAGTGTCAGGCTCTGCGACATCGGTGGAAGGCACGAGCACTGGCGCCGTTCGGTGTGTCTCGACCGGCGAGCTCGAGCAGCGCATTCGCAAGCTCCTGCTGCAACGGCTGTCGGGTTAAGGCGTCGCGTGAAAGCGCTAATACTGGGCGCAACCGTGCGAGGCGGAAGGCTGACCGCCGAACCGGGGAGATAAACCCGCTGCCAGAAGCGTCGCCGCATCCTCTGACATTAATCCTCCTTCCGCGAAACGCCCCCCCGCTGATATTGTGTCTCTCCATTTTCATCCGTTGCCGTCGTCCCCGGGCCCCCCGTCCTCGTCAACGTCTCCAGAGTTCCTCACACCGTAGAAGTAACCATTACCGCCGAGCCGACGCGGTTGTCGATCGTGCCGGGTGGAACGACACCCGCGTATGCCTATAACGGCAGGGTCCCCGGACCGACACTCGACGTGCACGAAGGCGATCGCGTCATCGTTCACTTCCGGAACCGCCTGCCGGAAATGACGACGATTCACTGGCACGGCCTGCACATCCCGGTCACATCTGACGGCAGATCGCGAAAGGTCTGTTCGGAGGGATCATCGTCCGGCCGCCTGTAGATCCAGTTCCTGCCGGTGTGACCGACAACCTCCTGATTCTCTCCGACAATCAATTCCTCCCCGACGGATCTATCGACCTGCCCGATCCGGAATCATTAGCGGGCGAAATTGACGAGGAGAACGGACGCGAAGGCAACGTGCTCTTCGTGAACGGGCAGGTGATGCCGACAATCAGCATCCGAAGCGGCGAGGTGCAGCGATGGCGAATCATCAATGCGTCGGCCGCCCGCGTTTACCGGCTCGCGATCCCGGGCCATACGTTCCTTCACATCGGCGACGATGGCGGGCTGTTCGAGCATTCGGTCGAGGTCAAGGACATCCTCGTCGCCAACAGCGAACGCGTCGAGCTCCTGGTGCGAGGCACTGGCCGGCCGGGCGAGCGCACAGTGCTGCAGACACTTCCGTATGACCGCTACGTACCGCAGACGCGGCCAGCCGACTGGGACAAGCCGCGCGATCTGCTCACGCTGCAGTACACGTCCCGGAAGCCGGTCACCCCGGTGAAGCTGCCCGAAGTGCTCCGCGCGATTCCAGTTCTTGACACGACGAAGGTGACGGCGACCCGCTTGATGGTACTCAGCCAGGGCCTCATCAATGGCAGGACGCACGACATGAACCGCATGGACGTTACCGCACCGCTCGGCGCGACGGAGATCTGGCAGATCGAAAACGTCGTCGGCATGGACCACCCGTTCCATCTGCATGGATTTCAATTTCAGGTGCTGGACCGCGACGGAGTGCCCGTATCGCAGCGGACGTGGAAGGACACCGTGAACGTGCCCAGGCACACCACTGTCCGATTCATCGTGCACTACGCCGATTACCCGGGGAAGTGGATGTTCCACTGCCACATCCTTGATCACGAGGATCATGGGATGATGGGCGTTCTCGAAGTCAAATAACAAGGAGACGAACATGATGCGATGGTTAAGCAGAGCACGGCTCGCCGGTGTTTCATCACTCATTGCCGTCACTGTGGCGGGTTGCGTAGGACAGGCGACGGCGACACCGACGTCGAATGCCTCGAAGAATCAGGCAACGCGGGAGCAGATCCTTCGCGGGCGACAGATGGTAATCGAGCACGACTGTGGTGGATGCCATGGCGGCTGATCCGATCCCGCGGCGAAGGGATGGCTTGCGGGAGCGACCGGCCCCGAGATGGAATTCAAGATCGGGCCGTGTGCCTTAGTGCCCAATGCCACTCCGTGCTTCTCAAGGACAGCGACGGTCCGCCCGATTTCTGGGCGAGCGAATACACCCTCGCGAAGATCGGTTCCTATCCCGCCGCGCCCTATCCGACAGTCAACGAAAAGGCTCCCTGACGATCGCGTCGCCTCGAGTCAATTGCTCGAGGCGACGGCAAATTTACCCGGTCGCCTGAATCGTTAGCGGCTCGGTAAGCCGGATGGTGATCCTGCCGCCGCTCGGCACGCATCCGTCGTAGTTCGCATTGCGGCTCGCGACCACCGCTCCTGCCGCCGCGCCTGTCGCCGCGCCGATCACGGTGGACTTCGTCTTGCGGCCGAGTATCTGGCCGAGCACCGCGCCGATCGCCGCGCCGGTGACGACCTTGCGGGTGTCATCACCGCGCGACGACGCGCGCACCTTGTCCACCTGCGCGTAGGTGACTTCCGATCTCACGGGGTATGTCTTGCCCTGGAAGGTGATCGATTCGACGCGCAGCCCGATCTCGATGTTGTCGCCCGCGCGCTTGCTCTTGTGAAGCGAAGAGATGGATACGGTCGCCGTTGCACCGACTGGAATCACGGTGCCGTTCGCACCCATCACGGGATCGGCGATCTGCGCCGTGAACCTGTCGCCGACTGCATTCGTGTTCGTGCAGATCCTCTGGCCGGCAGAGAGGGCAATCTCGGATCCCGCCGAGACTACGCCGAGCGGTCGCTCAGAGCCGCGCTCGCTGACCCTCTCGGTGTTGCCGCTCTCGGTGACACGCTCGGCTGGCGCTGCAGCAGCCGGTGCAGGCCTTGGAGTCGTACGGCGCGGTACAGTCCGCGTTGGCGCTGCTGCTCTTCTCGCGACACGCGGCGCGGGCGCGAGCTCGCTGACGACGGGAGCCGGCTCCGGGCTCACCGGCACGTCCTGAAGCTGCGGACGCGATGCCGTGTCCTCGTTCGCGAGAGCGAGATCGCGCGTGAGACTCGTATCCTGTGCGAGAACGTCGTCGTTGCTCTTGCGATCGCTGCACGCGGCGAGCGCGGCGACGGCGAGAAGCAGGGCGAAAGAAGGTGCGAGATGTCTTTTCATGTTGGATACGGTATGACGAAACACGCGGCGCCACAGTGGTGAATTACCGCGGCGCCGCGTGAAGTATAGATCTAGAAGCGCGTCCGCCCGCGCGGCAAGCCGCCGCCAATGCGGCCGCTGCCGGGAAACGTCCCGATCACAGGGATGCGATTGTTGACTGCCGTGTGAATGCCGCCGCGCCTGCCGTCGGTGCGCGGATCGCATTGGTCGCCGTCCACAACTCCACCGCGAAGGATGACGCCGATAATCGTGCCTATGCCGATGCCCTGGTCGCCTCTGCCACGGCCGATGCTGCCGTCACCCGATCCAGCGCCGCTCGACGCGACGGGCCGCGGACGCGGGCTCGGCAGCGGAGCCACTTCGACTGGCGCCGGGGATGGTTCCACCAGCGTCTGCTGCACGTCCTCGCTCACATCGGCCTGCTCGACCTCGACGGGCGCCGGTGTTCCGCGCGGAGCCGCCCGATGCTTCGCCACCCTCTGCGACGGAGCCATCCGACGGGGTGCCGGCGGAGTCGTGCGCTCGATAGCCGATACGACCTGCGCCGCTGGCTGCGACGTCGGAAGCGAGATCGCGTCGGAGCGCGACGCCATTTCGAGATCCTTCTTCAGATCGGCATTCATCGCCGCATCTTTCCCACTGCACGCCGCCAGCGTCAATGCTCCGGCGATACCAGCCAGCCTGACTATCGTTCGCACCTTGTCCTCCGTGTCCTGCCCGGGCAGTCACCCGTTGCCGGTCTGGCATTCGGGCCGCAGAAACTGATACCCCGGAGTGCAACGGCCGAGCCATTGCAGTTTCCCCCTTGGAATCGCGATCGCACCCTTTTCTTGTCCTCTGCCGATGACAATTATTGTCTCAACATGGTGACAGTATGAGCAGCGGCCACATATCAACGACGCGCGCCGAGCTCCGGCGGCATCGTCAGCCCGGGAGCATTGAGCCACCGATCCAGTTCAATGCTGATTCCGATCTTCGACTATACTCCGGTATCAGTCGCTTCCACGGAACTGTTCAGATCCTCGTTGAGCTGCGCATCTCCACTGATGATCGAGCGCCATGAGATCTCGTTGCCCTTCCGGAAACCCTTTTTCGTGACCTTGATCCCGTCAGGCGAGATCGCGGCGATGTAGGCCTGCCCGTCGATCTCGATCTCCCGCTTGAGGACCTTGTCGAGTTTCGTAGCCATTAAATTCCTCGGAGTCAGGGTTCGAATGATGCATCTTCACCACGCTGGCAATTTCGCTACAACCGGTTTCCATGGATAGGATGACAAACGATTCAATGAGCGAGGCGCCGTACCTCGTGTACGAGTTCGAGCGCCGGGCCTACCCACTGTCTGATGGCGCATTCACCATCGGCCGCGACGCGGGCAGCAACATCGTCGTGCGTGAGCCGGCGGTGTCCCGCTCTCACGCGGAGGTGCGCCCCGAAGGTGATGATTTCATTCTCCATCCCACGGGAGCGACGGGGACACGACTCAACGGGGTCCCGGCGACGGTACCGACGAAGCTCACCGACGGCGACCGCATCGAGATCGGGTCGGCGGAGCTGACCTTCCGCCGTGGACGCCTGCCACTCGGTGTGTCGGTCGTGGATACCGCCAGCCCGCTCGGGCACGATCCCGATGCAATGACGAAGCGCAGCACGATCACCAACCCGATCCTCGGCGCCTCTCAGGCACCGTCGGAAAAGAGGAAGAGCGCCGTACCGACGCGCTTCCTTTTCCTGCTGCTGGTCGCGGCGGCGGTGTACTACTTCGTCATGCGATGAATCGCTCGAGGACCTGCGCCTCCAGCGCTTCGCGCAGCGGCGCGAGTTCGATCTTCTCCAGAACATCAGCAGCGAACGTGTAGGTGAGCAGTCGCTTCGCCTGCGCGGATCCCACGCCGCGGCTGCGCGTGTGGAACCAGCACTGTAATCCTGTGGTCGTTCACGATCGCACGGACCGTCTCTCCGCGATACGAGTCACGACAACCCGCTTGGTCATCGCCTGACCGTGTAACCCGTTTACGTCTTACCAATAGAGGGTCGCTAAGTCACATTCTGTCGCTTCGGCGTTTATTCGGTCCTCCTTGTGACGCATTGGAAGGTGAACGTGCCAAAGGTGCTTTCGATCCGGAGTGGCGGATATGCGCTGGTCGCCGACCGTATAACGCTCTTCTACGAGCGTCATCCGACAGGTCGAATTCTCACTGAGCTGATGTCGCGCGAAGACGGAGAAATCACCTTCAAGTCCCAGGTCTTCCGAACGGCGGAGGATGCGGCTCCTTCCTCGACTGGGTGGGCCTCGGAACGCGAGGACGACGGACAGATCAACACTTACGCTTGTCTCGAGAATACGGAGACATCCGCGATCGGGCGTGCGCTCGCGAATCTTGGATTCACGGCATCAACTTTTCGTCCGAGCTCGGAAGAAATGGCCAAGGTTGCCCGCGCGAAAAGAATTCGGGAGAGGTCTGGTATCGCAAGTTCCTATAAGCTCGCCGATGCGCGGCGGCTCGCCGCCGAAGTGTCGAGACTCCTCTCCGAGGCCGAGCAGCTTGGGTTCGCAACGGAAATGAGCGAACCGATCAGGCGGCGTCTCAACCATCATCGTCTCCCCAAACCGGCTCGACTCGAAAGCTGGGCGAGCAAGTTGAGACAATGGCTGGAATCGCAGGAGAGTTCGCAGCGCGTGGCCAGTCATGCAGACGACTCTTGACCAGACCCGCGCCCGACTCCACAGCCACCCTTTCGTCTCGCGATTGGATGTCGGGTGAAGCAATGAGCAGGCTCGCGGGCTCCGCGGAGGAAGCAATCATCAGTTGCTGCTCGGAGCATGCCTTGCGGTCTGCCGCTGGACCGGATTCTTACGCACGAGAACCGGCACCGGCGGTTCTAACGGCCATGCTCGACGAGATCCTTGCTCCGTTAGGCGACCCCGATCGTGCGGTTCTCACCTGGATATCCTATCGGGTTCCTGCTCACGACATCGCAAACTGGCTCGGCATTTCCGCACCCACGACGAAAGTTCGAATTCACCGTCTTCGCAACAGGTTGAAGCGCGCGGCAGCTCTCTATGCCAGGAGACTCGATGAGAAAGAGCGAGCTGAACTGGCGAAGTATGTCCCCGAGCTGGGACAGTCAGAGGAGGGAGAATGACTGATTCTGAATCAAGACAGCCCTCGATAGAGAAACTGGTTGCGCAACGCTCTGATGCGACGGGATTGGATCATGAGGGATTCGTTGACTGGCTCATCAGGGATACTGTGCGCGCGATGACCGTGGAAGAAAAGCGGGATACTCAGAAACATGCTCAGACTTTTGCTGAGCAGCTCGAGGCGCGTCTTGCCGCCGAGCGTATAATGAAAGAGATGCCTGTCATGCATCTCTACGACATCCCCGCTCCCGTCGTGGGTCGCGTACGCGAAGTGTTTCCAATTGCCGCGTCGCTCGAATGCGTACCGCTGATTGACAGCCGAGTCGCTGCAGGCGAAGGGCGGGAATTGCTCGACGAGGAAGCAGAAAGATGGATCGAGTTTCCGCTTGGGAATTCTGCTGCGGGGCACGTCGCGTTGCACGTTTCGGGAGCAAGCATGTCTCCTTTTCTGGAAAACGGCGACGTCATCGTCGTGAAGCTTGGAGCGAGGGTAACGATAAACGACATTATCGTTGCGCGCCGCCCGGATGAGGGCTACGTCGTAAAACGCGTGAAGGAGATCACGAACTCGCGATTGAAGCTTACCTCGCTTAACCCGCGTTCTCGCTCGTTCGACATTCCAAAGGACTTGTCGCTCGTCCTCGGGACGGTAATCGCCAGGTTTCGACGGACGGCTTAAGAGCGCGTCCGCCTCAGCCGAACTCGGGCGGCTACATCCTTCCTGGACTGAAAGGGCCGTTCACAAAATCCATCGCACTCGAACGCGTGCTCTGAACGATTGGCCGGCTGTCGGCCGTGACGCCTATCGATCTGCGTGATTGGGAGATTTGGAAGCTACCCCGTGACTCTGAGAAGAACTTCCCGGTTTCGCGGTCGAAGGCGCGGTTCACAAGCTCCGAGCAATATGGGTTTTCAGGATAGTCGTCATTTGGGAACACGGTGGAGAAGGTGTCAAGTATCGTGGCCGCCGGAAATTTACTGAGAACATTGTCATTGCGCGGATCACGCCCACTCTCCAGGTCCGCAAAGTTGACAGGAGCTGCAACAAAAATGGTTCCACCGAGCGACATATTCAGCATCCCGTGAGGAGCAGTGTAACCCCCACGGCTAATCAAATTCGCGGAAGCCGGGTTATCTACATCGCCGGGTCTTCCAGTGAACTCGAAAGCGGCGCCACTCAGATCCGGCAACCCTGGGAAAATACCGGAATGGTCAATTGCGTCCTGCGCTACAACCACGAGCTTCCCGGGAGCCAGTGGATAATCCTGCCCCGCTCCGGGAAACACAAAAATGACCTGAGCCCAGATTCCCGTCGCATCGTTGCGAAACCTCTCGAACATCGAACATGGAAAGTCCGGGTAGTTACGGAAGATATTTATTGGCTGTCCGATGGTCATCCCATCCAGGTGGATAATCGTGTCCGAGTTGTTGTACATCTCGATGAAGCCGTTATCGTAGTAGGTCGCTCCATCCGGCAGGGCTTGGAACACAGCTTGCCAGGACACTTCGTTAATCAGGAGTGATCGGCGGCGGCTGGCAGGAATGGTGACAATGGCCGATGACACAGTCGGAGAAACGTGAATCGTTCCCCTCCCTGCGAACCCTGTCGGGTCACGCCCCGTGCCGAACTTTGCAAGTTCAGATGCGGACAGGAGTCTCCTCGCTTCGACAACGTATTGCTCCGGTGCCAGGCCCGAAACTGAAGCTGATCCAGAGGCGTCGGCAGTGAAGGTCTGAGAACGGCCGACGGTAGAATCGAGCGGAGTGACTCTGATTTCAGCACCAGGAATTCCACTGGTCCAGCCGAGGAGTTGAGCGAACGACTGATCTGCAGGCTCAGGCGCAATGGTGATCTTGAGACCTGAGCTGCCCGTGGGGGGCGGATCGACGATCTTCACTTCCCCGCCTGAGCAGCCCAGTGCCAGGAAAGCGGCGAGCCCAGCAATATGATGCGAGGCCATAGCACCGCGAAATTTACCCCAGACTGACATGTCGAGCTCCTTGAGGTTATTCGGATGATACCAACGCGGAACGTCCCCGCACAAGACCGCGAGCCGGCTCGGTCATATGACCGAGCCGGCTTCTGACCTCAGTGTTCGCAGAAGCAGCAGTTCGCGGAGATACAATTGCCCTGAATGCCCCCGACACCTTCGCAGAGGAACTGGCAATTCTCTAAACTCACGCACTCACCGAACGCGTTGTACCCGTCGTTCGGACATGTTCTCGCGGGATCGGCAGCGAAAACTTCTGACGCGCCGAACGTCAGGCTCCCAACCAGCGAAAACAGCAGAGCCGCCCTCGCTACCAGCTTTGTCCTACGCATTTTTCTCTCCATGAAGAATGGACGAGCGGTCGAGCCGCTCATGAGGAAAGAGCACGTCTCTCCCTCTGCCTTGTTGACGGATGTGGGTTACATCCCCACGTGGTAACCATCTTCCGTCATCTCCTGTGAACGCATTCACCAATGCAGTCCGATTTCCCCTCGGCTGCCGGCACACACCACAGGAAAGACAATGCGAAGAATCAGATTCACCGACTGGCCTGCCCGTACTGCCGCAGGACCATTCCTTCCTGGCGCAGAATCGCAGCGCGACTCAACTCACAGCCTCGGAGCAGAATAACGGTGCTCGGTCTCACTCCGGACTCTCTTCCGGAAGCAAAGCGATTTCAGAAAAGGGGAAAGTTCCCGTTTCCGTTGCTCGTCTTTCCCGAACGCAAACTGGTACGCCTTTCGCGCGCAGCAGTCGTACCGCAAACGTTGATTCTGAATTCCGAAGGACGAATTCTCTACTCGAGAAGCGGAGTCATCGAGTTAGTGGCCGTAGAAGATTCAGTCGTCAACGAAGCGCTGCGGCCGCCTGCTCCTCCGGCGGCGACCGAAAAGCAGGCCATGTCGCCAACGGCACGTGTTCCAGCTCGATCAACGGGCTGACATACCGCACTACCTGCGTGCATATTCGCGAGAGTCCGTGATGGAGAAGATGCAGCATATGAAGACTGACAAGTTCACGATCGCACGACGGCTTGAGTATGTGGTTCTCGGCGCCACGCTCATTGGCTCGATGACCTCGATTTCCTCGAGAGCCTTCGCGCAGGGAGGAGCGGCCGGTGAAGCACACATCACCGGCCAGGTCACCGAAGCGAGCACCAGCCGTCCACTCGTCGGGGTAAGCGTCACACTCGAAGGAACCCGTGTGGGCGCTACGACAGACAGCACGGGCTCTTTTCGCATAGGGCGCGCTCCCGCCGGACCTCAGGTTCTCCGTGCGCAACGCATCGGCTATGCACCTACGCGCATTAACATCGTCGTTCCCGCGACTGGTGAGCTCCGGCGGAACATCGCGATGGCGAAGCACGCGCTGGAGCTTACCGGCATCACCGTGACGGCCGATCCGGCCAGCCGCGCGCGCGGAGAGCTCGGCACAGCAAGCGTCATAGAGCAGGAAGCGATCAAGAACCAGACAGCCGCAAGCCTCTCCGGAATTCTCGAGCTTCTTCCCGGCGTACCTCTCCAGGCGCCCGGCCTCGACAACGTCCAGCAGATATCGCTTCGGGCTGTGCCCATTTCCGGCGGCGACCCCGGCTCCTCCGATCGCTCTGCCCAGCAGCTCGCCGCGTTTGGAACCCTGATCATCCTCGACGGCGTTCCCCTGTCCAACAACGCCAACCTGCAGTCACTCGGCTCACGTGCGGAGCTCGGCTTCAGCAGCTCGGCGGGCGGTGGCATCGACCTTCGCAGAATTCCGGCGACGACCATCGAGCGTGTCGAGGTTATCCGCGGAATTCCGTCCGCGAGATTCGGTGATCTCACCCAGGGCGCGATCATCATCGACACAAGGGCAGGCGTAATTCCTCCCGAAGCATCGCTCCGCGCGGATGCGCAAACCACCGAAGCAAGCATCGTCGGGGGAACACGGCTGGGCCCACACCAGACCGGCAGCGTGACAGCAGATCTGGCACGTACACGGGTGCCCAGCGGCACCCGCGACGACCAAGCAACGCACTTTTCCAGCCAACTCGCCCATCGTGCCATTTTCGGGCAGAGAACCGGTGAGTCAGTGCTCGACGGCAGCCCGCTCGATGCCCGGCTCGTTCTCGATACGCGCGCCGATTTCTTCCAGTTGCTCGATCAGCGGCCGGAGCAGGCAGCACTCCCGGGTATGGAGTCAAGATCTCGAGATTCCGGGCTCCGCATCTCTGAGCGCGCACGGCTCCGTATAGGCCAGCGCTCTCGCCTTGAGCTCACGGGGGCATTCGATGCCGGACGCCAGGAATCATTCTCGCGGCAGAACAAGCTGCGGTCCACGACACCGGTGACCAATAGAACCACACCGGGCCGCGAGATTGGACGTTACGTGGCGGGCATCTACAACGCGCGCGTGAACGTGGACGGCAAGCCGCAAATGTTCTATACACGCGCTGAGCTGAGCAGTCCCCGTGACATGCTCGGTTTCTCACACGACATTCGCCTCGGCGGCGAACTGCGCCGTGAAGTGAACTCGGGCGCGGGATATCAGTTTGACATCGAGTTTCCACCCCAGGATCAGTTCAATGGCGCGCGCGGGTTCGCGCGCCCGCGCACATACGCTGAGATTCCGGCTCTCGCGACTAGCGCCTTCTATCTCGACGACCGGCTTTCGCGCTCCTTCGCCAGTGGAATGCTCCTCAACATCCAAGGCGGAGTTCGTGCCGACGTGCTGCACCAGGGAGGCACCTGGGCACCGGGCTCGCGTGACGGTGTAATCCAGCCACGCCTCAATGCGGAGCTTGCGCCGCGCCCGTGGTTGCGGTTGCGCGCTGGTGCCGGGCGTGTGGCGAAACTCCCGTCGCTCGATGATCTGTATCCTGCACTTCAGTACTACGACGTCATCAACGTGAACTTCTTCGCCAACAATCCGGCGGAGCGGCTGGCTGTTCTGACCACGTCCACATTCGACCCCGGCAATCCTGACCTGCATTACTCCATTGCCGACAAGGCCGAAGCCGGACTGGAGATGCGATTCGGCCGCGGCGGAAATCTCAGCTTCGTCGCCTTCCGGGAGAAGCTCACTGGAGGAGTTGGAATCAGGGCCGAGCCGACGTTTCTTCTGCGCGAGCACTTTACTCTGACCAACACCGCTCCCGGCTCGGGAAAGCCTCCCGTCATTGTCGAGCCCGCGAGCTCGGTGGATTCGGTGCCCGTACTCATAGACCGCCGCGCCAACAACCTGGACCAGACCAGCAGCGGGTTCGAGTTGACGGCAGGCCTTCCGGAGATAACGCCAATCCGGACGCGAGTCGAATTCCAGAGCGCGCTCGTGAAAAGTCGTCTCGATAAGGATGGGCTCGAGTTCGCGGGCAACTTCGACGAATTCCAGATCGCGCAGAATCAGCCACGTTCGCCCTACTACGATCCGATCGCTCGTACGGGTCAACGCCTCCTGCTGGCCACGCGAGTCATACATCACCAGCCCGCGGTTGGCCTCGCCTTGACCGGCACGATTCAACACACGCTCCGCGACAGGAAACAGAACATCGGCCGCACGGACACCCTTTCGTTCGTCGGTTACGTGACACGCGGTGGCTCGCTCGTGCCTGTCCCCGAGACAGAAAAGAACCGCCCTGAATTTTTCACGATCCGTATTCCACGTCGCAACGTAATCGCTGCGGGACAGAATGGCGCGAGCGACTGGCTGTTCAGTTTTCAGGCGGCGAAGACGCTTCCCCTCGATGGTCGGCTGTCGTTCTACGCCTTCAATGCGTTCGACAAGATCGGCAGATTCGGAGGCGGCGGAAGAGCGCCGAACTTCTATCAGTCAACACGATTCGGGCTCGAGGTCACGATGCCGTTGGAGGCGCTTTTCGCATGGCGCTGAGAGCTCATGGTTTGATCGTCCTCGGCTCGATCGTAACAGCGGCGTTGCCGGTCTCAGTTGCCGATGCGCAATCACTCAGCGTCGCATCAGGACGTGATCTTCCTCAGTGGCTCGAAACGTGGAGCCCGCTGACACCGCAGGGAGATCTGCCGAGGAAGTTACCAAGCGCGTCTGTTGCATTGCCGTCGCTGCTCATGCCTGCGCCCAAGGTCGGACTATTCTGGAGTGCCGCCAATCCCGCCGCACTCCCGTGGGACGTGAGCGACAAGCGAGGCGACATCGCTGCGGCGCGCTCGACGCAGGATGGCACGTATCGGCGTCCGCTCGATCCGGCTGCGACGCGGCTCACGCAGATCTCCGGCATGGGATGGCAGCCGGTCGAGAAGAGAGGCGCATTGATCGGCCGGACGATCTTCAACCGCAACATCAAGAATCCCGGCACCCGAAGCGACGTGAACGATCCGTACGGGTCGAGCCCATTCGTCGTCACCGATTCTTCAACGTCGGCCGTTCGCCAGAGCCGTGCCCGACTCGAAGGCGCGGGCGGATGGCGACTGGGAAACTGGGGGCTCGGGCTTTCGCTCGGTTACGATACACGCAACACTGCAACAATCTCTTCGCCGTTTGCGCGACGCAATCGGACCGTGCAGTCAGGCGTCGGGGTTGGGGTCGTTCGCTCCTTCAATGATGATCGATTACAGGCAGGACTTGTGGGAAACTGGAATGGAGGAAAGGAGTCGATCAGCCTCTTCGAGTATGCGCAGCAAGGGGTGCTCTACGCACTGGAAGGCTACCGGGAAATTCTGCCGAGAGAGACCGATCTGTTCTATTCGCGAAGAATGCTGGATGAGTCGCGGTCAGGTCAGGTCAGCCTGGGAGGACGGAGTGGCGCGTTCCGATGGGTTGCGTACGGAGGCGGAGGACATTTCCGCCAGCGACTGACGAGCCAGAACCAGGACAATCCCGCGACAGATCTCTGGGCAACGACGAGCGGAAGCGGTGGCATCGCGCTGCAACTTCCCGTGATACATGGCCGCGCTCTGGTAACCGCTGACGCCGTTCTGACGTCGTTAACAGGGCACGCCGAGCAGGTACTTCCGCCGCGCAAAGGCTTCGATGCGGAGGAGAGATCGGCACGGGCGCACGGAGAGATCCGCATTCCTCCCGGCGCAAGCAGGTGGACGGGAGCATTTGGTCTGGGCGTTGAGACCGAACACAGAGTGCGAACCGATGCGATCGCTAAGGTCAGCACGACGGTCGATGGAGTGACGCCGTCCGCATTGATCGAGCTCGGCCGACTGTTGTCACCGCGGATGCTCGTGATTGGCGGCTACGCAATCGCGGGTTACTCCGTGAACGGCTCGGTTCCTTCGCCGCTCTCCCGCGGAGATATCTACAAGAGGTTCTTCGCTCCGGAGTTGGCGATCGAGACGTCGGGCTCGATGTCGCAGGCATTTTCGGGCGCGATCAGATGGCAGAGCTCCAGCGCCGCAGCTTTCTGGATCGCGGGACGATACGAGCAGCTCACGCCCAGAGGAAATGGTTCGGGATTCCGGCCGACGGGCGATCGATCCGCAGGCACTGCTTGGGCTGGTGTTACGCTTGCGGGCGGCACCTGAAGAACAACGATGGAACTACCCGGCGACCGGCGGTGGGCTTGGTGAGGCGCAGTGGGCTTTGGGCCAACCTCGCAGCCAAGCCCAAAGCCCACCGCGCAGTCTTGAGCCATCAGCCGGTCGCCGGGTAGTTCTAACTTACGTAGTTCTGCAGTTCAGCAGTTCTGCAGTTCAGCCAGTGAATCGCTCGAGGACCTGCGCCTCGAGTGATTCCCTGAGCGGCTCCAGCTCGATCTTCTCCAGAACATCAGCAGCGAACGCGTAGGTAAGCAGCCGTTTCGCCTGCGCCGGCTCGATCCCGCGGCTCCGCATGTAGAACAGCGCCGTGTCATCCAGGCGCCCCACCGTAGCGCCGTGCGTGCACTTCACGTCATCGGCGAATATCTCGAGCTGCGGCTTGGTATCAATCCGCGCTGCATCCGACAGCAGCAGGTTGTTGTTGGTCTGCTTTCCGTCGGTTTTCTGCGCCTCGGGATGTACGTACACCTTCCCGTTGAACACACCGTGCGAGTTGCCGTCGAGAATGCCCTTGTAGAGCTCGTGGCTCGGGCAGTTCGGCGCGACGTGCTCGATGCGCGTCTGGTGATCCACGTGCTGCGAGCCGTCCACCATGTACAGCCCGTTGAGCACCGCCTCTGCCGCGTCTCCGGCAAGAGTGGTGTACACGTTTGTGCGCGACAACTTCGCGCCGGTCGCGAACGAGAACGACTCGTAGCGGCTGTCGCGTGACTGATGCACCTGCACCGTCCCGACGTGGAACGCGTTGCGGCTCTCGGTCTGCAGCTTGTAGTGGCCGAGCCGCGCCCCGTCGGCGACGTAGACCTCGGTCACCGCGTTGGTGAAGTAGCTGTCCCCGCCGACGCTCACGTAGCTCTCGATGAGCGTGCACTGCGAATGTCGCTCCGCAAAAACGAGATTGCGGGTGTGCACCGCCGCGCCCTCGGCGCCGGAATCGGAGATGAACAGCAGGTGGATCGGCTTGTCCACGACCGCGTCGGCGGCAATGCGGATCACCGCGCCATCGGTCGCCCGCGCTGCGTTGAGCGCGGTGAACGCACCCGATTCCGCTGTCGCAAGCTTACCAAGATGACGCTCGACGAGCTCGGCGCTGTTCTCGATTGCGTCGGCGAGACCGCCGACGGTCACTCCCGAAGGCAGGCTGTCCGCGCTGCTTTCCAGCCAGCCGTTCACGAAGACGAACGTGTGCCAGTCTTGCCCATGCGCAAACCGCTTCAGGACGTCCGCGGAAACCGGGGCTCCCGGGTGCGCGACGCCGAACGTTCTCTCCGCAATCGGAGCGACGCTGGTGAAATGCCAGTCCTCGTCCTTCATCGTCGGGAATCCCTTCGACTCGAACTGGGCCATCGCGGAACGCCGAAAGTCGCGCAGCCACCCGGGCTCGCAAGGCGGCGCCGCCTGCATCACCGCTTCACTCACGCGGCTGCACCGGGAATCCAGTCGTATCCTTTCTCCTCGAGCTCGAACGCCAGTTCCTTGCCACCCGACATCACGATCCGGCCGTTCGCGAGAACGTGAACGAAGTCGGGAACGATGTAGTTCAGCAGCCGCTGGTAGTGCGTGACGACGATCGTCGCATTGTCAGGGCGTCGAAGGGCATTCACACCATTCGCTACGACCTTGAGCGCGTCAATGTCGAGCCCGGAATCCGTCTCGTCGAGAATCGCCAGACGCGGCTCGAGCACCGCCATCTGCAGGATCTCGTTCCGCTTTTTCTCACCACCGGAGAATCCCGTGTTGACCGAGCGATTCATCATCGCCGGATCTATGTCCATGAGCTTCGTCTTTTCGTCCATCAGATCGAGAAACTCGAGCGGATCGAGTTCAGTCATCCCCTTCGCCTTGCGGATCTCGTTGTACGCCGAGCGCAGGAAGTAGGCGTTGGTGACGCCGGGAATCTCGATCGGATACTGGAACGCGAGGAAGATCCCTTCCTGGGCGCGCACCTCGGGGTCCATCTCCAGCAGGTTGCGTCCGTCGTACAGCACTTCGCCTTCAGTGACCTCGTAACCGGGGTGTCCCGCAAGCACCTGCGCCAGCGTGCTCTTGCCAGAGCCATTGGGACCCATCACTGCGTGGATCTCGCCCGCGTTGACAGTGAGATCTATTCCCTTCAGTATTTCCTTCTCGCCGATGGCGGCGTGCAGGTTCTTGATTTCAAGCACTTGTATGTCTTTCTGGTTGAATTATTCGACGGCCCGGTGACCGGGCCCTTCTATCCGACGGATCCTTCGAGCGTGATGCCAAGCAGCTGCTGCGCCTCGACGGCGAACTCCATCGGCAGGTTCTGGAACACCTCTCTGCAGAACCCGCTCACGATCATTGACACCGCATGCTCGGCGCTCAGCCCGCGCTGCTTGCAGTAGAAGATCTGGTCCTCACCGATCTTCGAGGTGGATGCCTCGTGCTCCAGCGTCGCGGTGTTGTTCTGCACCTCGATGTACGGAAACGTGTGCGCGCCGCACTCGTTGCCGATGAGCATCGAGTCGCACTGCGTGTAGTTTCGTGCGCCCGTCGCGCGTGGAAGGATTTTCACCTGCCCGCGATACGAGTTGTTGCCGTGGCCCGCCGAGATGCCCTTCGACACGATGTTGCTCTTCGTGTTCTTCCCGATGTGGATCATTTTCGTGCCCGTGTCCGCCTGCTGGTGGTTGTTCACCACCGCCACCGAGTAGAACTCGCCGGTCGAGTTGTCGCCCTGCAGGATCACGCTCGGATACTTCCACGTGATCGCCGAGCCGGTTTCGACCTGCGTCCACGAGATCTTCGAGTTGACGCCGGCGCACTTTCCGCGCTTGGTCACGAAGTTGTAGATGCCGCCCTTGCCCTCGGTGTCGCCGGCGTACCAGTTCTGCACCGTCGAGTACTTGACCGACGCGTTGTCGAGCGCGATCAGCTCGACGACAGCCGCGTGCAGCTGGTTCGTGTCGCGGCGCGGCGCGGTGCAGCCCTCCAGGTAGCTGACCGATGCGCCCTCGTCGGCGATGATGAGCGTCCGCTCGAACTGTCCCGTGTCCGCCGAGTTGATGCGGAAGTAGGTGGACAGCTCCATCGGGCACTTCACGCCCTTCGGCACATAGCAGAAGGAGCCGTCGCTGAACACCGCGGCGTTCAGGGCGGCGAAGAAATTGTCGCTGTGCGGGACTACAGTGCCGAGGTACTTCTCGATGAGCTCGGGATGATTCTGGACCGCGTCGCCGAAGGAGCCGAAGATGATCCCGTACCTGGAAAGCTCCTCCTTCATGGTCGTGCCGACGGAGACGCTGTCGAAGATCGCGTCCACCGCGACTCCGGCGAGCTTTTTCTGCTCGGTCAGCGAGATCCCCAGCTTGTCGTACGCGCGAAGGAGCTCGGGGTCCACCTCATCGAGGCTCTGGAGCGGCTTTACGCTCTTCGGAGCCGAATAGTAGATGATGTTCTGGTAGTCTATCGGATCGTAATGAAGGTTGCCCCAGTGGGGCTCT
This sequence comes from Gemmatimonadaceae bacterium, assembly GCA_030647905.1. Classification (NCBI taxonomy): domain Bacteria; kingdom Pseudomonadati; phylum Gemmatimonadota; class Gemmatimonadia; order Gemmatimonadales; family Gemmatimonadaceae; species Gemmatimonadaceae bacterium. The sequence goes on along the minus strand of JAUSJA010000026.1, from coordinate 525,543 downwards.
TTCATCGTCAGCCAGCGGCGATAGGCCTTGAGACGCCACTCGAGCATGAACGCCGGCTCGTTCTTCTTTGAAGAGATAAGCCGGACCACATCCTCGCTCAGTCCGCGACCGATCGTGTCGGCCTCGACGTCGGTGACGAAGCCGTACTGATATTCCCGACCGACCAGTGATTCGATTGCCGAGCTCATCCCTAACTCCTTGGCGTTACGGCACTTCGTGACGTAGATTGAATCCTAAGTAAACTTGTCGGGATAGTCAAGCGAACCGGCGTTAGGCAAACATGGCGTATGTCGTTGCCAGACAGTCGTTTAAGCACGGTCGCACGCCGTGCGGCGAGGGCCTTTTCGCGCTCTGCATCCCGTCCCCGAACACGCATCGCACGCGGAGAAAACCCGATGAGCCGACGAGCCGATTTCCCGCTGCTCGCATCCAACCCGGATCTCCACTACCTGGATTCCGCAGCCACCGCACAGAAGCCCACTGTCGTCCTCGATGCGATTCGCGATTTCTACGAGACGAGCTACGCCAATCCTCACCGCGGCGCATACGCGCTCTCGGTCGCCGCCACCGATTGCTACGATCACGCCCGCAGCCGGATGGCGACGTTCCTCGGCCTTGGCGACCCTGACTGCCTCGTGTTCACACGCGGCACCACCGAGGCGCTCAACCTCGTCGCGTCGTCGTGGGGACGCCAGAATGTCTCGCGCGGCGACGAGATCGTCGTCACCGCACTCGAGCACCACTCCAACTTCGTCCCGTGGCAGCAGCTCGCCATCGAGAAGGGGGCGGCGTTCAAGGTCTGCGAGCTGACGCCGGACGGGCAGCTCGACCTCGACTGTCTCGCCGGCCTGCTGTCGCCGAAGACGAAGATCCTCGCGTTCAACCACGTGTCGAACGCGCTTGGCACCATCAATCCGGTCGCCGAGATCGTCCGGATGGCCCGGGAGCGGACATCGGCGATCGTCGTATGCGATGGAGCCCAGGCGGTTCCCCATATGCGCGTCGGATTCGACGAGCTGGGCGTGGACTTCTACGCCTTCAGCGGCCACAAGATGTGCGGGCCGATGGGTATCGGCGGTTTGATCGGCCGGCGCGACCTGCTCGAGGCGATGCCGCCGTACCAGATGGGCGGCGACATGATCGAGTTCGTCTACGACGAGACGACGACGTGGAATGTCCTGCCGCACAAGTTCGAGGCGGGGACGCCGAACGCCGCTGGCGCCGTTGGCCTCGCCGCCGCCGCCGATTATCTCGACGCGATCGGCATGGACGAGGTGCTGAAGCACGAGCGCGAGCTCGTAGCCGAAGCGTACGCGCGGCTCTCCGCCATCGACGGCGTGACGATATACGGACCCGTGCCATCGCTGCGGAGCGGGGTCATCAGCTTCACCCTCAGCGACGTGCATCCCCACGACCTCGCGACGATTCTCGATGGAGACGGCGTCTGCATACGCGCCGGCCACCACTGCACGCAGCCGCTCATGCGGCGTCTCGACGTGAGCTCGACAGCCCGTGCTTCGTTCTACATCTACAACGACCGCACCGACCTCGACGCGCTCATCGAAGGGGTCATGAAGGCAAAGGAGATCTTCGGACATGCCGCCGTCTGACCGCTCGGCGCAGATCGGCGCGCTTTACCAGGAGTTGATCCTCGATCACTACCGCCGTCCACGCAACAAGGGTGAGATCGCGAACCCGGATGCATCGGTGGTGATGAAGAATCCGCTCTGCGGCGACGAGATCACTGTTCACGTCCGCTACGACGGTGATGCGATCGGCGATCTCAGCTTCTCCGGGCGCGGCTGCTCCATCTCGCAGGCGTCGGCGTCCATGATGACACAGCTCGTGAAGGGAAAAAGCGTCGCCGAGATCGAGGCGCTGAGCGCGCGCTTCCGCAGCATGGTCATGGGCGACGCGCAGGCGGCGGACGATGCGGCGCTCGGGTCGCTGCGCGCATTGAGCGGAGTCGCCAGATTTCCTGCACGGGTAAAATGCGCGCTGCTCGCCTGGAACGCACTCGAGACGGCACTGGCGAAGCGCGCGGAATAGCAGAGAAAGCGGGGATGTAGCGATGCGCGCTGGCAGGGCCTCTCTCCTTCATGCGACGGGATTCCTCACGACGACGGCGGCAGCGCTTGCAGTCTTCGCTTCCCATCCCGCTGCTGCACAGCAGAAGAGCGACTCGGCCCGGGTGCACCGGCGTGTCGTCCGCGCACAGGAGCGCTTCGAGAGTGTCCGGCGCCAGAATCTCCCGTTCCAGCTTGGCGGACGAGACCCCCATCGTTGCGACGCTCGCATAGGCCGCTTCTGCCAATGGAATTCGGAGGATGACACCGTCGAGGCAAAGGACCCGAGGTCCATCCGGCGCGCTCGCACAGCGCTCCTCGCAACTCTCGACAGCGCAGCCGCAAAGTCGCCACGCGACGGATGGATAACCGGCCAGCGTTTGCGCTATCTCCTGGAGTCCGGGAACGACACCGCCGCGGTGAGAGTGGCAAACGAATGCCAGGCATCAGAGTGGTGGTGCGCCGCGCTCCAGGGCCTCGCTCTTCACGAGACAGCGTCGGGCGCGGGGTCCGACAGCGCGTTCACACGTGCGCTCCGCGCGATGCCTGCGTCCGAGCGGTGCCGGTGGACCGATATGTCGCCGATTCTCGACGCAGATCAGCGAAAGCGGTTCGGCCGGGTGGGATGCGGCCGCAACGAGGAGGTCGCCGAGCGCCTGTGGTGGATGGCCGACCCATTCTGGTCGCTTGCCGGCAACGACAGGCGAACAGAGCACTACGCGCGTCACACCATGGCGCGCATTCTAGAGCCGGCGCGCAACACGTTCAACCTCAGATGGGCGAACGACATGCGCGAGATGATCGTGCGGTACGGCTGGGCACGCTACTGGACTCGAGACCGCGGCTCATCCATGGATCCGTACAACGGACCGATTTCCGGACACGAGGCGACGCCCAACTATCATTTCATCCCCGTGTCACTGCGTCTCGACTCCGTCCCGGTGGTGGCGTTCGACCTCGACACGAATGCGTCCGCCGAACGCTACGCGCCGGTGATGGCGGAACGCGTGTTCAAGCTCGATCCGCAGGTGGCGGTATTCCGGCGTGGGGATTCGGCGCTCGTCGTGGTGGCGTACGACGTGTCGCATAGTGCCGACCTCGATTCATCGCGCGTTGGTGCGGCGCTGGTGATCGCGCGCGACGAAAACTCGAGTCCGTACATCGGGTTCACAGAGGGGACGAGGTCGGCGGTGAGCGTGATTGTGGATTCACGGCCGGCCATCATGAGTCTGGAGGTCATCGCGACGGAGAAGCGGCGCGCCGCATGGAAGAGGACCGGGCTCATGCTTTCCCTGCACGAGCAAGGCGCGGTGACGATGTCGGACGTTCTGTTGTTCGAGCCGGTGGAGAGCGAAGCCGGCGATCTCGGCGCGGCGATGAAAACGGCGATCGGTGGTACCGAGGTCGCGCGCCGCAAGCTCGGACTCTACTGGGAAGCGTACGGACTCGTGAGAACCGATAGCGCCCTCCCCGTTTCGCTCACACTCACCCGCGTCCCGGCGGGAGCGCTCCGCCGCCTTGGTGAATCAATCGGCCTCGCTTCGCGAAGCAGCCCGTTGAAGATCTCGTGGCACGAGACAGCGGCGCTCGGGAGTGTCACCGCCAGGTCTGTGGTTCTCGACCTGTCCCTGATTCCGAAGGGGAAGTACGTGCTTCGTATCGAAGCGGGAGATTCAGGCGGCCAGAGGGCTGCGACTACCCGGAACATCGAGCTCAGGTAGCGGCTCGACACTTCCTGCTCTACTTCGAATCTGCGTTGCCCGGTGCGCGTCTCAGGTATGATAAGAGCGTCCCGATCACGAGAGCGACGGCATAGCCGTAGGGAACGCCATTGGCGATAAGCCCGACGACCACAGCGATGAACAGATCGTTCCGGTCACCGGCCTGATCCCGCACCATCAACATCAGTGCCGCACCCTCGAAGAAGAGCAGAACGCCCAGCATCGGTAGCGGAAATACCTCCACCACCTGCTGGAATCCGTGAGCGAAGAACAACCCGAGCACGAGAAAAATGGAGCCGTAGATGATGATCGAGCCGCCCGTCCTCGCGCCGAACGTGTAATGCCCGACGAGCCCGCCCGACCCATGGCAGGTCGGCACGCCCCCGAAAAACGGATTCACGAGATTCATCAGCGCATAGGTCAGGCTGAGGCGCTTCACGCGTATCCGTCGCTCCGGAAACAGGTCCTCCGCCACCTGGCGCGTGGCGAGAACTGAATTCCCGAGTGAGAGCGGTATCTGCGGGAGCGCGAGCACGAGGAACCCGGTTACCATGTCCGCCGTGCTCACCGGCTGGATGCGCGGCAGCGTCAGCCCTGCTGCGGCCGTGAAGTCCGTGCCGCTCAGTTTGAATACCAGCGCGTAGACGATGCCGAGCGCGATCACCGGGAGCGCAGGCGGAAAGCGGCGATTGCCGAAGAGCGCGATGATGAGCGCGAATGCGACGATAGCGAGGACATATCCGCGAGGGCCGTCCGCTTGCACGTAGTCGCGGAGCGCCAGCAACGACAGCTGAATTCCGAGCCCGAGCTGAAGTCCGCGCACTACCGCCTTCGGCACCACACGCGCGAGCCAGTCAATTCCGCCGGTCACGGTGAGCGCGAGCATCGCGATGCCGATCGCCAGACCGCCGCCGTACAGAACGCCCGGCGCGATCTTCTGTGTGATCACGATCACCGCGACGGCCTTGAGTGGCTGCACCGGCATCGGCATGCCGTACGATATCGCGGTCATGTACTGCATCAGCCCGAACATCACGAGCACGCTCGCGCTGTGAAGACCCGCCGCGAGAATCATCCCCACCAGCAGAGGCAAATCGGTGCCGATGTCGCCAAACGCGCCCGCCAACTCGTTCCGGTCGAAGCGGATGCGGTCCCGGGAGAACGCATGTGCGAACGACCTGTAAACTCTGTTCGCGGTCAACCGCGTTCCGGGAATGTCACACCTATATTGTACGGCAACGCGAGAACCTGGACTACATGGCCGACTTCAGCATAGAAATAGATAACGCCTACAAGCGCTACGCCGAGCATGTCGCGGTGCGCGATCTGTCGCTTCGCGTTCCGCGCGGAGCCGTATACGGTCTTCTCGGGCCGAACGGCGCAGGGAAGACAACGACCATCCGGATGATCCTCAACATCATCGCTCCGGATCAGGGCTCCATCCGCATTCTCGGACGCCCCGCGAACGACCCCGCGCTCACCGATCACATCGGATACCTCCCCGAGGAGCGCGGGCTATATCGCAAGATGCAGGTTCGTCGCATCCTCCGCTTCCTGGCCGAGCTCAAGGGGATGAAGCGGGACGTGGCCGACCGTCGCATCACCGAGTGGCTGGAGCGGCTGGACCTCAAGACGGCAGAAAAGGACTGGGGACTTTCCAGGATCGACGAGCTCTCCCGCGGCATGCAGCAGAAAGTACAGTTCATCGGCACACTGCTGCACGACCCCGATCTCATCATCCTCGACGAGCCGTTCAGCGGACTCGACCCGATCAATACGCAGGCGCTGAAAGACACCATCGTCGAGCTCAAGCAACGCGGCAAGACGATCATCTTCAGCACACACCTGATGGACAACGCCGAGCGGATCTGCGACTCGGTGTGCATCATCGCGCGGGGCGAGAAGGTTCTCGACGGCTCGATCACCGAGATCAAACAGTCGCACGGCACGCGCAACATTGCACTTGGCCTTGGCGGCCAGCCATCCGCCGCCGTCTCCGCGGTACTAAGCGACAGATCGCTGGTGGACCGGGTGGATGACTCCAACCGATACTTCGAGATCGAGCTGGCGAAGGGTGCAGATCCGCAGGCTCTTCTGCAGAGGATCGTTACCGCCGGGGCTTCCATCAACAGATTCGAGATCGTGCAACCGTCGCTGCATCAGATATTCCTCGAGAGAGTCGGGGCCGCCGGCGTTGAAATGGGGATGACTGGACATGGCTAAGCTCTGGGCGATCATCAAGCGCGAGTATCTCGAGCGCGTCCGCACGAAGTGGTTCATCTTCGCGACGATCTTCGGTCCGCTCTTCTTCGGGGCGATGATCATCGTTCCGGCGGTCCTGGCCAAGCGGTCGAAGTCGACCGCCGAGTTCACCAACACACGGATCCTCGACGCCACCACCACTGGCATCGGACAGCGCATCGCGGACGTGATGAGCCGCGGCCGCGAGCCGGGCTCCGTTCCTCCGCAGGTGGTGGTGCTCAAGCCAGGCGAGCTCACGCAGGCCGAGAGCACCGCGACCAGGCAGGTGATGGCGAGGCAGTTGAGCGGATATCTCGTCGCCGACAGCCGCACCATCGGTGGCGAGGAAGCGAGCTACTCCGGCCGAAACGCCACATCGCTCGGCGACATGGAACGGCTGCGGGCGGCCGTCAAGGAGGCGCTCCTGGCGCAGCGGCTCACCAACGCCGGAATCGATTCCAGCAAGGTAACCGCTCTGACGTTCATTCCACTCCGGCTCAACTCCGAGCGGATCACGGACAAGGGGCGCGGCGGATCGGGCACCGTGAGCATCATCTTCGCCGGCGCGATCGCCTTCCTGCTGTACATGTCCATCGTGCTGTACGGACAGAACGTCCTGCGCGGAGTGCTGGAGGAGAAGACGACCCGCGTGGCCGAAGTCGTGGTGTCGAGTGTGCCCCCGGAGACGCTGCTCGCGGGCAAGATCCTCGGCGTCGGTGCGGTGGGTCTCACCCAGCAGATACTGTGGGTGATCACCACCGTCATCATGTTCAAGCTGCGGCAGCCGATACTTCAGAAGTTCGGAATCAGCACCATGCCTTTCGCGCTCCCCGAGATCTCGATCGGACTCGCGCTGCTGCTGCTGCTGTTTTTCGTGCTTGGATTCATCTTCTATTCGTCGCTCTACGCGGCAGTCGGGTCGTCCGTGAACACCGAGCAGGAAGCGCAGCAGGCGGTGCAGCCAATGCTGATCCTGCTCGTGGCGACGGCGATCTTCATCAACCCCATTCTGCTCAATCCGACTTCGCGGCTGGCGAGCGTGATGTCGTGGCTTCCCTTCTCCGCGCCGATCATCATGCCGTTGCGCCTGAGTCTCGGGAGTGTGCCGTGGTACGAGCTGGTCGGCACGCTGATCGGGCTCATTCTCGCCTGCCTCGGCGCGACGTGGCTGGCCGCACGGATCTACCGGGTGGGGCTGCTGATGTACGGCAAGCGGCCGACGATGAGGGAGATGGGACGGTGGATTAGCTACTCTCGGTAAACTTTAGTCACTTATTAATACTAAATAACTGCAACCGAGAACGCCTTCAAGCGATCAGGCCATCGCCTGTACGGCCACGGTCCCCTCGCAGTACTTATCGAAGGCTCCGACCAGATCCTCGGCGACCTCGTTCGCCGTGCGTCCTTCGATCTGATGGCGCTCGAGCATGAACACCAGCTTGCCGTCCTTCAAAAGCCCGATCTGCGGTGAGGAAGGCGGGTAGCCGGTGAAATAGCTGCGCGCCCGCTGCACGGCCTGTATATCCTGGCCGGCGAAAACGGTCGTCAGCGCGTCGGGCTTCACTGCATGCTCGAGTGCCTTCGCCACGGCGGGGCGCGCGTTGCGCGCAGCGCAGCCGCAGACGGAGTTGACCACTACGAGCGCCGTTCCCCTGGCATCCTTCAGCTTGGCGTCCACCTCTTCCGGTGTCCGCATCTCTTCGACACCGAGCCGCGTGAGCTCCTGCCGCATCGGCGTGACAATTCTCTCATCGTACATCCCGTAACCCCACTTGTTGTTGTAATGCCTGCTTTCGAATTATAACGAGGTTCCCGGGAGGACCCTAGCGTGGGCGGCGCCGCTCCACGAAGCTCTCGCCGCGAATTCCGGCCTTCACCGTCCCGTCAGTCCACGCCGCATGTTCCTTTCGGAGCAGCACGTAGCGCACCCACTTCACGACACCCGCCAGCAGGAGCGCGAACAACGAAATCGTGAAGACCCGCCATCCGACGGTGCCGATGGCCATTCCCGGCCAGTCGCGCAGATGCGCCGCGGATGTGCCGAGCGGCTCGCGCGACATCCCAATCAACGCGAGACTGGTCAGCATCTCGAACCCGCCCTCGGCGAACGCGAATACCGGCGCGCGCCACGTCCAGTCGCGAAGCGGATAACGGCTCAGGTGCAGCGTCGCCATCAGAAGCAGGAAAAGTGCGCCGACGGTCAGCGCCACTGCGATGTAGGCGCCACTCGCGCCCGAGGAACGGCTCAGCACCATCGCGCGGTACACGCGCGCCACGATACCGGTGATGAGCGCCATCTCCACAAGCGATCGCGCCAGTTTCCCGAATGCCGCCGGCTCGCGAACCCTGATTCCCGCCGACAACCGCTGACGAAGACGCTCGCTGTTCTGCCTGGCGATGAAATCGCGCATGCGGAGAATGTACTGTCCGGCGCGAATCCCGTTATTGCGGAGGCACTCCCGGTTGCGACGCGAAGACGGTGCTCATCGTGCCGAGCGGGTTCCGGCCGCCTGATACAGGCGCCGCCGGTTACCTCTGCCCGGAGCGATCAGTCGTATTCCTGCCATGCATACTCGACTCTGGATTGCCGCGGCCGTCGCGGCGACGCCGATTCTGGCGCTTAGCCCCGTGGCGTTTCCGGCCACCCACGAAGCTGGCTGCGTGCGTCCGGCGCCTGGGGCACGGTACAATCAGCGGCTGTTCACGTCGCTGATGAGACGCAGGGACGCAATCGCCGAGCGCACCCTCGCGGTATACAACGTGATGCGCGTCAAGTCGCGTGACGTGAAGCCGGTGAGTGATCCTGCTCTCTGCGCTCGCGCCGCGATCGCGTACGGACGAGCGTTGCACGCGGAGTCGCCGGACCGCAAGGTGCACATCCTTCGCGTGGGCGACCGCTACGTGGTCATGGATCCGGATTATCGCCCGGACGATTATCACCGTGCTGTGACGTTCGACTCGACCTTCACCAGGCCGCTCGCACTCGTCGCCGAATAGAAATCCGGATCGGGCGGCCCGAGCTCAGTGGATCCAGTGCCCGATCCTGCTCCAGCGGATGTCGGTGATGAACGGAAGAGGGCGATCGCTGTCGTCGGCGTTGTAGGCATAGTACACGAACATCGGCTGGCCGCGGATGTTCTCCCTCGGGACGAAGCTCCAGTAGCGGCTGTCCTTCGAGTTGTAGCGACTGTCGCCCATCATGAAGTAGTGCCCCGCCGGCACGATCAGTGGTCCCCAGTTATCGTGCGTGGGCTGCGCCGGTGCCGGGCCGAACCTCGATGCCTTAAGCCCAAGCGTCTTCTGCCAGTCGAACAGCGGATCAATCGAATCGATCACCTGGTCCGCCGGAACCGGGCCCGGCTGCCGCTGCTGCACTCCGTTTATGAAAAGCACTCCCTTCCGCATGTAGAGAGTGTCTCCCGGCATTCCAATCAGCCGCTTCACGAGAGTGGGATTGGGATCCCACAGTTGATCAGCCTGCGTCGGTGACTTGAACACGACGACGTCGCGATGCTGGGGATCGCGATAACCCGGAAGAGTGATACTGGTGAACGGGACATGGGGCCCGTACACGAGCTTGTTCACGAACAGCCAGTCGCCGACGAGCAGCGTCGGAATCATGCTCCCCGACGGAATCCGATACGCTTCAACTATGAAGGTGCGGAGAACGATGAAGAACAAGAGAGCGCTGAGCAGCGCCTTGAAATTCTCCCAGAACCGGCGCAGCGCGGACCGCTGCGCAAAGGGGCGCGCCTCTTGAGCACGCCCCTTGTTCGACGCGACAGCCAATGTGCTTGTCTACTTCAGGTGCTTGTTGACGAGGCGGGTCATCTCGAACATGGAGACCTGCCTAACGCCGTTGAACACGGGGCGGAGGTTGTCGTCAGCGTTGATCATGCGACGGTTCTTCGAATCCTGGAGTCCCTTCCGCTTGATGTAGGCCCAGAGCTTCTTCGTGACTTCGGTGCGCGGAAGCGGAGCAGTTCCCACTACCATGCTCAGCGCTGCGCTCGGCATCATCGGCTTCATGAATGCCGCGCTCGGCACGCGCTTCGCGGCCTTCTTCTTGGCGGGAGCCTTCTTCTTGGCGGGAGCTTTCTTCTTGGCGGGAGTCTTCTTTACTGACTTCGAGGACTTCTTCGCCGAGCTCTTCTTCTTCGCAGTTGCCATCGCTTCTCCTGAGTGATTGAATCGGGGTGGCCCGTTTACACCGAGGCCGGTGCGCCGTCTCGCGAGGCAAAGTATAGCCGCATTAGCCAATTGCAAGAGGGAAAACCGGGGTTTCTACGAGGAGAGAAGCTCCATCATCCGTACATCGTACGGATCGGGAGACGGATCGTCGTCACCAATGTCGTAGTTCTTTTGAGGCGTCTCGAGAATCAGCGGCACGTCTTTCGACCGCGGGTCCTGCATCAGCCAGTCGAACGGATCCCTGCCGATCTGCCCCTCTCCGATCAGCACGTGCCTGTCCTTGTTCGAGCCGAGCGCGCCCTCGCTGTCGTTCAGGTGGAAGAATGACGGCGCTTCGCCGATTTTCTCCTCGAATTCATCGAGTATCGCCGTGAACGTCTTCTTCGATTCCGAGATGTCGTATCCCGACGCGAACAGGTGACAGGTATCGAGCCCGTAGCCCGTCCGCCCTCTCACCGCCTTCGGAATGTGCGAGAGAATCTCCGCGATCTCCTCGGCCGTTCTCCCCATGGTGCGGCCCGCGCCGGCGGTATTCTCGATGAGAAGACGGGTGCATGAATCGACCGCTTCGAGCGCCCTGGTAATCGCGAGAGCAATGCGCTTCGCCGAATCCGACCTCTCGCTCGTGCCCGCGGACCCCGGGTGAAAACACACCGTGCCCACGCCGAGCGCGCTCGAGCGCTCAAGCTCCTTCATCAGTCCTCCCGCGGCGCGCATCCACTTCTCGTCATCAGACGTGGCCACGTTCAGAACGTAGGCCGCGTGCACAACGATGTTCTCCGGACGGATCCTGGTCTCCGCCAGCGCCGCCTTGAACCGTTCCACTCTCTCCGGCTTTATCGAGACCTTGTCGCCATAGTATTTCGGAATCGCCGTGAAGAGCTGCATCGCGGTCATTCCCGCGTTGCCGGCGCGCTTCACCGCCATGTGGATGCCGCCGTTGTTTATCGTGTGCGCACCGAGGAATCTGGCCATGTGCGGTTCTCAGGCAGGAAGCATGCTTGCCGTCCGTCGGGTTATCTGAACTTCACGCCGAATGACGCGAGGAGCATCGTTCTGTTCCCGCCCTCGTTGCTGGAGATGGAGACGCGGTGATATCGCGCCTCGACGAACGTCCTGATCCCGCTGATCGGCACAGTGGCGCCGCCGCCGATGTTGAAACCGCGATACGTGTGGTCGCCGACAAGGTTGAATCCCGTGCAGGAGCCCGAGCACACATCGTCGAAGCTGAACCGGTACACTCCGTATCCCCCGATGATGTAGGGAGAAACTGTATTGTCGCCGGGATAGGCGGCCGAATCGGTACCCAGGTTGAGCACGGCGTTGAGCGTTCCAAGCACAATGCCCGTCTTCGTCGTGACTTTGGCCGTGCCCAGATCCACGTCCTTCTTACCGAACTTCGAGTACGCGCCGTCGAGCCGCAGATCGAGCGCGCCGTACACATCGGCCTTGACCATCGCGCCGGCGTGCCAGCCCACGTTCGCTTCGTTCTTGAGGTCACCAGTGGGAAGGGAGATTCCTCCGAAGGCACCCGCCGTGAACCGGCTCGCGAGATTCTCCTGCGCGCTCACGCCTGACGCTGGAACGAAAGCGGCGAGCGCCGCGACAGTGATCAACGCTGAGAGCTGCTTCCCGATTCGGTGCATTCCGCTTCTCCATGCCGGGGTGACGCTCCGCACCCGGCGCGGAACGGTTGCGACGCATTGCCGCAAAGGGGCGAAGCTAGATCGCCAGAACAAAAGTGCAACCGTAGTTTCCCGGCCCCGTGCGTTGCTCAGTCCCATCTGCCAGCACGGTACATCGGCCGCGTCGCGTTCACCGTCGGAGACGGAGAGTACTCTCTCCACCACAGCCGGATGGAATCGCCCGCCAGTCGCACCACCGGCTGCCGCGCGCGCCCGTTGTCGCTCGTCGCGTTCAGTCTATTCTCGAAGATGTGACCCATCGTGGCCGACAGGGCGATGCCGATCAGCGGCTGCCCTGCGTTCGGATCCTCGTATGCGACCGCGACCCTGTCGCCCTCCGCGGCGACGCTCACACGCGACGGATTTTCACCGTACACGATCGGCACCGGGGAGTGAAATGACGCGGCGCTGTCCATCGAGTGCGCGAAGAACAGTCCCGCGCCGCTGGTCGGTTCGGCAAAGTACGCGAGATGCACATAACCGCTCACCGCGTCAGCCGCGATGGCGGGCGCGGGACGCCCGCAGCCTCTCACGCCATGATCGGTGGAATCGGCGATCACTGGAGGAGACCACGCGACGCCAGGCTCGCGCTCCGCGCGGGACACCATCAGCATCACGCTCGAATCCTGGCGCACCTGCCACCATGTAGCGAACGAATCACCGCCCGCCGACGCGATCCGAAGCGATGCGCGACACGCTCCCGCGGCGAGCGACGGCTCGACGGTCTCAGCCGGAGCGTCCAGCGGCTCCGGGGGCGCGCCGCTGTAGACGATGTCGCTCCACTGCACCGCCTCTCCGCCGCACGCGGCGAGGACGACGGTGAACAGAAGGCCGCCGGCTGTTCTTCGCATCCCTAAAGCTATTCGGCGCGCGGCGAATGATGCACGGAGGTTCGCCGCCACTCCCGCGACTGGTATCTTTGAGAGCACATCGGCACCACAACAGAGGACCACGAGCATGACCGCCTCCACCCACTCCCCCGCAACGAGCGTCGTCTCCGGATTCAACGGCAATCGCCGCGTGCCGCCCCCGGTGAACGAGCCGGTGAAGAGCTACGCACCCGGATCTCCCGAGCGCACCGCGCTCAAGGACCGCCTTCGCTCCATGTCGCACGAGAAGCCGGACGTTCCGTGTATCATCGGCGGACGTGAGGCGCGAAATGGAGATGTGGCACAGTCGGTGATGCCGCACGATCACCATCATGTTCTTGCCGACTGGCACAAGGCCACCGCCGCTGATGTGGATGCCGCGATCGCCGCGTCGCGCGAAGCGCAGCACGACTGGGCCAACTGGTCGTGGGAGGATCGCGCCGCGGTATTCCTCAAGGCGGCCGAGCTCCTCACCACTACGTGGCGCGCGACGATCAACTCCGCCACCATGCTCGGCCAGTCGAAGACGGCGTTTCAGGCGGAGATTGACGCCGCATGCGAGCTGATAGACTTCTGGCGGTTCAATCCGTACTACGCGCAGCAGCTCTACGACGAGCAGCCGCTGTCCGATCACAGCATGTGGAACCAGCTCGACTACCGCGGTCTCGAAGGATTCGTCTACGCGGTGACGCCGTTCAACTTCACCTCCATCGCGGGGAATCTCCCCACCGCGCCGGCGCTGATGGGGAACACGGTGATCTGGAAGCCCGCGTCGAGCGCCACGCTCAGCGCGTACTACCTGATGAAGCTGCTCGAGGAAGCGGGACTTCCGCCGGGTGTGATCAACTTCGTCCCCGGCGACGCGGCGATGATCTCCGACAAGCTGCTCGCACACCGCGATCTCGCCGGGGTGCATTTCACCGGAAGCACCGGTGTCTTCAACAGCATGTGGAAGACGATCGGGGCGAGCATGTCAAATTATCGGTCGTATCCGCGCATCGTCGGCGAGACAGGCGGCAAGGACTTCATCGTCGCGCACCCTTCGGCCGATCCCATCGCTCTCTCAGTCGCGATAGCCAGAGGCGGATTCGAGTACCAGGGCCAGAAATGCTCGGCGGCGAGCCGTATCTACGTGCCGGAGTCAATCTGGCCCGAAGTGCGCGACCGCACCGTCGCGATCATGGAGGAGATCAGGATGGGCGACCCCGCCGATTTCCGCAACTTCATGGGTGCGGTGATCGACAGGAAAGCGTTCGACAAGATCGGCGAGTACATAACGCACGGCCGCGCCAACGCAAGGATCATCGCCGGCGGCGGAGCGCACGGCGACGATGGATACTTCATCGAACCGACTCTCATCGAGACGCGCGATCCGGCGTACAAGCTTCTCTGCGAGGAGATCTTCGGGCCCGTCGTTACTGCGCATGTCTATCCCGATGCCAAGTGGGAGGAGACGCTGGAGACGGTTGACCGGACGTCGCCGTACGCGCTCACCGGCGCGGTGTTCTCGCGCGATCGCGCCGCGGTGCGCACTGCTTCGGTGGCTTTGCGCAATGCTGCCGGAAACTTCTACGTGAACGACAAACCCACTGGCGCAGTGGTGGGCCAGCAACCTTTCGGCGGCGCCCGCGGATCGGGGACGAACGACAAGGCGGGATCGAAGCTCAACCTCACCCGCTGGGTGAGCGCGCGGAACATCAAGGAGACCTTTTCTCCGCCGACGGATTACAGGTACCCGTTCATGGCCGAAGAGTGATGGAAATCGACTGACCTTCAGCGAGACGGGCCGGCCGTTTCACCGCCCGAGTGTTACGACCACCTCGCGACGGCGGCCATCGTCCACCAGTTCGATCGGGCCTTCGATCCGGACGCCGCCGACAGTCGTCGAAGCCACACCGCGCTGCACCCCGTCCGGATTCCTGACGGTGATCGAGTATGATGTCCCTCCATGCCGGTACTCGAGCGCAAACTCCCGCCAGACTGAGGGAATGCACGGATCCACGCTCAATGTGCCTCCGCGTTTGGTGAACCCGAGGATTGCCTCGAGTCCCACGCGATAAAGCCAGCTGGCAGAGCCCGTGTACCAGGTCCACCCTCCGCGCCCAAGATGTCCCTCGGCCGTGTACACATCGGCGGCGACGACGTAGGGCTCTACCTTGTAGATGGAAACCGCCTCCGGGCTCAACGCGTGGGTCACCGGATTGATCATCTGGTAGAGCTCGAACGCCCGGTCTCCCTTGCCGAGCATCGCGGTGGCAAGCACTGCCCACAATGCCGCGTGAGTATACTGGGCTCCATTCTCGCGTACGCCGGGAAGGTACCCCTGGATGTACCCCGGGTCGTGCGCCCCCCGGTCGAAAGGAGGCGTCAGCAGCATCAGCAGGCGCGCGTCGTCACGCACGAGATGTTCGTCGAACGATTGCATGGCCATAACGGCGCGATCGGGTTCGCCTGCCCCCGAGATAACGCTCCAGCTCTGCGCGATCGAGTCAATCCTGCATTCCGCGTTGTCACGCGAGCCCAGAGGTGCACCGTCGTCGTAATAGGCACGCCGGTACCAGGCTCCATCCCACGACGTCCTTTCCACCGCCTCGTTGTACGAATTTGCCAGCGCCGTGAATTCATCCGCGGCCACGTGATCGCCTCGCGCCCTCGAGTGGCCGGCGAATTCTCGCAGCGTCATGCAGAGAAACCAGGCGAGCCATACGCTCTCGCCCTTCCCCTCTTTGCCCACCCGGTTCATCCCATCATTCCAGTCGCCGCCACCGATCAGCGGAAGCCCGTGCGCGCCCACGGTGCACGCGCGCCTAAGCGCCCTCACGCAGTGATCGTAGACCGATTCGACGCACTCCGAGACATCGGGCACCTCGTACAGCTCGTCTTCGTCCGATTGAAGGAGCCTCGATTTCAGGTACGGGGTTCTCTCGTCCAGGATCGAAGTATCACCAACGACTCGCATGTAATGATTGACCACGTAGGGCAGCCAGATCAGGTCATCCGCGAAACGCGTCCGTACGCCCCTTCCGCTGTGTGGATGCCACCAGTGCTGAACGTCGCCTTCCTCGAACTGCCTGGACGAAGCGTGGACGATATGATCGCGGGCGAGGCGCGGCTCCGCGTAAACGAACGCCATCACGTCCTGGAGCTGGTCCCTGAATCCGAACGCCCCGCTCGACTGGTACAACGCGATTCTGCCCCACATCCTGCAGGACAATGCCTGATACAACGACCACTCATTCAGGATGAGATCGAACGTCGGCTCCGGCGTCGTCACCCGGATCGTGCCCAGTCGGGTACGCCATCCCGCCGCCGACCGATCGAGAGCGGCATTCGCATCGCACGGCGCCCTGTATCGCTCCGCCAGCGTGAGCGCCTCTTCTCGGCCATTCCCGGAGCCCAGCAAAATGGTTACCTCGCGCGTCTCGCCGGGCACGAGCTCGAGACGCGTTTGCAGCGCGGCACACGGGTCGGCAACACCGTCGACGCTTCCGTCGAGGCCGTCACGCCGAAGCGCTGCTGGAGATGAGAGCGCTCCGTTGCGCCCGATGAAGCTCCTGCGATCGGCGGAGAATGCCGACAACCGTTCACCCAGGACCGAGAATGCCACCTGACTCGCCAGCTCCGCCTCGAAAGTGTTCGATGCAAGCATGATACTCCTGTCGGGCAGCATCTCGATCCGCACGTGGCCCTGCGTCCTCTCGCGGTCTATGCCCAGCACCCACTCGACGTAGCTGGTGATCGTGATTCTCCGGGAATGCGGTCCCGAATTCGTGAGGGACAGCACCTGGATTTTCACGGTGTCGGCTTCCGGCATCCCCACGCGGAGATTCGTCACGATTCCGTCGTGAGTGTGCTCGAAGACCGAGTAGCCGGCGCCGTGACGCGTCGTGTAGCGCGTCGTCTCGCGAATCGGCGCCGGCGTGGCCGTCCATATGTCGCCGCTGTCGTCGTCGCGCAGATATATGCATTCCCCCGGAGGATCCGAAACCGGATCATTTTCCCACGGAGTGAGGCGGAAAAAGCTGCTGTTGACCGCCCAGGTCGGGCCGGCTCCGCTTTCGCTCGCGAGAAAGCCGCCCGAGGGATTGGCGATCACGTTCGTCCACGGAGCGGGAGGAAGCTGCTCGCCGCTCAGCCTGATCTCATATTCCCCTCGAGCATTGAATCCGCCCAGCCCGTTGAAGCACGCCAGACCGGGCAAGCTCGCATCCTCCCGATCAGCCATCGGCGATCTCGATCATTGTCGGTCCGCTGCAGTCCACTCGAATCCGCGCGCTCGACCCCAGCAGCTCGACGTCCTTCGGCCGGAGCGCGTCGCTTCGGCGGACGAACACGCCCCGCGGCTGATCGAGCAGGTCGCTTTCACCGGACGCGATCACGATCGAGACGACCTCATCCTTCAGCTGCTGATCGCTCTGAGCCACCCCGCAGAGAATGACGAGATCGCAGGCGATTCCCTTGCACCGCCAGTACCGATGCAACGTGAGGAGCTCCGTCACGCGAGCTACGCCGTCCAGTGTCTGTACGGTTGCAAGGAGGATCGGCCACTCCCCGGTGATCCCCATCGCGAGGAGCTCAGCCCGTCCCGGTTCGTCGTCCCCGCGTCCTGCCGCGAGCGCGCCCGCTGGAGGCGATCCGTAGAGCAGCACGCCAGCCATATCCTGATACGCGGCCGCAGCGACGGCAGTGATACCCAGCTCGCCAAGCTCCCGCTCTCCCTCCGCAGCAGAGAGATCGAATGCTCTCTCCGCATCGCCCATGACATGATAGAAACCGGCGAGCCGCACCGCCTCATCGCGCTTCTCGGCGACGAAGGTCGTGAAGATGACTCGCGCCGACTCGCCAGCGGGAATGAGCAGCCTCGTCCTCAATGCGACAACCGGATCGAGCACCGCGCCGACAGTACCCGACAGTTCGCCGGGATTGTCCATCGCGACTGGATTCCGCGACGAGCGTCCGCGCCCGATGAAACGCGCACGATCGGTCTCGCAGCTGATCGAGCTGCTGCCGACGCTGCCCGCCGCGATGGTGTGACCGCACCACGCCGGCTTGTCCTTCGCCGAGCGCGGCCGCCGCATGGCGAGAATGGATCCGCTCCCGGGCAGCCACTCCGTCTGCACGAACAGGTTGCCGAACGCGCGGTGTCCCCGGTCGGAGACAGGCGGTGCCAGCACGATCTCCTGATAGCTCGTGAGCTCGATCTCCGTCTCGGCGTCCGACAGGTTCGAGACGACGACCCGCCGCGCTTCGGCGGGCGCGCCGGGAACGACGACTATCTCGGTAAGAGTCTCGAAGCTCCCATCGCGGCGGTGAAACGTCACACGGTCATTCGCCAGCGCCACGCGGTACCAGGAAGAGTCCGCGCAGACCGGCTGATGACCCGCGGACCAGATTCTCCCCGTCCGCACGTCCCTCAGATAGCACCACTGTCCGTAGGCGTCGCGTGTGCTGTCGTTTCTCCACCGATTAACCGCGATGTCGCCGTGTCGGCTCACCCCACTCCCGGCACCGCTCACGATGGTGGTATAAGGAACCTGGCCGAGGACCGCGATCCTCGGCAGCGGCGTATTGGCCGTGTCCAGCATCCGGACCGCGGGGTCCCCGTCAAGGGAGCGCGTTGACGAGGATGGTCTTCTGATAGCCCGGGCAGAGAGGGTTGAAAAAAAACTTCTTACGCGTCCGGATGTAAACGATTACATTCTGGCCTGTCCGTCAACCCGTGGGGCGATGGCAACAATAAAGGACGTTGCACGAGAGGCCTCCGTATCCGTAGCGACCGTGTCCCGCGTCTTCAACGACGCGGCAGTCGTGCGCGCGGAGACCGCCCGCCGGATAAGGGACGTCGCCACCGCTCTTCGCTACGCACCCCACGGCGGAGCACGCAGCCTGATCACCAACCGGACAAACACGCTCGGCGTGCTGCTCCCTGACCTCTTTGGCGAGTTCTTCTCCGAGCTGATCCACGGGATCGATCTCACTGCCCGCCGCAGCGGCTATCACATTCTCGTCTCACGCTCCTGGGAGGGCCGCACCGAGACCGAGGAAGCCATGCGCGCCATGCGCGGGCGCGTTGACGGCGTACTGCTGATGTCACCTGACATCAACGCCGATTCGCTCCTCAACGTTCCCGCCAGCCTGCCCGTCGTCCTCCTCTGCTCCGCGTCAATAGGCCATGACGCCGATTCCGTCATCATCCAGAATTCTCGCGGCGCCCGCGAGATGGTCAGACACCTGATCTCACTTGGCCACCGGCGAATCGCGATCATCAAGGGTGCGCCCGGGAACTACGACGCTGCCGAGAGACTGCGAGGATATCGCACTGCGCTGCGTGAGGCGGGCATTGCGCCGGAGCGATCGCTCGAGCTCGACGGAGACTTTACCGAAGCCGGCGGATACGCCGCCACTCTGGAGCTCCTTGCGGCGAAGCCCCGCCCCACCGCGATCTTCGCAGCGAACGACTCGATGGCGATAGGGGCGCTGAGTGCGCTTCGGGAGTCGGGCGTGCGCGTCCCAGAGGACATGGCTGTCGCAGGATTCGACGACATCCCGCTCGCGCGCTACATGGATCCCCCGCTCTCGTCGGTCAGGGTCCCCATCTCGGATCTTGGAGCGCGGGCTGTCGAGATCCTGCTCCATGCGATCACACACAAGAACGAGCACGCACGCCAGCACGTGCGCGTGCCCACCGAGCTCGTCGTCCGCCGATCAACCGGCGCGCCATACGCCGAGCGACCGCCCCCGATTCGTCACGTCGGAAAACCGCGCTGAAGTCCCTCGCTCGTGAACGCAGATGGCTCGTTGCAACACCACAACAACCGGAGATACGTAAATGATTACGGACAAGTTCAAGCTGCAGCGATTTTGTCGAGCGGTCGCACTCGCGGTCATTGCTCTCGTCACCCTGACGGCGGCCAGTGCCTTTGCGCAGACCACTACCGGCACCATTCGAGGATCAGTGACCTCCGGCGGAACCGCCGTGAGCAGCGCGCAGATCCAGCTGAGAAACCCCGCGACCGGAGTGCAGCGGGGCACCATGACCCGAGACGACGGCTCCTACACTCTGGCCGGCCTTGCCCCGGCGACGTACGAAATGACCATTCGCCGGATAGGCAGTGCGCCGCAAACGCGGGTCGTGGTCGTTCAGATCGGTGCGACACAGATCCAGGACTTCTCCCTCTCGGAGCAGGCGGCGCAGCTTGAGACGGTGCTCATTCAGGCGGCGCCCACCGTCGAGACCCGCACCTCCGAGGTGGCCACCAACGTGACGCAGGCGCAGATCGAAAAGCTGCCGACTCCGAGTCGCAACTTTCTCGACCTCGCCGCGCTTACCCCTGGCATCACGGTCACGGAAGATCGAGTCAACGGACAGTTCAGAACTTTCTCGGCTGGCGGTCAGTCGGCGAACTCGGTCAACCTCTTCGTTGACGGCACCAGCCTCAAGAACGATCTGACTGCCGGTGGCGTCGCCGGCCAGGACGCAAGCCGCGGTAATCCATTCCCGCGCAACGCGATCCAGGAGTACCGGGTCATCAGTCAGAATTTCAAAGCCGAATACCAGAAAGCCTCCAGCGCCATCATTACGGCGACGACGAAGTCGGGAGGCAACACCTGGACTGGCAATGCGTTGTTCGGCTTCCAGAACAAAGGCATGGTAGGGCTCGACAGCTTCCAGCGCCGCGACAAGAACAATAATCCGGCGTTCAAGAAGCCTGACTACAAGCGAACTCTCGCCGCCCTGAGTGGGGGCGGTCCCATTATCAAGGACAAGATTCACGTCTTCGGTTCGTACGAGGGGAATTACCAGGACCGCGCAAACCGCGTGAGCTTCGCCACTCCCCCGACCGGGATCGCGGCGCTGGACTCGGTCAATCTCACACAGTACAACGGCAACTTCACGTCACCTTTCCGTGAGACGCTGCTTTTCGGCAAGCTGACCGACGCCATCAGTGACAAGTCCTCGGCCGAGCTCAGCTTCAGCCATCGTAACGAGACGGATGTGCGGGACTTCGGCGGAAACGTCGGATTCCAGTCCGCGGTGGACTTCCGACAGAACGTTTCCATCGGGCAGCTGAAGTACAATTACTTCTCCGGACCACTGCTCAACGAAGCGAAGGTCGACTACTCGCGCTTCCGCCGTAATCCGGCACCCAATACTCCGGGAATGCCTTCGCGCCTGATCTTCTACCCGAATGGTGAAGCACGAATCGGCAGCAACCTCAGCACTCAGGACTTCATACAGAAGCGGCTTGGCCTGCGTGACGACGTCACCTACTCCGGATTCCAGATGGCCGGAGAGCACATCGTCAAGGGTGGTATGAGCCTCGACTTCGTGAAGTACGACATCTTCAAAGGCAACCGGAACACGCCCGAGTTCGTGTACAGCAATATCGAAAACGGGGTGAACTACGGCTTCCGGTCGCCGTTTCAGCTGGTGTACGGCACAGGCGACGGAAATTTGAATACGAGCAACAATCAGCTCGGCGTCTACCTGCAGGACGATTGGAGCCCGGTCCCGCGGCTGACGTTCAATGTAGGCGTACGATGGGACTATGAGTCCCACATGCTGAACCGCGATTACGTGACACCACAGATGGTCGTGGACACGCTTACCCGCTACAACAGTCAACTCATCACTCCACTCGATCTGAGCCGCTACATCAGCACGGGAAGCAATCGCAAGCCCTTCTATGGCGCCGTTCAACCGCGTCTCGGCTTCTCCTACGCGGTCGATAAGAACAGCAGAACGACGGTCTTCGGCGGCTGGGGCATTTACTACGATCGCATACCGTTCGATCTCTATGCGGTAGACGAGAAGCTGAAGCTGAGCCATCCCGAGTTCACGGTGCGGTTCGCGCCCAAGGGGGTAGCGCCTGGCGCGGGGCAGGTGGCGTGGAGCGATACCTATCTCAGTGCCGACAAGGCAACTCTGGATGCGCTGGTCCACTCTTCGGGCCGGCCGGAGGCCTGGCTGATCGACAGCGAGGCGAAGGTGCCGTACTCGACGCAGATGAACGTGGGTATCCGTCAGCTTCTTGGCGATTTCGCGATCTCCGCCACGTACGCGAATGTGGAGGGCGAGGACCAGATGGTGCTTAACTGGGCGAACGTCGGCGTCAATCCGGACGGACGGTGCTGCCGCGACTTCAACATCGGCGCACACGGCTTCAGCAACTTCATCTATTCGACCAACGACAAGAAGACATGGTACGATGCCATCCAGGTCCAGGTGGATCGGCCGTACCAGCGCGTTTCCGAGAGCTCGATCGGTTGGGGCGTCGGCTTGGCGTACACCTACGCCAATCGCTCGGTGCAGGGTGTCGACGGTCTCAACGATGACTTCGCTTTCCCCAACGCCTTGAGCATTCCGAAGCACCCGTCCAACGATGAGAAACAGCGCGTCGTTGCCAACTGGATCACGGATCTACCGTACGCCTTCGGGATTCAGTTCTCCGGGCTGTTGACGCTCGGCGGCAAGTACAAGATGGACATCGGATGTCCGAAACGGTTCTGTGGAGAGGGAACTACAGGCAATCAGTGGGAACGCGGAGGCTTCACTGTGCCGGGCACGTTCCCTTATCGGAACCTCGATCTGCGGTTCCGGAAGGACTTCCCAAGCTTCGGGCGAACGACGACGGCATTTGGCATAACGCTCGACCTTTTCAACGCGTTGAACCGCGACAACTTCGGTTGCTACAAGACCGGCAATAGAAGCGATAAGGACTTCGGCAGTCCCGACTGCATTGTCACCGACGCACGGAGGTACCAGCTGGGTGCAGAATTGAACTTCTAGCTTCTTTGCCGCAGGGTACCGATTACGGTGCCCTGCGGCCGCTCCTCTGATTTTTGCGACCGCGGCCAGATGGAGATCGCCACATGAGTCGTTTTCGTAAGGCATTCGAGCGGCTGCCGCTCACTCTGCTGCTCGTCGCCGCTGGCTGCACGGCGACGCAGGTCGGTCCCGTCGCTCCGCCGCCGACACAACCGTCGGCGCAGATTACCCCACGCCAGCAGGCGTTCCTCGATACGCTCCAGCAGCGCACGTTCGCCTGGTTCTGGGAACGGAGCGATCACACGACAGGTCTGAGTCCCGATCGCTGGCCCACCAAGAGCTTCTCCAGCGTCGCCGCCATCGGATTCGCGCTGACCGCCTATCCCGTCGGCGTCGAGCACAAATATGTCACGCGCGAACAAGCGGCCGAGCGGACGCTGAACACGCTGCGTTTCATGTACCGGGCACCGCAGGGACCGGAGGCAACGAACGTCAGCGGATACAAGGGTTTCTTCTACCACTTCCTCAACATGGAGACAGGAAAGCGGTTCGAGCAGGTGGAGCTCTCTACAATAGATACATCTCTTCTTCTCGCAGGTGCGCTGTTCAGTCAGTCGTATTTCACCGGCCCCGATCCCACCGAGACGGCAATCCGCGCGTACGCCGATTCGCTCTACTTCCGCGTAGACTGGCAATGGATCCGCCCCAATGCGCCGCTTGTGAACATGGGCTGGCGGCCGGAGCGGGGGTTCGTCGAATCCGATTGGCGGGGGTTCAACGAGGGAATGATCCTCTACGTTCTCGCGCTAGGCTCTCCCACCTACCCGATCGATCCTTCCGCGTGGAGCGGGTTCACCTCGACCTACAGGTGGGGCGAATTTCAGGGGTACTCGCACCTGAACTTCGCGCCGCTGTTCGGACACCAGTACTCTCACATCTGGATCGATTTCCGCGGAATCCGCGACGAGTACATGCGGGGGAAAGGAATCGACTACTTCGAGAACTCGAGGAGAGCGACTTACTCGCAGCGCGCGTACGCAATCGCCAATCCCGGCGCGTGGAAGGACTACGGACCGGACATCTGGGGACTCACCGCGGCTGACGGGCCGCTCGATACGACGCTCGATATTGGCGGACGCCGGCGACTGTTCTGGACGTATTCGGCGCGCGGCGCGGCGGCGGGAGAGATACGTGATGATGGCACGCTCGCTCCGACCGCTGCCGGAGGCTCGGTGGCGTTCGCACCCGAGATTGCAATACCTGCATTGGTTGCGATGCGCGAGAGGTACGGCGACGATCTGTTCTCGACATACGGGTTCGTGGACTCGTTCAACCCCACTTTCGACCTCGACATCAAGCCGCAACACGGGCGGGTGGTTCGCGGAATCGGCTGGTTCGACACGGATTACCTGGGCATCGATCAGGGACCGATCATCGCCATGATCGAGAACTATCGCTCCGACCTGATTTGGCGGACCATGCGCAAGAACCCGCACATCGTGCGCGGACTGAAGCGGGCCGGTTTCACCGGTGGGTGGCTCGATCAGTAGCCGGAGATTGCTCCTGGCGTGCTGCAGACGGGCGGCATTCATCCAGGCCTCCGTCATGTTCGCTGTCCTCTCCGCGGGTATAGCCTGCTCACCCGCGTCGACCGATCAGCAGACCACACTGCGACTGTGGGCGATGGGTCGCGAAGGCGAAGTCGTATCGCAGCTCGTTCCAGCGTTCGAGCGTGAGCACCCCGGAATCAAGGTGGATGTGCAGCAGATCCCATGGTCAGCCGCGCATGAGAAGCTGCTCACTGCCTTTGTAGGAGACGCAACGCCTGACATTGCGATGCTCGGCAATACCTGGGTCCCGGAATTCGTTGCCCTGGACGCGCTCGAGCCGCTCGACCAGAGAGTCGCGGCTTCACGCGACGTCGTACGTAGCGACTATTTCCCCGGAATCTGGAGCACCAACGTAGTGGACGGCACTACCTACGGCATTCCCTGGTACGTAGACACCCGCGTCATCTTCTATCGAACGGACCTGCTTGCCAATGCGGGCTACGAACGGATGCCGTCGACCTGGGCCGATTGGCAGGAAGCGATGCGCCGGATCAAGTCACGTATGGGAGCCCATCAGTATCCCCTGCTGATACCCATCACTGAGTGGCCGCCGGTGGTGATTCTCGGACTTCAGGCGGGATCACCGCTGCTGCGGGACGCGGGACGGTTCGGCGCGTTCAGTCAGCCGCAGTTCCTCAAGGGCTTCGATTTCTACGTGAGCCTTTTTCGCGACGGCCTCGCTCCAGCTCTGAGCGGCACCGAGATATCGAATCTCTACCAGGAGTTCGAGCGCGGAAACATCGCGATGTACATCAGCGGTCCATGGCAGATCGGAGAGTTCAGCAGCCGCCTGCCGAAGAACATGCAGGACAAATGGATGACCGCTCCACTTCCGGGTGTGGACGGGCCCGGCGTCTCCCTCGCCGGCGGCGCAACTCTGTCGCTGTTCCGGCGAAGCCAGCACAAGCGCGAAGCTTGGGCTCTGATGGAGTATCTCTCCCGTACGGATGTACAGGTGGAATTTCATCATCTGACCGGCGATCTCCCGGCCCGCCGCACCGCATGGATGGATTCGTCTCTTGCCGGAAATCGCTACGCCGCAGCGTTCCGTGAGCAGCTCGAGCGCGTCGTTCCCACACCACAAGTGCCCGAGTGGGAGCAGATCGCCACGAAAATCTTCGAGCATGGAGAGCGGGCCGTGCGTGGCCGGCAGACTCCAAAGCAGGCGATGACGGCACTGGATCGCGACGTCGACAATCTTCTCGAGAAACGGCGATGGCTTTTGTCGCGTCGGTCGGTCGCGGCAAGGTGAAGACTTCGCGGCTTCGAATCCCCTCAGAGGCGAATACCGCCGCCTGGTTTTTTCTCGCGCCGGCTCTCGCGCTCATCGGGGTGTTCTTCTTCTTACCCGTCGCCGCCTCTCTCCTCCTCAGTGTCACCGATTTCGATCTGTACGGAATAGCAGATCCCGGGAACACGCGGTTCGTCGGACTGGCGAACTACTCACGCCTTCTTCGAACCCACGACTTCTGGGTAGCTCTCAGGAACACTTTCTATTTCGCGTTTGTCGGCGGTCCGCTCACCATCGCCGTCTCGCTCGGAGCGGCTCTCCTGTTGAGCTCGAAGCTCGTGCGGTTCAAGGGACTGTTCCGCACAATCTATTTCACTCCCTTCGTGACGACCCTCGTCGCCGTCGCGATCGTCTGGCGCTATCTCTACCACACGCGCTACGGCCTCTTCAACTACCTCCTCGGCGCAATCGGCATCGCCCCGATCGACTGGCTCGGAGATCCGCACTGGGCCATGCCGGCGATAATCCTCATGGCGGTCTGGAAGAGCTTCGGATACAACATGCTCATCTTCATCGCCGGGCTTCAGGCGATTCCCGAAGAGCTGTATGACGCGGCCGCGATCGACGGAGCCGGCCCCTTCCGCCGCTTCTTCAACATCACCTTGCCGATGCTGTCGCCGACCCTGGTCTTCGTGACGGTCATCACGATGATCGGCTACTTCCAGTTGTTCGCCGAGCCGTACGTGATGACGCAGGGGGGTCCGCTTCGCAGCACGACGAGCGTCGTGCTTCTGATGTATGAGGAAGGATTCCGCTGGTGGAGGATGGGATACGCCGCGGCCATAGCGTTCGTGCTCTTCATCGTCATACTGCTGGCGACGCTGGTGCAGTTCCGCCTCCAGAAAGAGCGCGCATGACCGCCACCCTGCACCGCGACCCGATGTCATCCGCGCGCCAGCGCGAACGGTTCGCGCGCGTTCTCCTCTACGCGCTCCTGCTGATCGGCGCGGTCATGGCTCTCCTCCCGATGGTCTGGATGGTATCCGCCTCGCTGATGCCATCGGGCGAGGCGAGCTCATTTCCTCCGCGGTTCTTTCCGAGCCGGGTGACCTTCGATCACTACGTCGATCTGTTCACGCGCCTGAACCTTGGGCGGTACCTGCTGAACAGCGCGTTCGTTGCATTCGTGGTGACGCTGAGCTCGCTCGCCATCAATTCGCTGGCCGGCTATGCGTTCGCGAAGCTGCGCTTCAGAGGACGCGACCGGCTGTTCCGTGCGCTGTCCACAGGCCTTGTCCTTCCCGTTCAGGTCGCCATGCTTCCGCTGTTTCTCCTCCTCAAGAACCTCGGGCTGATCAATACGTACTGGGGCGTGATCATCCCCGGGCTGGCGAGCATCTTCGGAATATTCCTCGTTCGCCAGTACGCGCTCGCCATCCCCGACGAGATGCTCGACGCCGCTCGCGTAGATGGCGCATCCGAGTTCCGGATCTTCTGGTCGATAGTGGTTCCGGGAATCGTTCCGATCCTCGCGACTCTGGCCATCTGGACCTTCCTCGCAACCTGGAACGACTTCATGTGGCCTCTCATCGTCTTGAGCGACGAGTCCCGCTACACGCTTCCCGTGGCGCTCGCGAATCTCGCCGGCGAGCACGTGCAGGACACGGAGCTGATGATGGCCGGCTCCGTGATAACGGTCGTTCCGGTCATGCTCGTCTTTCTCTTCCTTCAGCGGTACTACATCCAGGGCGTCATGGCGGGCAGCGTGAAAGGATGATCGCGCTTTTCTCCGCTCTCGCCGCGATGCTGCTGCTTCAGCCCGAAATCGTCATCGACGACTTCGAGTCCGTCGCCGGATGGAAAGCGGTTCCTTCCGATGATGTCTCGCTGAGCATCGGACAGGACATGGGCGCGCGCGGCAAGTCCATGCGGCTCGACTTCGATTTTCATGGACACGGCGGATACGCCGTCATTCACCGCGACGTGAAGCTGGCGCTGCCCGCCAACTATGAGTTCTCGTTCTCGATTCGCGGCGAGGCTCCGGTGAACACGCTCGAGTTCAAGCTGATCGATCCGAGCGGCGACAATGTGTGGTGGTCCAATCAGCCGGAATTTTTCTTCCCGGCCGAGTGGCGAAAGATCACACGGAAGAAGCGGCACATCACCTTCGCGTGGGGACCGCTCGGCGGCGGAGACATGAAGGAGGTCGCGGGCATCGAGATCGCGATCACCGCCGGTACCGGAGGCAAGGGTACGGTCTGGATCGACGACCTCGAGCTGACGCCACTCGAGCCTCAGGGCGTCTACAATCTTCAGCCGAGGATGACCCTGGGAGGAGAGTCCGGTAATAAGCGTCTGGATATCGACTTCCTCAAGCGGAGGGAGTTCGGCGGACTGGTCATCGACTGGGAAAAGAATCTCCGCCCGGCGTCATACGCGGTCAGCACATCAGTCAACGGGACGGCGTTCTCGAAGGTCTACACCGTCGGACGCAGCATGGCATCGCGGGATTACCTCTATCTCCCCGAGTCCGACGCACGCTACATCCGTCTTGCTTTTTCACCCCAGCCAAAGTTCAAGACATCGGCCCCCTACGTCATCGGTCTGAAGGAAATCTCGGTCAAGCCGCTCGCCTGGTCCGCGACGAAGAACGACTTCTTCTCGGCCGTTGCGCGCGACGCCCCGTCCGGGAGTTATCCGAGGTATTTCTCCGGAAAGCAGTCGTACTGGACGGTGATCGGAGTGAGTGGAGACACCCGCGAAGCGCTCATTGACGAGCAAGGCACGCTCGAATCGGGCAAGGGACAGTTCTCCGTCGAGCCGTTCCTTTTCACCGACGGACGACTGATCACCTGGAACGACGCGTCGAGAATCGCCGGATCGGTGGGCAATGACCTGCCCATCCCTTATGTCACGTGGAAAACACCTCGACTCGAGATGACCGTCACGGCCTTCGCTGCCGGAGCACCCGACTCGTCGGTTCTTTATGCTCGCTATCGCATTCGCAATCCGGCGTTTCTGCCTCAGCGCGCGACGCTATATCTGGCGATCAGGCCATTCCAGGTGAATCCGCCATGGCAGTTCCTGAACACGCAGGGTGGCGTGGCGACCATTGACAGCATCTCGTACGACGGGCGCCGCGTTCAGGTCAACGCCGATCGCACCGTGATCCCTCTTACGCCCGCATCCCGCTTCGGAGCGATGTCGTTCGACGAGGGAAATATCGTTGACATGCTTCGGCTGTCGCGGCTGCCATCCGCAACCAGTGTTCAGGATCAGCTCGGACGGGTCTCCGGCGCGCTCGCCTGGGACGTCCGGCTTCGGCCCAATTCCGACTCCACGATTGATGTCGCGATTCCGCTGCACGCCGCTGGACCTTCCTGTTTACGCGGCTCATCGTTCGAGCAGTGCGGACGCAACTGGGTGCGCAGCCAGCTCGAGGCGGTCGAATCGGGATGGCGGGAGAAGCTCGGCCGCGTAGACATCCGACTCCCTTCTTCGGCATCGCGATTCACCAGTACAATTCGGGCAAATCTCGCCTACATCCTCATCAACCGTGACGGACCCGCGATTCAACCGGGATCGCGATCATACGAGCGCTCGTGGATCCGCGATGGCGCGCTCACCTCAGCCGCGCTACTGCGGCTCGGTCAATATGGGGAAGTACGGGATTTCATAGACTGGTATGCCCGCTTCCAGTTCGAGAACGGCAAGATTCCCTGCTGCGTGGATGCGCGCGGCGCCGATCCCGTCCCCGAGAACGACAGCCACGGCGAATTCATCTATTTGATCGCCGAATATTTTCGGCATACCGGAGACCGGCAGCTGCTGGAGAGAACGTGGCCGAACGTGTCCCGCGCGTTCGCGTTCATGGATTCCCTCCGCCTTTCGCTAACGACCGGGGAATACCGCTCCGGCGACAAGCGGGTGTTCTTCGGTCTCATGCCGCAGTCCATCAGTCACGAAGGCTATTCGGCGAAGCCGATGCATTCCTACTGGGACGATTTCTTCGCCTTGCGAGGATTCAAGGACGCCGCGGAGATAGCGAAGACGCTCGGCAAGCCCGAGGCAACTCGCTATGCAGCCGTGCGCGACGATTTCCGCAAGGACTTCTATGCGTCGATTCGGCTTTCGATGGTTCAGCACAGGATCGACTACATCCCCGGTGCGGCTGAGCTGGGAGACTTCGACGCCACGTCCACGACCATCGCGGTGAATCCGGCGGACGAGCTGGCCTATCTTCCCCAGCCAGCTCTCACCCGCACGTTTTTGAAGTACTACGAGAACTTCTTGACTCGGCGTGATGACGCCAATTCGTGGGAGATCTACACGCCCTACGAGTGGCGGGTCGTCGGCACGTTTCTTCGGATGGGATATAGGAGCGAACCCCACGAGATCGCGGATTTCCTTTTCCAGTACCAGCGACCAAAGGCATGGCATCAGTGGGCCGAAGTGGTCTGGCGCGATTCGCTCACTCCGAATTTCATCGGCGACATGCCGCACACGTGGGTGGGATCTGACTTCATCCGGTCCACTCTCGACATGTTCGCATACGAGCGCGAGTCCGACTCCTCGCTCGTGATCGGGGCCGGCATACCGGAGAAATGGGTGCGCGAGGAAAACGGTGTGAGCCTCCACGGACTTTCCACGCACTACGGCCCCCTGAGTTACGACATGCGCGCGGCCGGCGAAGAGCTGGAAATCAGGATTGAAACCGGTATTCGGATTCCCTCCGGAGGACTAGTCGTTCGCTCACCGTCGGATCGCCCATTGCGACAGGTGCTGGTGAACGGAGCCGGCGTGACCCCGGGCGCGGGCGAAGTCGTCGTGCGCAGCCTTCCCGCTGTCATCACGTTCCGGTACTGAGCGAGTGAAGAGCACCGCTCGATTATTCGTCCAGCGCCGCCCCGTTCGTCCGGATCACGCTCGAGTAGTAAGCCCCGCTCGACTTGATCGTGCGCTGCTGCGTCGCGTAGTCAACGTGGACGATCCCGAAGCGCCTCGAAGTTCCGTGACTCCACTCGAAGTTGTCGAGGAGAGACCAGGCGTAGTATCCGTGCAGCGACACCCCCTGCCGCATCGCCTCTCGCGCTGCACGCAGGTGTCCCCGCAAATAAGCGACGCGCAACGGATCGTCGACCACGCCGTCAATCGGCGCCGGAGCATCGTAGAAGGCGGCCCCATTCTCCGTTATGTAGAGCGGCATGTCGCCGTACCGCTCCTTGACCCAGAGCAGGACACGCGTGAGCGCCTCGGGGTACACTTCCCATCCGGTTTCTGTGTGAACGTGGCGCGGCTGAGCGATGCCGCTCGCGCGAACGGGAAGCCAGTGCTCATCGTGGCGGGTCACGCTGCGGGTGTAGTAGTTGATTCCGAGAAAATCGATCTTCTCCCTGATCAGCCGCATGTCGCCCGGCGACCATTCCTGCCAGGCATCGCCGAATATCTCCGCCATCTCGTCCGGATACTTGCCGAGCACGAGGGGATCGAGATACTGGCGATTCATGTAGGCGTCGGCCCGTGCCGTGGCGGCAAGATCCTCCGCAGAATCCGACCCGGCGTACTTGGGCTCAAGATTCACCACGATTCCTATCTGACCCTTCCCCGAGCTCTGACTGGCGCGAAACGCCTGCACCGCTTGCCCGTGAGCGCGAAGCACGTTGTGCGAAACGATCGGCGCTTCGTACATGTTGCGATGGCCAGGCGCGAGTTTTCCGTGCATGTAGCCGCCATCCATTATCACCCACGGCTCGTTGATCGTCGCCCACATCGGTACGCGATCG
Organism: Gemmatimonadaceae bacterium; assembly: GCA_030647905.1. Classification (NCBI taxonomy): domain Bacteria; kingdom Pseudomonadati; phylum Gemmatimonadota; class Gemmatimonadia; order Gemmatimonadales; family Gemmatimonadaceae; species Gemmatimonadaceae bacterium. The sequence continues at coordinate 494,377 of JAUSJA010000026.1, read as the reverse complement.
CCGAGCCTGTCGAACATGATCGTCGCGTAGTCAGCAAACCATTCCGCGATGTCTCGATTGAGCCAGCCGCCGCGGTCCTCGAGCGCGGCGGGAAGGTCCCAGTGATAAAGCGTCGCATTCGGCGTGATTCCATGCTCGAGCAGCGCGTCCACCAGTCGCGAGTAGAAATCGAGTCCGGCCTCATTCACGCGACCGGTGCCTTCGGGCAACACGCGACTCCAGGAAATGCTGAATCTGTAGGCTTTGAGCCCCAGCTCCGTCATCAGGCCGACGTCCGACCGGTACCGGCGATAGTGGTCGCACGCGACGTCGCCCGTCTCTCCGTTCGTCGTCATCCCTGGTGTGTGCGAGAAGCGGTGCCAGGTGCTCGCTCCCGCACCATCTGCCAGCGGCGATCCCTCGATCTGGTAGGCCGACGTGGCCGCACCCCAGAGAAAACCGTCGGGAAATCCGTACGAATCACTCATTCTGCAGCCGAGGAACGATGGCGCGCGTAAGACTGGAGGGCATCCGGAAAATCTACCCCGACCAGACCGGTACCGTGGCCGTCCACGGGGTGGATCTCGACGTCAGCGATGGCGAGTTCGTCGTGCTTGTCGGTCCGTCGGGCTGCGGCAAGAGTACGACGCTCCGCATGATTGCCGGACTCGAGTCAATCAGCGCCGGGAAGATCTTCATCGATGAGCGCGAGGTCAACGACGTTCCGCCGAAGGACCGTGACATCGCGATGGTGTTCCAGAGCTACGCGCTGTATCCCCACATGACGGTTCGCGAGAACCTGGCTTTCGCCCTGAAGCTTCGCGGCACTCCGAAGGCAGAGATCGAGGAGCGCGTGAAGCAGGCCGCGACAACATTGGGAATCGAGGGGTTTCTCGATCGTACTCCGCGCCAGCTCTCCGGCGGGCAGCGCCAGCGCGTGGCGCTCGGCCGCGCCATCGTGAGACAGCCGAAGGTTTTTCTGTTCGACGAGCCGCTGTCCAACCTCGATGCGCAGCTACGGGTGCAGATGAGGCGCGAGATCGCCCGCCTCCACCAGGAGCTCGGGGCCACGATGATCTACGTGACTCACGACCAGGTCGAAGCGATGACACTCGGCGACAGGATCGTCGTCATGAACAAGGGTCATGTGCAGCAGATCGACACACCGATGCGACTCTATGATCATCCGGCGAACAGGTTCGTGGCCGGCTTCATCGGCAGTCCCGCGATGAACTTTGTCACCGGAGCGATCACCGCAGCTGCGCCTCTCGAGTTCGTGGCCGGGGACGGAGCTTTCACCCTAAAGATTCCGCCGAGCCTGGCCGAACGCGTTCAGGACCTCAAGGGACAGGTCGTGACCATGGGCATACGCCCGGAGGATGTCTCGGTAGCCCCCGCTTCGGGGCCCGCGCTTTTTGCGGGAGAATCGACGATCGTGGATCCGCCCCTGCTTGCGCCGGCTCGGCTCGATATCGTCGAAGCTCTCGGGAACGAGGTTTTCGTTTACGCCACCGTCGGCCCGTTCGGCATCACGGCGCGCGTGTCGCCGCAACCATTGCCGCTTCCCGGCGAGCCGGTAACCCTGGCATTCGATCTGGCGAAAGCACATTTCTTCGATGAGCAAGGCGGGCAGCGCGTCGGCAAGGGGTGAGGTGACGATCAACTGACAAACGATAGGTACCGGGTACCAGAAGCGTAGCTGTCAGGCCCAACGCGCGCCGTTGGCCCCCACCCTCCCCTTAAGTTTCCGGCAGTGCGATTTTCCGGCTCGGGACAAACACCAGCGAGACAAACACCAGCGACCAGACCAGCGACGACCTTGGCTTCTCCACTAACAGACTCAGAAAAGAGGCTCGACCCGGCGGAGTTGGAGGTCACGCGCATACGCGCCCTGCGCGGCCCCAACCACTGGCGGCTCGCCCCGGTCATTGCGTGCGACGTGCGCCTCGGCGCACTCGAAAAGATCACGTCCGCGGAGATCCCGGGACTCAACGACCGGCTGGTCGAGCTGATCCCCAGTCTTCAGCTCCACAAGTGCACACGCGGAAACCCGGGCGGGTTCGTCGAGCGGCTGATCGAAGGCACTCACATTCCCCACATCCTCGAGCACCTCGCACTCGAGCTTCAGTCCATCATCGGTAACGAGGTCGCGTTCGGGCGGGTCGTGCCGTCGGGCGACGAGGGCGTGTGGTGGGTCATCGTCGAGTACCAGGAGGAGCAGGTCGGCCTCCGCGCGATGAAGGACGCGGTCAGGATCATCCGCGCGCTCATCGCCGGCGAGCAGTTCGAAATGGACGCCATCATTGACGACCTGCTCTCGTTGTACGAGTCGTCGCGGCTCGGGCCTTCTACTGGCGCGATCGTCGAGGAAGCGCGGCGGCGCGGCATTCCCGTGCGGCGGCTCAACAACTATTCGCTCGTGCAGCTGGGACTCGGCCGGAATCTCCATCGCATCCAGGCGACGCTCACCGACATGACTAGCGCCATCGGTGTCGAGATTGCCCAGAACAAGGACGACACCAAACGCGTGCTGGAGAACATAGGCCTTCCCGTTCCCAAGGGAGACGTCGCGCGAACCGTTGGCGGCGCGCTCGAGATCGCCGACGATATCGGCTATCCGGTGATTCTCAAACCGCTCGCAGCGAATCACGGACGCGGAATCTCCGGGCGCATTGACGACGCCGATCAGCTCCGCGCAGCGTGGGATCGTTCCTCCGTGTACGGCAGGATCGTCGTCGAACAATTCGCCGAGGGACGCGATCACAGGGTGCTGGTGGTGAACGGGAAAGTCGTTGCGGCGGCCGAGCGCGTTCCGGCACACGTGATCGGTGACGGAAGGACGACTGTGCGCGAGTTGATCGAGAAAGGAAATCGCGATCCGTGCCGCGGAGTCGGGCATACGAAAAGTCTCACGCGGTTGCCGGCCGACAAGACTACTGAGGATCATCTCGCGCTGAGCGGCAGGACGATGGATACCATTCCGGCAAAAAGTGAATTCGTCGGACTGCGCGCGACCGCCAACCTCTCGACCGGCGGCACTTCGATAGACCGTACCGACGAGATGCACCCGGACAATGTCACCGCATGCGAGATGGCGGCCGGCGTGATCGGACTCGACATCGCCGGCATCGATGTGCTCACGCCTGATATCTCCGTTCCATTCCGCGAGAATCGGAGCGTCATCATCGAGGTGAACGCCGGTCCCGGCATTCGCATGCACACGCATCCGGCGGAAGGTGAGCCGAGGAACGTCGGCGCGCCTATACTGGACATGCTGTATCCGCCGGGAAGCGAACCGACGATACCGGTGATCGCCGTGACCGGCACCAACGGAAAGACGACCACGACGCGACTCATCGCGCATCTCTTCCGCGTGAGCGAGAACGTCGTCGGATTCACGACTACTGACGGCACATACCTCGGGAACCGTCTCGTCATCGAGGGCGACATGACGGGCCCGTTCTCCGCCAACATCATCCTGTCCAATCCCACGGTGGACATTGCGGTTCTGGAAACCGCGCGCGGCGGCATTCTGCGCGCCGGACTGGGGTTCGACGAAGTGGATGTCGGCGTGGTGCTCAACGTCACCGCGGACCACCTCGGGCTGCGCGGCATCAATACGGTAGAGCAGCTCGCCGACGTGAAGAGCGTAATCGCCGCGGTGGTGAAGCGCGAAGGCCACGCCATTCTCAACGCCGACGATCCGCTCGTGTACGCCATGCGCGACCGCACGCCGGGAGACGTGGTCCTGTTCTCGACGAAGCCCGAGGGCGAGAGCGCGGAGTTCGAGCGGCATCTGTCGCGCAATGGTATTGGCGCGCGGGTCGAGAAGGAGACGTTCGTCATCCGGCGAGGCAAGCTGCGGATTCCGATTGCGCCGGTGCACGATGTGCCGCTGATGATGGGCGGCGCGGCGAAGTTCCAGCGCGAGAACGTTCTCGCGGCGATACTCGCCGCGTACGTGCAGGGGATGCGCTACGACGACATCCGCGCGGGGCTGCTGTCGTTCTTCCCCTCGCCATCGCTCACGCCGGGCCGCCTCAACCTTCTCCGCTTCGGCAACGGTCGCGTGCTGGTGGATTACGCGCACAACCCGGCGGCAATCGCCGGCCTGATGGAATTCGTTCATGGGCTCGATGCCAATCACCGCATCGGAATCATCACCGCGCCCGGCGACCGGCGTGACGAGGACCTGCGAACTGTCGGCCGTCTTACGGCCGGGCTCGATCGCGTCATTGTGCGCGAGAACAACTATCGCCGGGGCCGCGCAGTCGGCGACACCGCGCGGCTGATAAAGGAGGGACTCGTCGAGGCCGGCATGCGCGAGGAGCAGATAGAAGTCGTGTACGACGAGCAGGAGGCGCTTGCCAAGGCCCTGCACGAGATGAAGGACAACGATCTCGTGTTCGTGCTCGCCGACGATGTTCCTGCCGTGCTCGAGCAGATGCGGCAGCTGTCGAGCGGGCAGGTGCACTGAGCCCATGACCGCAAGCGCAACGAGACCGGATCCGGCGGTCGAGATCCGGATGACCACGCTGCACGCGACACGTGGAGCGAACTTCTGGTCCACGCGTCCGGTGATGCGGATGGATCTCGTCATCGGCGCGTACGAGGACATCTCGTCCGCCGACGTGCCTGGCTTCACCGAGGCGCTCGTGTCGGCGATGCCGGGTCTCGAGGAGCACCGTTGCAGCATCGGTGAGCGTGGCGGGTTCATCACACGTCTGCACAACGGCACTTACGCGCCGCACATCGTCGAGCATATCGCGCTCGAGCTGCAGACAATGATCGGGCACGACGTGGGTTATGGCAGGACCCGCGGCGGGGACAACGAAGGCGAGTACACGCTCGTGTTCGAGCACCTGCATGAAAGCGTCGGCCTGCGTGCCGCCGCGCTCGCGATCGAGACAGTGCAGCAGGCCTTCGCCGGAACTCTGCACGGAGTGGATCACGCGGTGACGCAGTTGAGAGCTCTGGCCGAGACCCCGGACGTGCCACCGCTCAAGCACCACGTGCTCTGCGGAATCACCGGCGGCTCCGACCGGGCGACGACAAGGGATGAGGTCGTGCGCCGGGGATTCGGCAGCCAGGAGCTCATCGTGGATGTGTCTCCCGTATTTCTGCTCCGGGCCGGGCTTCCCTATTCGAAATCCGACATCGCGATCGTGATGGATACCAATCTCACCGACGTTCCGGAGCGGTATCGCGAGGAAGAGCGGGCGCGGCGACTGATGGCGACGGTCGCCGACGCGGTGGATCGCGGGGGGATCGTGATCGTGCCGGCCAGGGAATGGGAGGTGCAGGACAAGGTGCGCGAGACGGGATGTCGCGTCGCGATCTTCGCGACTGGCGACGACGTCACGCGCCGTGACAGGAAGGTGGCGCGGGCGGTTGCGCTGGTGAATGACGGCCGGATCGTGATCGAGTGGCGCGGCCAGCGCTCGGACCATGGCCCTGTCCGCGCCGACGCTCCGGTCTCATCGCAGGTCGCGGGTGCGCTCGCAGCGTTCACGCTCAACGAGCTTCAGCCGCAGATCGCGGCTGCGGCAGCCATCCGATCGCAGGCCTGACCATTTCCAGAAAGCATCCCGCCGCTGATCTGCCGCCCATCAGGTCTGCGTTCGACTCCGGCGACACCATCAATGCTGTTCCCGTGATCCGCGCCGGGACTCTCGTGCTGATCGGCGGAGCATGCACCCCCGACGGTGAAGCACTCGGCGCCTTCATCAGGCTTGCCGCTGCCGCGGAAGGTGGTCCGATTGTCGGGATTACCTCGGCGTCGCGCAATGTCACGGGCAGCGCGAAGCACTGGGAGGCCGATCTCGCGGCGGCGGGCGCGGGCGATGTGGTGATTCCGATCATCGAGACGCGTGATGACGCTCAGAAGCGCGACATCGCGAAGATCGTGGCGAAGGCCCGCGGCATTTTTTTTGGCGGCGGCGATCAGGTCAAGCTGATCACTACGTTGAGCGGGACTGCCGTTGGCGACGCCATCTGGGATAATTACGTGAGCGGCGGCATCGTATGTGGTACGAGCGCGGGCGCGGCTGCGCTTACGGAACTGACGCTCGCGGGAAATGAAATGGACGAGGAGGGAAACGTCGTCGAGCAGTACATCGGACCGGGGCTCGGGCTTCTCTCGTTCAAGACTCTGATAGATACGCATTTCTCACAGCGCCGCCGGCTGTATCGCTTGTTCGTCGCGATTGCCGACTATCCCGACATCATGGGACTCGGCATTGATGAGGATACCGCTATGATCGTCCGCGGCGAGGTCGGCACGGTCGCCGGAAAGGGCGGTGTGACGTTCGTGGATGGGCGCACGGTGAAGTTCGACAACGCTGATGAGGTCACGAAGGGACGGCAGCTCACGCTGAGCTCGCTTCGCGTTGGCATTGTCGGAACGGGTTACACATTTAATCTCAGGCAGCGGGAGCTCGAGGCGCTGCTGGGCTGAGAACACATCCCGGTACGCCAGTGGTGGACGCGCGCCGCTGAGCACACGGCCCATTGGCTCTTCACGCCCAGTGGCACAGTTTCAGCGATACGCAAACGGTGTTTTCGTTCGCTCACAGCTCTCCACAGAGTTCATTTGATCGGCTGGCTCACTTTCACCGCGCTGGTTCTCTCCATCGTATTGGTCGCGTGGGCGGCCTTCATGCGCGCGGTCTGCGGAAGCTGGCTGCACCCCGCCGCCCTCTTCCCGATGTGGTGGTGCTTCGCCGGCATTCTGCCCTTGATCTTCGCGCCGTACGATCCCGTGAGCGCTGGCGCAATGGCATGGGTCATCGCCGCTGCAATAGCTGTCAGCCTGGGCGCAGTCGTCGGCAATATCGGATTCAAAACGCGCCTCAGACTTTGGCGGCCACCCGCGACGAAGATGGAGCAGCAGATGCTCTCCCTGATCGTCGTTGTCGCGATCCTTCTCGGCCTCGCTTCGAGCGTCGCATTCGCTCTCGGATCAGGCATCGGTCTCCGCGACTTCCTCGACATTCAGCGACTCGTCGTCGTATCGAATCAGCTCTACGTTGCGAGATACGCCGAACCTGACGCAGTCGCCGTGGCCCCGCCGCGGTTTAGCCAGGCACTCCTTCCTTTCGTCTACCTCGCGCCAGCGGTCGGTGGAGCGCTCTTCGTCATCCACCGGAAGTGGCGTTGGAAGATGATCGCCGTCGCATCCATGCTTCCGGCAATCACCGTCACTGTCCTCCAGACGACCAAGGCCGCGGTTCTCTTTTCATTTAGCCTCTGGTTCGCGAGCTATCTCGCTACGCGGCTCCGGCTCGGCAAGATCGGCCTCTTCACGCGCGCGCACCTTTCCGTTGGATTCGTGCTCGGCGGAATCGCGACCGTTTTCTTCTTCGCGGTCGGGCTCGCGCGCCTCGCATCCACCGACGTCGCGCTACTCGACGTCGTGCGCGTTAAGCTCGTAACCGCAGCGTTCGGACACATGAGCGTATTCTCGCAGTGGCTCGGCGATTACTGGAACGCCCCATTCAACCCCACACTCGGCGAATTCACATTCGCCGGTCCGCGCGAGCTGCTCGGGATCCAGCAGCGCGTGCCGGGAGTGTTCGGAACCGTCGTGGATCTCATCGCCGGGGAGACGAGCAACATCTTCACCGGCTTCCGGCCTCTCATCCAGGATTTCACGATCCCCGGAGCCCTCACGATTCTCGCCTTGCTCGGCCTCGTCGGAGGGATTGCGTACAGGCTCGTCGCGATCGGCAGATGGGAAGCCGTCCCTGTTCTGGTTGGTGCCTACGTGACGATCATGTGGACGCCGATCACATGGTTTTGGATCTACAATAGCCTCACCGCGACGGTCTTTGCGCTGGCGATCATCATCTGGGTCCTGCGCACCTGGCGGCGCGCGAGAGGGAGGATATACATTGAAGCTGGCGAGATAATTAATTAACTTTGTTTAATGACAAAGCGTCCTCCCCCTGTTCGTGAGCCGATCCAGGTCTACATGGCGCAAGACGAGCGACGGCTTCTCGATCAGCTCGCCAGTCAAACCGGCCTCTCCCGCGCCGAGATCCTGCGACAGGGCCTTCGACGATTTGCAGCCGATCGTGCCGTAGAAGGGGGTCCGATGCAGGAGCTCCTCAGGTCGTTCCGAAGGAAGTCGTGGCCCGCCGACATCGCGAAGAATCACGACGAGCACCTCGCCAAGGCCTACCTCGACAAACACGACAAGTGAGCCGTGCAGTCTTCGTGGACACATCTGGGTGGCTCGCCGCCGCAAGTCCGCGCGACAGCAGTCATTCGGAAGCTGCAACTGCCTATGACGACCTGATCGCGCGCAGAACGCCCCTCGTTACCAGCAGCCTCGTTGTGGCGGAGATGCACGCGCTTACGGTGAGAGAGCGGGGAGCCGAAGCCGGATGCGCACTGCTCGATGCGATCTACGTCGATCCCCTTTACCGCGTCATTAGCGTTACACGGGACCTGGAATCTCTCGCCACAGATCGATGGCTGCGCCGATTCAGCGATCAGCGATTCAGTCTCACGGATGCCGTGAGCTTCGAGATCATGCGCGCGGAAAAAATCAGCGAGGCACTCTCACTCGATCATCATTTCGAGATTGCCGGATTTCGACTGATCCCTGCGCCTGGAAAACGCCGAATCAAGCCCAGGACGCGACGATGAGCCCTGCGATTGCCAACGCCCGGAGCTACTCGTACATGTCGTCGAGGTCGGCGCTATCCAGCTCCACCAGAAACGAAGAGATTCGCTCGGTCACGGCGTCGAGGAACCTGACCCCCTTCTCTCTCGTCCCCCGGGACGGATTACCGGTCCCGGTGTCGTCGCTCACCATGGTCCACTGCCGCGGCGCCCAGGCAAGCCCATCGCGCAGACCCGTTACGCGAAACCGCCGCGCCTTCCCATCCCCGGCCTCGCTCAGCGGAAGCACCACATCGGGCGCAATCTCCATCATCACGCTCGTCTCCAGCTCGCCGGCGTGATCGCCCGGCTCGTCGAACAACGGCTTCGGATTGACGCAGTTCCACCAGTTGATGGTCGAGATGAACACTTCGCACTTCGGCTGAAGCTCGCGGATCATCTGCCTGAAATCGTTGCCGCCGTGACTGTTCACGATCACCAGCTTCCTGATGCCCTGCACCTCCAGTGACCGCACGATATCGCCCAACACCAGCGCCTGCGTACTCGGATTCAGATTCAGACAGAGCTCGATGTCGAGCTGGCCGGTGTTCACGCCGAACGGTACGGTCGGCAGCACTATCACTTTCGCGCCCGACTCCCACGCGCGCCGCGCCGACTCGATTGCCACGTACGATGACTCGTAGTTGTCGGTCCCGTACGGCAGATGGTAGTTGTGCGCCTCGGTCGCGCCCCACGGCAGCACCACCACCGAATACCCGAAGTCGCGTACGACTTTCCAGGTGGTCTCTTCGAGAACGTACGGTCTTCCGGGCAAGGGGCCGCTCCGTGGGATTCTGGATGATTGCCGACAGGCGGGTTAAGATAGCGGCACTCAATCTGCGTTGCGATGCAGGTGCCGGCTGTCCGAACAGCCAGTCTCATCCTCTTCTGGAGACGTCATGGATCTTCTCACCTGGTGTATCGTCGGACTCGTCGCCGGAGTCCTCGCCTCACTCGTCATGGGAGGCACGGGCTACGGGATCATCGGCGACATCGTCATCGGGATCGCCGGGGCATTCATTGGCGGGTGGCTTTTTCGAACAATGGGAGTCGCGGTGCCGCTCGGCGGCCTGGCCGGGACAATACTCGTCGCTTTCATTGGGGCGGTGGTGCTGCTGTTCGTTATCCGGCTGGTGCGACGGGGGTCGGCTCGGGCCTAGAACGGCAGTACTACGGAACTTAGAACTACCCGGCTGCCAGTGGTGGGCTTGTGAGGCGCTTGGGGCTTTGGGCCGAGCGCACAGCCAAGCGCACAGCCGAGCTCACAGCCGAGCCCACAGCCCACCGCGCAGTCTCGAGCCATCAGCCGGTCGCCGGGTAGTTCTAGGTTCCGTAGTTGTTTTTTTGTGGGCGGCACCTGGTCAGTCCCCAGCGGAATCGATGTCGCCAAACACTTCCTGCAGATCCAGGACGATATCCGACCCGAGTGCGGTCGGCCGCCACGTCAATGTCCCGACTGCGAGCGTGCTGTCCGTTTCGCCGCGCTTCCATATCTCGACCGACCGGTTGCGGATGTCCACCAGCCAGTATTCCTCCACGCCAAGCGCGAGATACGCGGCACGCTTCACCTCGCGGTCGTAGATCCTGGACGAGGGACTCATCACCTCGACGGCGAGCCACCAGTCACGAATATTCCGCCAGTGGGTCGTCTGTGGATAGGACGCCGGAAAGACAAGTATGTCCGGCTGGAGCTGCGTGTTCTCTCCGCGCTGAATCGCGCCCACCGCCACGACGTGCACCGCGCGGTCACCATCCAGCGCATTCATCAGCAGGTGGACGACACGCGCCGCGATGACCTGGTGCTCGGTTGAGGGAACCGGGGTCACGAGCAGCGTTCCCTCGAGCAGCTCGTAGCGCGTTCCGTCGTCCGGGAAATCGTCGAGCATGTCGATCGTAAAGTGCTGAACCGGCAGCGCCATACCCATAGTCTGAATCCTCGGCGAACGCGGACGCAAGTGGCCATCGGCCAAGGTGCCTCGGCGCATTGGCCAGAGCGGCATCAATCTGACGCTGCACACATCAGCAGTTCATGACGATACTCTGAACTACGGAACTTAGAATCTCGCTTCGACGTAGAGGTTCGCCCGGATCTTCTTCTCCGGGTATATCCCCCTGGCAAGATCGAACCTTACGAGCCCGTCCATGAACGACGCACCCACGCCGGCCCCGCTGATTGGCCGCCCTTGATCGCTGAAATCGTGGCGGCTCCCCGCCCAGCCGACGTCATAGAAAACGACCGGCCGCGCACCAACGAAGCTCGAGCCGAGCTCGACGCGCCCCATCCAGAACGCATCGCCGAGCGCCGCCCCCGCCTGCTGCCCGCGCACAGTCTGGCTTCCGCCGAGGTACCACAGCCGCTGCACCGGTACGGTTCCACCCGACGTGCCAGCTCCAACCGTTAGCGCGCCGTCGAGTCGCCGGGTCAACCCGTGCGACACGGTGAGATCCATCATCCCGCGCGCATAATCCGTGAACCCGGTTGCCGCCTCGGCGCGCACAGCACCGAACATTCTAAGCCCATGCGGATCGAGTCCGTACGTCCCATGCCGCTCTGCCGACACGCCAAACAGATTCCCGTTGTCGGCATCCACGTTGTCGCTGAACCCATCCGCACCAAAGGATCTCGCAAGCGAGAAGTTGGTCTTCTTCCTCGCGTCACTCTGATGCTCGGTGAACAGACGCCACGATGTAGTGGCGGAATCGTCCGGCGTTCCCGCCAGCTCGACACCGATGGTTCTATAGTAAAAGCCCTCGTCTCGGCCGAAGAGCAGCGCTGACAGTGAAGCGCCGAAGCTGAACGGATCCGTCCAGTCGTTCGCCGACTGCAGTCTCCGGTACGCGCCAAGCACGAGCGTGCTGCGCCCGTTGCTGCGCGACATGCCAAGCTCCGCGTTCGGTTGCCAGTCGGCGATGCCCATACGTGCCGACGCGCGCGCGGTGTAACCCTGTCCGAGGCTCTGCCTGATAGCGATTCCGCTGGACAGCCCTTCGATCTTGTTGTATCGCGTGAGCCCGAGCCCGTAGGTGATCACGGGCTTCTGCGGGATCCAGCCCGGCTGCGCGTTGAGTGTGAGCGCCTCGGAAATGAGGGCATCGCGCTCGCTCGTGCCGAACAACTCTTCGCCTTCATCGTATATGGACTTCGGAAGCTCCGGCGATCTTGCGAGTGCCGCGGTGTCGCACGGCGTCCGCACGATCACCGGCAAGCCGCCTTCATTTCGCCTGATGGTTCGCGTGCGCTCGCCGCCGTCTTTGCACTCCATGCTTCGGGTCGCAATGCGCGCGGCGCGCGACACCGAATCGCGCGCGGTGTCGCCGACGGCAATTTGTGGAATCGCCATCGGCAGCAATCCGTTCACGCTCGCGTACTTGAAGCTCTGCTCGATCTTGAACGGGACACGAAGGAATCCGGCCTGCGCACTCCCTTCGAGCGCCTGGAGCCGCGGCATCCAGAATCTTCCTTCGTGCAGACCGTACTCGACGGTCACGGCATTGACCTGTGCCCTGAGCGGCGAGATCATTCCCTTCACCCAGCGCGGCGGCCGGTCGTCAGGATCGTCGGTGTTCTCGTCCGCGATCGCCCAGATGTCCATCGGTTCGGCGAGACGATACACCGCGCGCACGAGTCGTGCGCTCGCGACGTCGAACCATAGCGAGCCAAGCGCGACGTTCCACTTCGGCGCGCGCGGCCTGATTACGAGTTCGACGAGCTCGATCCGCTTGCCGCCGGGGAGCCGGAACGAAACGGAATCACCCGTTGCGTACATGTAGTAGGCTTCCGCGCCGCGCGCGAGCGGGTGGATGATCTCGCTCTCATCTATGTCGGCCTTGGCGAGCCCCGAGCCCACCCACAGCGACTCGCGCCCCGGGTAGTACGGAATCGGCACGTCGTCCGAGCCAATGTCGGCGTCGCCTGCACCCTCGAGCATCGGCATTACCTCGCGCTTTCCGAGTATCTCGACGTACGCCGGACCACCCTTTGACCAGAGCACGCGCGCCGCGCGCTCCGATCGCATGAAGAGACGGTCGCGCCCGATGCGCTTGAAGCCCATTCCCACCGACATCCGCTCGTACGTCGTCGCATCGTAACCGGTGAGCGTCGAATCCTGCTGGAGCCGCGCGTCGCGTGCGTCGGCGAGCAGGACTTTCGCGCGGTTGTCGCGAAACGCGCTCGCCGCGAGCGCTGGCGTGAGCGCGATCTGCCGCGCACGTCGCCGCTCGATGCTCGCCGAATCGCGGTTAGCGCGTGCGGTCATGATGGAATCCATGCGCTCTTCGCGACGCAATCGCAGCGAATCCGCCCTGCGCTCGCGCACCGCCGTGGCACTGTCGGTCTGCTTCGGCTTGTCGCCGATTCTTATGTTGACGGTGGTCTGTGCGAAGACCAGCGCGGTTAGTAGTGCGAACATTTACCCATTACCCGTTACCTGTTACCTGTTACCTGTTACCTGTTACCTGTTACCTGTTACCCGTCTCAACGTCCGCGGAAATGTGTACGACACTCCGACCTGCCACGTCACCTGATTCGTCTCGCTGAACCGCGGGAATAGCGTGACCGATCCGTCCGGGTTGTCGCGGATATCGCCTTCCGTCAGGTATCTCACTTCGCCGCCGTAGAAATACCGTCCGCCGACGTGGAGCTTCCACGATTTCTGATCTCCGAGCGGCACGTACACCCCGCCGCCGAAGATCCACGCTGACGTCGCGTCGTCGGCGTTGGTGCTCCGCGCGTACTCGTACTCGCTGTCGGATCCGCGCACCGACGTGCTGGTCTGGAAATCCATGAATCCGATAGCGGCGTTCATGTACGGCTGCACCGGTCCAACCGGCACCGTGATCTGCGGACCGATGCTTCCCCAGAAGACATTGTTGGTGGTCTCGACATCGAGCGACACGCGGCCTGTGATCGGAAGATATGGAACGTGGAGTGTCTCGCTCCCATACTGCATTCCACCAAGGTCGCCGCGAACGCTGAAGATTCCCTCGCGGTCGAGTCGGAAGAGAGCCCCGATATTGGCGCCGAAGCCGTTGGTGTCAATCTGCGTCGCGAACTCGCCCTTGGGCTGTGCGACCAGCAGGTCGCCGATGAGCGTGAATCTCGACGGCTCTCTTTCCCAGCGACGCGGACCCCGCCGCTGAGCGCCGGCTGATGCAGAAACAAGCGATACCGCGACGAGCGCCATGAGTATCCCCGAACGTACGAATCGCATAACTTCTCCGTAGCAGTCACTGCGCGAGCCGAAGGCACTCGACGTGCCGGGACGGTTCGCCTCCCCTATCTCACGATACGGCAAAGCTTTAATCGAGTTTCAGCCCGACTCGCACGGGGGCGACTGACCCAACCATATGACACAATCTGTCCAGCAATGGTGACAGCTTCTCACGCTCTGGTTCTACGCGACCTTCGAAAGTCCTACGGCGATGTGCGCGCCGTTGACGGGCTCGACCTCGAGGTCCGGTCCGGCGAATGCTTCGGGTTGCTCGGTCCCAATGGCGCGGGAAAAACCACGACCATCGAGATCTGCGAGGGTCTTCTCGAGCGCGACTCGGGCGACCTCGAACTGCTGGGCATGACCTGGGAGCACGACGCCGATCGCCTTCGCGAGCGGCTGGGTATCCAGCTCCAGGACACCCAGCTCTCGGAGAAGCTCACCGTCACCGAGACGCTCAAGATGTTCCGAAGCTTCTATAAAGCGGGTCGTGATGTGGATGACGTGATCGCTGTCGTCCAGCTCGGCGAGAAGAGTGACGCGCGCGTTGGCACGCTCTCGGGCGGACAAAAGCAGCGCCTCGCAATCGCGTGCGCCCTCGTCGGTAATCCCGAGCTGCTATTTCTCGACGAGCCGACAACGGGACTCGATCCGCAGTCGCGGCGCCAGCTGTGGACGCTGATCGAGGAGTTTCGCGCGACGGGCCGGACGATCCTCCTCACCACGCACTACATGGATGAGGCGGAGAAACTGTGCGACCGCGTTGCGATCGTGGACCACGGTCACATCATCGCCCTCGGAACGCCGCACGAGCTCATCGAATCCGTCGCGGCGACGCACCCACCTCCGCTTCCGCGCGCCAGCTCGGCAACGCTCGAGGACGTGTTCGTGGCGCTCACCGGGAGGACGCTGCGCGATGAGTGAGACGAAGCGTGGCTTCATTGACCGGTCGATCGTTCAGCTCACACTCGTTCGATTCCGCGAGTTCATCCGGCAACCGGAGGCCGTGTTCTGGACTTTCGTGTTCCCGGTCCTGCTCGCGGTGGGCCTGGGCCTGGCATTCAGATCGAGGGCGCCCGAGCGTCCGCGCATCGGAGTCGTCGCGTCACACGAGGGCGCCGCGACGATCGTCGCATCGCTCACGCATGATTCGGCTCTCATCGTTCAGGAGATGGACGACAGTGCAGGAGCGCGTGCGCTTCGCACGGCGAAGATCGCGCTGCTCGTCGTGCCCGAAGCGGACGGGAGTGTGCGGTACGTGTACGACCCGCTGCGCAGCGAGTCCGCGAATGCGCGCCTCATCGCCGATCGTGCGATTCAGGTCGGAGCCGGCCGCGCCGACCCCGTGAAGGTCACGGAGCGCAAGGTCACGGAGCGCGGGTCGCGCTATATAGACTTCGTTATTCCCGGACTCCTCGGCATGAACCTCATGGGGAGCGGAATCTGGGGAATCGGATTCGCCATCGTGGACTCGCGCGGCAAGCGGCTGCTCAAGCGATTCATGGCGACGCCAATGTCGCGCTCCGAATACCTGATGTCGTTCCTTTTCTCGAGATTGTTCTTTCTCATTCTCGAGGTCGTGACGCTCCTCGGATTCGGTGCGCTCGCGTTCGGCGTGCCGCTGCGCGGCTCGATCGCCGAGTTGTCCCTCATCTGCCTCGTGTCGGCGCTTGCCTTCGGCGGGATCGGACTGTTGATCGCGTCACGCGCGAAGACCGTGGAGGGAGTGTCGGGGCTGATGAACTTCGTAATGCTCCCGATGTGGATTTTCTCGGGAGTGTTCTTCTCATCGAGTAACTTCCCAGGCATCGTTCAGCCGCTGATCAAGCTGCTCCCGCTCACTGCGGTGAACGATGCGCTTCGCGCGAACATGCTGGAAGGAACGACGATCACCGCCCTCGGCAGCGAGATGGCGGTGATCGTGGGGTGGCTCGTGATCAGTTTTGTCGCTGCGCTGAAGCTATTTCGCTGGCGTTAAGGCAGCGCCTTCGGGCACACCATCGAGCATGGCTGTCCATTCGGCCTCGAGCATTCTCTCCGCGAATTTCGCCTCAACCGGGCCGGAGATCAGCAAGCCCTGCATTCCTTCGCAGCCGAGTCTGACGGCATCGTCGAGCTGGCCGGGCCGATCGAGTCCCTCGGCGTAAACGTCGAGGCCGAGCGCATGAGCCAGATCCACGATGTTGCGCATCACCGGGCGGTCATCCGCATAGTGAGCGATCCTGTCGGCGAAGGACGCATCCATCTTGATCGCATCAATCGGAAGCCGCCCCACGAAATCGAGCGACGAGTAACCTGATCCGAAATCGTCGACGACGATGCGTACGCCGCGATCGCGAACGAGCGACAGGGAGCCCGCTGTCCTTCAGCGTCTGCAGAAACTCCGCTGGGGCCTGAAGTCCCTTCGACGGATGGTTCCAGCGAAGCAGCGCCTCGAATGCTGTCAATTCGTGTTGTCAGAAGGGCCGTGTGTGATCAGCGGCCGGCACAGAAGCATGTTCGGTTACCGAGCATGGATGATACGGAGGCACGTGATTGCGCGCCAATACCGGGTTGCAACCCATGCCATGCCTGAAGTGAATAAGTCTTTCGTTAACCGGATATCCTTCCTACCTTTGCCCTCCTGATCAGAATTCCGGAGTAGCCCGTGGAGCTCAGGCAGCTGAGATCTCTCGTGGCGGTGAGTGAAGAGAAGACTTTCGTAAGGGCCGCGCAGCGCCTCCATCTGACGCAGCCGGGTCTGTCGAGGCAGATCCGCGACCTCGAACGGGATCTCGGATTCTCGCTCGTGGAAAGGGAGACACGTGGCATCGTGCCGACCCCGGCGGGCCAGGCGCTTTACTTTGCCGCACGCAGTATCCTGCATGAGGTCGCACGGTTGCCGGCCGAGCTTGAGCGCGCGCGGAGAGCGGCCACCGGGAGGTGCACAATCGCTGCGGTCCCATCGGCACATATCCGCGACGTTCTGAGCACGGTGCTGCGCGAAGGGGCGCTGCTCCCGACGAGCCATCCGCTCGCCTCGAGGTCATCCATCCGGTTCGAAGACCTCGGCTCGATGCCGTTCATGTTCTTCCGGCGCGACTTCCATCCTGCATTTCACGATTTCGTGTTCGAGACTTTCCGCCGTCTCGGTTATCGGCCTGTTCTCGGTCCGATGCAGGAAGGGTTGCAGACACTCTGGTCTCTCGCCTCAGAGGGAAAGGGCTGGTCGCTGGCGTTCGGCTCGCACAGGAAATCTCCGCCTCCCGGGCTCATCGCGGTTCCCATCGAAGGGTTCCACATCCCCTGGGGGATGAGTCTCCTCACGCGGCGCGGAGAAACGCGCGCGACCACTCTCGCGCTGGTTGACATGATTCTCGAGGCCGCAAAGCAGATAGAGCAATCGTGACACGCGGCACGTCCGAAGACGGTTCTCCGCCACCGAGCGGCCTCGAGGTCGCCCCCTCCCTGACGATCCCACACTCGGAGCTCGTCATGCGCATGTCGCGCTCATCGGGCGCGGGAGGACAGCATGTCAACAAGACATCGTCGCGCGTCGAAATTTCATGGAACATTGCAACGTCGCGCGCTCTCTCCGACGAGCAGCGCGCGATGCTTGTTGCGCGTCTCGCATCGCGGCTCAGCGATGACGGTGCGATCCGTGTAGTAGCCAGCGACACGCGCAGCCAGCTGCGCAATCGCGAAGCGGCCGAGCGCCGGCTGGCTGAAACCGTCGCCCGTGCGCTCGTAATGCGCAAGAAACGCAAGCCGACCAGGCGTCCTCGCGCGGCGAACGAAGCACGACTCACCGGGAAGAAAAAGCACTCTGACAAGAAACGATACCGTAAGCCACCTGCCACGGAGTAGGATCATCGCCGCGGTTGCGCTGATCACGACCGCGCGGAGCTCATCGCCCCTTCCGGAGCCGGCGTGACGCCGGGGGGAATGCGGTGGTCCCCCGTTCCCTTCGGGTTGAGGCCGAACTTGCCCATCACCCACTCACGCCACTCGTCCATGATCTCGTAGAAAGTCGGGATCACTACCAGTGTGAGCATCGTGGACGTGATGACCCCTCCGATCACGGCCCGTCCGAGCGGCGCGCGGAACTCCGCGCCCTCGCCACGGCCGAGCGCAACCGGAATCATTCCGGCGATCAGCGCCAACGTGGTCATCAGGATCGGACGCAGACGGATCGCGCCCGCCTGAATCAGCGCCTCGCGGCGCGACAAACCGTCCCTCTCGCGCGCCCACTTCGCGAAGTCGATCAGCAGGATCGCGTTTTTTGCCACGATGCCCATCAGGAGAATCACCCCGATGAGGCTCATGATGTTGATCGTGTCGCCAGTGATCATCAGCATCAGCATCACGCCGATGAGCGACAGCGGCAGCGAGATGAGAATGGCCAGCGGCTCGAGGAACGATCCGAACTGCACCACGAGAATGAAGTACATGAGCAGCACCGCGATGCCGAGCGCCGCGAAGATGCGTCCGAACACTTCCTTCTGGCTGTCCACTTCTCCGCCCTGCGTCATGTGGACGCCAGGTGGGAGATTGAGATTGTCAATACGTGCGTTGATATCCTTCATCACTTCGCCCAGCGACCGTCCGGAGGTGTTCGCCTCGACGGTCACGACGAGCTCGGCATCGAGATGCGTTATCTGCGCAGGGCCGAGTCCCTGCCTGACGCTGGCGATCTGGCCGAGCGGAAGTGTTTCGGAGCCCGACGGTCCCTGGATCACGAGCGGAAGCCGCTCGAGGTCGCTCGCGCGCTGCCGGGCTTCCGGCGCCAGCCGTACGTTGACTTCGCGCATTTCTCCGGTCGGATCGACCCAGTCACCTGCCTTGATCCCGGCGAACGCGGGGCGCAGCGATTGAGCAACCTGACCGACAGTCACACCGATCGTGCCCGCGAGGCCGCGATTGAGCTCGACCTCGAGCTCGGGCTTCTGTCCCTTGGTTGAAAGACCGACATCCACGGCCCCCGGCACCTGCTTCACCTGCTCCTTGACCTGCTCGGCAGCGAGATTGAGCGCCTCCGGCGTTCCACCGCGCAGCTGAAGCTGAATCTGCTTCTGCGCGCCCTGGAAATCGCTGGTGAAGACTGTCATCGTCACGCCGCCAATGTGCCCGATTTCGGTCCGCAGCCTGCGGCCGAAGTCCTCGACACCAATGTGTCGCTCGTTCTTGTGAACAAGGCGGATGTAGATGTTCCCCTTGTCCACGGCGCCGGTCCCACCACCGAGAGTCGTGTACGTGTAGAGAACCTCGGGATGTGCGCGTGCCATGCGTGCCGCTTCTTCCGCCTTGATCCTCGTGTAATCCAGGTTCGAGCCGGGAGGAGTCTCGATTCCAATGTTGAGCTCCGATCTGTCGTTGGATCCGAACAATCCGGTTCCGACGAGACCGACCGCCGGCAACGCCAGCGCGCCGGCGAACGATGCAAGCGCGAGTCCGACCATCGCGACCCGGTGATCCAGTGCCCATCCGATGAGCTTCTTGTAGCGCTCGGCCTGCCGGTTGAACCACTGGTTGAAGCGGTCGAGTGCACGGGCGATCGGGTTCCTGCGCTCGTGCGCTTCCACCTGCGGGTCCGCCCAGTAGGCGGAGAGCATCGGGTCGAGCGAAAACGACACGAATAGCGATACGAGCACCGAGCTCGCGATCGTCAGCGCAAAGGGCTTGAACCACTGGCCCGCGACTCCATACATGAACCCGACGGGCACGAACACCGCGACGATGGAGAACGTCGTGGCGGCCACGGCGAGTCCGATCTCGTCGGTCCCCTCGTGCGCGGCTGTCATGTGATCCTTACCCATCTCGATGTGTCGCACGATGTTCTCGCGCACTACGATCGCGTCGTCAATCAGGATACCGATCGCCAGCGATAGGCCGAGCAGGGACATCGTGTTGAGAGTGAATCCGAACGCCCACACGGCAATGAACGACGCAAGAACCGAGACCGGTAGCGCCAGTCCAGTGATGACAGTGGATCGCCACGAGTTCAGAAAGATGAACACCACGAGAACCGTGAGGAGCGCGCCTTCGAGCAGCGCTTCCTCGACGTTTCTCACCGACGCGGCGACGCGTACGCCGGAATCACGGACGACATCCATCTTCACGCCGGGGGGCAGCGTTTTCTCCAGGCGTGAAACGGTCTCCTGGATCTTCGCGCTCACCGCGGTCGTGCTGTAGCCCTTGGACTTGGTGATGTCTATGCCGACCGCTTCTCTGCCGTTGAGCGGTCCGTTGGCATCATCTCCGCGCTTCCAGTGGAGAGCGAGCGTTCTCTGCTCCTGCGTGCCGTCGAGAGCGTCTGCGATCTGTCCAAGCCGCACGATCTGCCCGTTACGCGCGGCCACAACGAGCTGCATGAAATCGGCGGGGCCATCGAGGCGCCCCTGCAAGCGGATCGTGCGCTCGTCGAGACTGCCGTTCACGCGGCCGACAGGAGCCGCGAGATTCTGCGCCTGGAGAGCCTGCACTACCTGCGCGACGCTGATCCCCGCTGCCTGCAGCGCCTGTGGTCTCAGTTGAATCGTCATCTCGCGCTTCACTTCGCCGACGATGCTCACCTGAGAGACACCGGGGATTCCCTTGATGGCGCTCGTGATCGCGGGATCGGCCATTCGCGTCAGCTGTGCCGGCGAATACGTGTCCGACGCGAGCGTGAGCGAAACGACCGGGCGGTCGGAAGGATCCATCCGTCGCAGGATCGGCTCCTTCATCTCGACCGGGAGATCGGCGCGAATCGAGGAAATCGCGTCGCGAATATCCTGCGTCGCCTGCGACATGTCCTTCTCGAACAGAAAGACAACGACGACCTGTGCGTAGCCGTCGGACGCCGTTCCAAAGATCTTGTCCACGCCCGATATTCCCTTGATCGCATCCTCTACGGGCTTCATAACTTCGCGCTCCACACCTTCCGGCGACGCACCGGGATACGGGATGCCGGCGAGCACGACCGGCTGCTGAACGTCGGGGAACTCGTCAGTCTGGAGGCGGAAGAGCGCGAAAAGACCAAACACGACAAGCGCCACCATCGTGACGATGGTGATCATCGGGCGCTTGATTGCGAAATCCGAAATTACCATTGCAGTTACTCCTGGGGTTTGCCTTGCGCCTTGTCGGAAGGCGCCGACACTTTCACGATCGTTCCCGGGGTGATGCCCTGCGCCGCGCCGAGCAGAAGCGTGTCACCCGCCTGCACCCCTGAACGGATCTCTATCTTCTCCGAGCCTTCATCCTTGAGCCCGAGCTGCACGGGAACACGCTCCACCTTGCCGCCCTTGATTCGGAATACAGCGGGCACGTTGCTCCGCGAGTCCACCGCCGTCATCGGAACGACGAGTCCAGTGTGGCTTTCGCTCGCCAGTCTTCCGTTCGCGAACAGTCCGCCCACCAGACGGCCTTCGGCATTCGGTATCGAGATGAAGACCCGGACCTGCCGTGTCGCGGGATCCGCGGTGGGATTCACGCGCGTCACCCGTCCGGTGAAGGTGCGTCCCGGATAGCCGTTCACAGTGAACGTCACCGGAGCGCCGACTCTGACTTGTGCAAGCTCCTCGGCGGGCACCGATCCTTCGAGCCGCATGCTGGACGGATCCACGACCGTGAACATCGCCGCGCCCGGCTGAACGACGTCGCCGGCGGAAATTGGACGGTCGCTGACGATGCCGGATATTGGTGACGTGACCACGGTGTTGCCGACCTGCTTCTGCGCCGTCGCGAGACGCGCTCGCGCGTCTGCCAACGCCGCGTTGGCCGCGATGGCGCTGCGCCGTGCCTGCTCGATGTCGCGCTCGGCGATTGCGCCGGCGGCGAGAAGCTTCTCCGCGCGGGCAAGCTCACGTCCCGCGATGTCGGCGTTGTTGGTGGCCGACGTCACTCCGGCGCGTGCCGAGAGAAACACGTCCTGAAGGCCGCCCGCCTCGATGCGCGCCAGTGTCTGGCCTGCGCGCACCGATTGGCCCTGATCCGCGTAAGTCTGCAGCACGCTTCCGCCGACCTGCGCGCGAACCGATGCTTCGCCCTCCGGAGCGAGTGCGCCCGAGACCGTCGGGCCGCTCTGAAGCACGCCGTGAGTGACGACCGCGATGTTCTCGGTTCCGATCGTCGCCGTCTCGACCATCGCCGAATCTGATTGTTCGGCGCTGCCGCCCTTGCACGCGGCGACCGCGATCAACGCGGCAACCGATATGAGCTGTACCGCCGTGATTGCCCTTGCCCGAAATGAACGCTTTATGTGTTTCATTGATCTAGAGTGCCGGTGGTATCTGCTGTGACGTCATCGTTGTCTGCTGCGATTGCTGCTGCGTTGACTGACTCTGGCCCGCGGACTGCTGAGTTGACTGCTGAGTTGACTGCTGTTGGGTCTGTGCCTGCGACGCGCCCTGCGCTGAAGTCCCGCTTTGCAGCGGAAGATTGGGCAGGAGAGCGAGCTTCATCCGCGCGATCTGGAGATTGCGCGCGGCGAGTGCGCGGTTGACGTTGGACTGCTCGAGCAGGATTCGCGAGTCGTTGAGCTCGAGCTGAGTCGAGATTCCCTCGCGATAGCGAACTTCCGCGATCGTGTACGCGCGCGAGGCCTGTTCGGACGTGCCTTTGCTCGCTTCCCACGCCGCCATCGCCTGCTTGAGAGCGTTGAGCGCGACCCGGGAGTCGAGCGATGCGAACTCGCGTACCTGCTGAAGCCGCGCTCGCGATTCGGCGAGGTTGGCCTGCGCCACGAGCTCGTCGCCGCGTATCCGTCCGCCGGTGAAGAGCGGAACCTGCGTCGCGACGCCGACAGTCCAGTTGGCGCGGAAATCGTTCGAGCCGGGGAGACTATTGCGCGGGTACGCGACCGCTCCGTACTGCGAGGTGAGCGACAGCGATGGCATGCGCTGTGCTCGAGCGACGCGCACGAGTTCCTGTTGAGCGCGCACGGCTTCTCCTGCCTGGCGCACCGCGGAACGGTTGGACGCGGTCGTATCGGGTGCGTCGTACGAGCTGACGTTCAGTCCGGCCATCCGGATGCCTTCGGGCAGGCCCGACACGTCCTCGATGGACGTCGAGAGCGACACTGACTGCTCCAGCGGAATGTTGAGCAGCTGCTTGAGGCGGAGGTAGGCGACCTCGCGATCGCTCCGGCGCTGAATCACCTGCGGACGCTGGTTGTCGCGCGTGACCTGGGCGCGGAGCAGCTCGAACTCGGAGACGTTCCCGACGTTCTTGTTGAGCTCCACCTGCCGCAGCACGTTCTCTGTCTGCGTGAACGACGCCTCGGTGATCGCCACCAGCCGGTCGGCGAGCGCGGCATCGTAATACGCCTGCGTGACGTCGAGTATGATCTGCGCGCGCTGTGCGGTGAGCTCGATGTTGGCCGACCGCCGTCCGGCTGCGGCGGCTTCGTTCTGCGCGGCGACGCGTCCACCGCTGAAGAGCGTCTGCGACAGGGAGAGACCGAGGCTGTACTGGTTGGCCTGTCCGAAGGGGAGACTACTGAGCGATGCGAACGGGTTGAGGCCTGACGCACAGCGCGAAGACTGCTCGAGACCCGCGAGTCGCTCGGCGACTGTCGCGTTGGCGTCGCGAAGATAGTCGTTGCATGGCGGCTCGGGAGCTGCCGGCTTGGTGGTATCCGATGCGGCGGAGCTGGCGAACCCTGAGTACTGCGATTTGAGCGTGCGTGTGTAACTGCCCGATCCGTATATCTGTGGAAGGAGCTGGCTCCGTGCCTGTAACTGCTGCCCTTCGGCTCGTTGGACTCCGGCGCGCGCGATGCGCACCGCTTCGCTCTGGCCTTCGGCCATTCGGATCGCCTCGTCGAGCGACAGCGTGGCGGCGGTATTTTGCGGAGTCGCGGCAGAGGTCGGCAGAGGCGCGGATTGCGCGTGAAGGACTGCCGGGCTCAGGGCGAGCATGGCTCCCGCAAGGAGATTCGCGGCGGTGTTCGCCCGGGACATCTGTGTCGAGGCTTTCATATAATAGGCGTTTACGGTCGGATACGGCGCGGAGTTACGAATGCCGGGGTGTTGTGGACGTCGTTTCTGGAGCGGACTGCACTCCGATGGCTCGGAGGATGAGCTGGGCATAACGGGCGGGTGCTTTGCCGGCCGGTTTGGGAAAGATGTCCGGCATCAGATCACGGCCTATCGCGTCGTGAAAAAGCGATCCGATGAGCATCGTCGCCGCGGCGGGTCCATCGAACTCTTCATTCGTGAATCCGCGGGCTTTCAAGCGACGGAAGTATCCGCACAACTCGTTGGTCGCCTTGGTCGGAGCTTCCACTGCGTGGCCGGTGAGCTCGGGCCTTTCTTCCAGCTCGCTCATGCACTTCCGAATCATCGGGCTCCGCGAGCGCAGGTGCTTGACGACGCCGGAGCACCATACTGACAGCTCCTTTTCGGGATTGACCGGCTCGCTCGGCAGAGGGCTGGTGAAGGCGGTCACCTCGCAGCCCCTTATCGCTTCATCGAGGAGCGCTTCCTTCGAGCCGAAGTAGCGGAAGATCGTGACTTCATTGACCGACGCAGCATCGGCGATGCGCCGCGTGGTCGAGCCGCGGAATCCGTGCTGCGAGAACACCTCGACGGCGGCATTGAGAATGGTGGTTCGTGTATCCATGGCCGGGGAAGCTATCGCCCGCCATCCATGTGTGCAAGTGGCTACTTGCTTACATCAAACGTTTTGATTCCGCTGCGGGAGGAGGACCGTCGGGTGGAGGATTGCCGGGAGGCGGGCCGGGCGGCACGGGATCCGACGCCGCTTTCCGGGCGCTGGCCGAGTCCTGAGCCGACAGGCCAACGGAGTCAGCGCCCACCGGGATCCATTTGCGGCCGAGTGTTCCCGGCGGACCACTATACAGAAAGCGATAGCTGAGCAGCCGTTGTTCCTCACGGAACTCCACCTTCCGGCCCCCAGGCTGCACCGCGGTAAGGGGCTGAACGGAATGGATCTCATCGAAAAGCGCGACGTTCGGCAGGATCTCGCGATAGGTCGTGGTGACCTCCATGCCGATTATCGCCGGCTTGATCGTGCCACCATGGGTCAGCCGGAACTGTGCGCGGCGAATCAGATACGTCGCGCTGTCCATGTAGATGGATCCTTCCACGTCGGGGGCGACGAGATTCGAGTCCGGTGAAAAATCGATCCGGTGAGTGCGGCTGCCGTTCTGATCCACGACGCCCGCGTACTTGAAGCAGTGAGCGCTGAGGAAATTGCGGTCGGCAAGGTCGCCGAGAGTCGGCAGCCGCATCAGTCTCACGTCGCCGAAGAAACGGTTCCGGTCGTGGCTCACCACCTTTCCTTTCCGGTACCGCCAGTTGTCGTCGCTGCGGTATGTGACGGTGTCGTGCTGCATCGAGTGGGTGCTGTCCGCGACATCGTATGTATCGTGAGACTGAGCAAGCCGGTACTCGAACGGATACGTCCGCCTCAGCAACTGCTCCCGCTGCGCGTTCTTGCGCGCCTCATTGAGGACAGTGGCCAGCTCGGGATCATCCACATACCCCATCTCGTCGGGATAGAGGCATCTTCGCGGCGGCGCGGTCACTTGCACCGCTTCGAGCGCAGTGGGAATGCGCACCATCGTCACGACAAGATTCACCGGCACGCCGGCCTGGACCTTCACCGCCGTATCTACCGGAAGGTAGCCGAGCATCCTGACGTTCAGTTGATACTCGCCGGGCGCTATCAAGTAATAAACGAACTTCCCCGCGCCGTCTGTGAATCGCTCGCGCCCGAGCGGCCGGAGCCTCACCGGCGGAACCGTCGATAGAAGTACCACCCAAGAACGCCAATCCCTCCAAGCGGGACGAGCACGCCCAGCGAGGCAATGAACCACGCGACGAGTCCGACGAAGTTTCTCCACGCCTGTCTGAGAGCAGCGGCAATGGGATTCTGCCCCGGACTCTGCCCGAGAATCGGCACGGGCTCGTGCACCGTGACCGAAAGCGTGCTCACCGCCGCACGTGTGCGAAGGAAGCGCAGGCGCCCTTCGTATCGCTCGATCTCCTCACGCACACGAGCCAGCTCGCGTTCCACCGCCAGTACATCCTCGAGCTTGCCGGTACGCGTCGCAAGAAGATTCACGAGTCTCTCCTCGAGACGCTTCGCGTTCGTGACTCGCGCGGTCACGTCCACGTACTCTTCGCCGACGTCCTCGACATTCGTGTTCGCCGATTCGACCTTTCCGATTCCGCCGAGCTCGCTCACGGCCTGATCGTAACGCGCAGCCGGGATTTTGAGCTCGAGCGTCGCGCTTCTCACCTGATCGCGTCCGCCAGTGATCGAGGAATTCGCGATGTATCCGCCGAGCTGTGTCGCCAGCTGGCGCACCTTGATGATCGCGGGATCGAGCTCGCCCACCTCGATCGACGCGTTGCCGGTGCGAATCAGCATGCTCTGCGCGATCTCCGATA
Source organism: Gemmatimonadaceae bacterium (assembly GCA_030647905.1). Classification (NCBI taxonomy): domain Bacteria; kingdom Pseudomonadati; phylum Gemmatimonadota; class Gemmatimonadia; order Gemmatimonadales; family Gemmatimonadaceae; species Gemmatimonadaceae bacterium. Next base: position 468,141 of record JAUSJA010000026.1, on the reverse strand, counting down.
CGGTACCCGCAGTTGTCGCGCGATCCGATGGCGCGTGCGCCTCCGCCGGTTGGGCAGCTGACTGGGCGGCATTCATCACCGCGACCTGCTTTGACATCTCCATCGATACGGGCGGCGCCGATGCGGTTTGTTCGGCCGACCCGGTGAGTTCGCGCGAATGAGTGGCATCGCGTCCGTCGTTGCACGCGAGCAAGGCGATGGCTGCCACGATGGCGACGACTGGCGTTACGTTCATGTTGAGCTCGTTTGAAGGTTCTGCTGTTGGACGCGCGAGGTGCATCCGCTTGCTCAGGTAGCCGTACAAAATGTCCATCAGCGCTCTCCACAACAGGGATTATCGCTGCCTATCGTGATCCTCTCAGCCGGCGCGACGCCCACTCGGTTAGCAGGCAGAACGACAGGAGCACGAACAACAACGATAATGAGACCGACCCCGCCGCCGAAACCAGACCGGGCGCCACGCCCTGAGACGGGGGACCGAGCGCCGCGACGAGCCGGGCTACTGGAGCGTCGTCTTCCGCCCGACCGGCTGCGCGCATCCGTGGCGCGTAGGCCACACTGGCGACGGACCTGGTCCACCACGCGCGGTGCTCGGCAAGCGACGCATCGCCTCCGCCCATTCTCCATCGCCAAGTATCTACGTAACCTTGTTGCAGCACGCGGCCGGCGACGTGCCTTCGCGCCGCGGCGGAAACCAGACCGCCTCGGCGATCCAGCGCGATCGCGTCGGCCTTGAGCGAGACGACGGGAAGCAGCGCGAGTGAGCGCAGCGTCGTCGCACCCGGCTCCGAAGCGACGATCGCCCCGGCATCCACCCTCCCGGGAACGCCGGCACGGATCGAACCGAACGCTTCCATCGAGGCCGCTGATGCGGAGAGAATCAGACCGCCGCCGGAGCTCACGTATCGCGCGATCTCCATAGCATACGGCGCGACCGCGGCGTCGAGCGCGATCACGGCCGAGTAACGCGCAGTGTCAATCGGTCCGATCGAGCCCTGTCTGACGCTCACTCCAGGCGCTACCGGCATCTCTGCGTCCACTTTCCAGCCGTCCTCTTCCAGCGCGGCGACGACGAACTTCGATTCCCAGCCAGCGCTCCCGAGCACCAGCACCCTTCGCAACACGACGTTGTCAGGCAGCGAAGCGCGCGCCGTCGCCCCCCCCACTCTTGCACTGATGGATCCGTTCGCTGACGGCACGACGAATCGCGCACCGCCTCCGCTAGCTTCCATAGTATCCATCGGCCCGACGTCATCCGCGACGCGGACTGCCGCGCCGCGCGGCGCCGCCGCCAGAACGATAACGCCTCCCCGCGGGGAAGCGACGGGCTGTACGCTGATCCCGATGGCGGGAAGATCACCGCTCCATGTCGTCCTGCTTCCCGCTGCGCCGAGCGCGGCAAGCCAGTCGCGCTGCCGCGGCGACGGAGTGCTGTCAAGCTGCGCCCTGATGCGATCCGGCGCCTTGCCCTCGGACGACCACTCGCGCAGCGCGGCACCCAGGCTCGCAGAATGCGCCGTCACGAACCGTTCGGAACGACCACGGTCAAGTGAGAGCCAGAGCATCCATGCGAGCAGCACGATGCTCGCGGCGCGAAGAATGCCTTCGAACGTTCCTCGGATCTCAGCGCGTGAGCGCATACACGATGATGTTCACGCCGAAGCGCGTGTTGTCCACGGCCGAGAACCGCTTGTTGTCGGGGTGGTAGTTCCACTCCGAGCTATAGTCCTTGTTGCTGTACAGCACGGCGATGCGGTCGCCGCGCAGCACCGCCTTGAGGTTCTTGTGGACGAGATTGTCGCCCCAGCCGTTGAGCTCGTGACTCGTGGCCGGCGGACCGTCGTCGAACTTGAAGAACGCGGAATAGAGCGGATGCGTGTTCGGCAGATCGATCGGCACGCCGAACGAGCGTGTGATCTCCTCGATGGCCGTCTTGTGGAACACTCCGCCAATGTCGTGGTTGTGGTCGTCCACGAAGATCATCCCGCCGCGATCCACCAGGCGGCGCGCGTTGCGACGCTCCGCTTCAGTGAACCGGAAAGGCAGATGGCCGGTGAGGTACACGAGCGGGTAGTTGAGTATCCGCTCCGATGACAGCGGCACGATCACGCCCGTCGGCGCGGTCGCGATCTCGGTGTATCGCGCGACGGAGTCTATGAGATTCGCCGGAAGCGTCGGTGCGCTGTCCCAGTCCCCCGATGCATATCTGCCGGTGCAGAAGACGAACTCGCTCACCATCCGCCCGACCACGATGGAAGCCCCGGTACACCTGACGTATTTCCCGACAATGCACGCCGGGCGCGAAGCAGCGGCAGGGTTGCATCGCGTCCCTTCCTGAACGCGTCTATCGTCTCGCTGAGCGCGGCGGCGAACGACGGTGACACGGACAGAGCATCTACCTGCAGCAGCGTGAACGCGCGGATCGCGCTCGCCGGCTGGCGCGGAATGAGCTCGATCGCATCGCTCAACCGGCGCTCGAGCTGGAGCTGTGCCGAGTCGGTGGCCGGACGCGGAGCTCTCGTGCTGCCCGATCCTTTTTCCTTTCCCGTCATCCGCACGCGAGAGAGATCCACGATCACCTTCGGCGGCGTTCCCCTCAGATACAGGCGATTGGCGAGACGCGCCCGATCGAGCGCCCTGAGCGCCACGCGCATCGGCGGAAGTGCCGGCCCCGGCTCGGCGATCTGCAGCGAGCGGACTGCCTGCCAGAGGGCGCTGAAGGCGTCGGAAAGATCGGGATTCTTGGCCTCGGTCACATCGTCGGCAGGCTCCATCTCCTCGATGCTCGGAAGCGGCTCTCCAGGTTGCTCCTTACCAAAGCGGTCCTCCGTCTCAAAAAGAATCTCGTGGACTCTTTTACGGATCCGGTCTTCCAGGTCACCGATCTCCGTGGAGCGCTTTACGAGCTCTTGACGCGTGATCGCGGTTTGCTCGCGGACAAGTTTTTCTGTCATGGCGATGAGCATCCGCTGACTCATCGCCGAGCTGTCGATCGGAAGCGGGGCAGCGGCGTCGACCGCCAGGGAATCATACTCGCTGGCCCGCGCAATCCTGATCGTCCGGGTGTCCGAAGTGGCGAGCCCAGCTCCGCTGAGTGTGTTTCCATCCTCTGCGATCGCGCGAATTGACACGACATCACCCTCACCAAGCTTCAGCGACGCGAGATTGAGAGTCGCGGTCATCGAGCCGCTGCGTGAGCCGCCGAAGCGCACTATTGGAGTGCTTAGTGTGCGCGCGTTGAAGACCTCGCCTGAGCCGGTCGTGATCAGATACTCAAAGTATCCGGCGCCCAAGCCGATGTCGTCGGTAGCCGTGGCGTTGAGATGAACCACAAGCTGCGCCACGCGAAGTGTCGTGTCTCGTACCGGCGAGGTGAGCACGATCTTCGGCGGATTGTCCGTACGCGGGTCGAGCACGATGATTCGGTCGTAGCTCCTGTCTCGGAACGTCAGCGCAGCCGGCATGGCCGGCATGACCAGCGACGCCGACCATCCTGCTTCACTGCCCGCGACTGTGATCGGCGAGTTACCGATGGATCCAGTGATCCCCGTCGATGCTCCGTCACCGTTCACCAGAATCCTGCTGCCGGGGAGCGCGGTGACCGACGATGGATCGTCGAGATCCTTCGGCCGTTCACCGGTATAGGCGGGAGGTGTTACCCGAACGCCGAGCTTGTCGAGCCGGCTCCCGGCGAGAGCCACAGCTCCGGCCCGGGTGTCGCCAAGTCCGTGGAAGAGGCCACCGCCTCCGAAGACGGCTGACGGGGATACATGTAGTAGCAGGGCGCCGATCCCGACCGCGGTGAGCGCGGGAAGAAGAGTTCGCCGGAGCGCGGCGAAAGTGACCTGACCGATGTCCTGTTTCTCGACAGTTGATTCGAGACTTCCGGAGAAACCCGGATAATCTCCCTCGATCGCGGTGACCAGAGAGTACTGGAGCGCGGGTACGCGCTCCTCGATCCAGAGAGCGACGCGACCGAAAGAAACGAGTTGCCGAACCCGCCACAGCAACACCGCGGTCACGGCAATGCCGGCAATCAGTGCTGTCCCGGCATGCCATTCCGTTCTGCGTCCAAAATCCGGCACGACGAGCATCGCGAATGAGATCGCGGCGAGAATTCCAAGAGCGGCGGCGATCCCCCACGCCAACGCGTACATGACCGCGCCGGCGCTGAGTATTTGCTGCGTTCGCCGGACTCGTTGCGCGGCAGTCATGATGCCGATGTGATGGGGGCCGCCGCGGATCGCGCAGTTACCGTCGTCACGTTGTCTCTCCGCCTTACGATCAGCTCGCCAAGTGCGGCAGCGAGCGCCAGACCGAGGAGCCAGGGCGCGAGCGGCGAGCGTACATCGTCGTATGCGCGAAATGCCTCACGAGGAGCAAGACCTCCACTGCCCGCCAGCGACATGATGACTGACGCGGGTATTGTCGGAGCCGCGACCCGACCGATGCATGGGCCCGAGAGCGCCGCAACGAATCGCACGAAGTCGTGTCCGATCGCAAAATCGCCTGCCGAAGCTACGGGTATCGCGACGGAGCGAATGCAACCGTCGCCCGCCGGCCACTCCATCGCCGCGGGCTCGCCGTCGATCCATCTCGCGACGACGTGCCCGCCGCGGATGGAGTCCGTAGCAAACGTCCATCTGCGCTCGAATCCGGCCACGATGAGCGCTGTGTCCGCGAGCACACCGCCGACCGTGTCGCGAGCCGCGCGTTGCGCTGTACCACGCGGCCGTGTCGTCGCGGCCCATTCGACATACGCGCGGCCGGCGCTCACGATGGCCTGTGAGTTCTGCGCCGTCGCGGGACCGCGAACGATGAGCGCCGATGTCCCGGGTACGGACCGCACCAGCGACACCGTCACCTGCATCGGGTCACCGGCGACCGCGCGAATTTCAGGAGGAGGCAACACCGAGCCGCTGTCACGAGGCGCGCCCACCTGAACAATGCGTGCCCCGCCCGGCCAGAGCGTCCTGATACTGTCCGTAGCGGCATCCATTTCGTCGGCAGCGAGCGGCGAGACGATGACCAGCTCCAGGCTGTCGGCCCGCTCGCGCATCGAGCTGCCCGCACGCAAGGCAGCTATCAGAGCGCCGGAGAGATTGCCCCTCCGACGCGACGACGTGAGCGAGGCGAGTGAGTCCGCAATGCTTCCACTCATCGAGCGCGCGGAGGAGTCGAACACGATCACCACATCGCGATCACGATACACGCTCTGCGCGCTGTCGCGCATCGCCGACGCATCGCGCACAGCGCGCGATATGTCCACCAGGATCACGCGTGCATCCGCGCCGCGCGACGGCTTGATCACGGGACGCGCGAGCCCTGCACCAGCCGCCAGGATAAGCAGCACTCGAAGCAGCATCAATGGAATATCCGACGGACGCGTCGCCCGCGCGGTCGCCATCGCCGGAAGGTCGGGCACGAATCGCGCGGTCGGGAGCACTCCGGCGCGCGGCTGTCGCGTGACGATGAAGTGCAGCGCGACGACCGCGGCGACGACGACGAGCGATGCGAGGAAGAATCCGGGCGCGAGAAAGCTCATACTGCTGCCGCCACTCCGCGCGGCGCCGTTATCCGCCGCACCAGGTGATCGGGCGCCTCGGCGCCCACGACAGCCATCGTGTACGCGATGCCTGCATCGCTCCAGCCGTGCGCGATTCTGTCCCGCCACGTCGTGTACGCCGCGAGATACGCATCGCGCGCGTCTCCGGTGAGTGGCCGCCGGACCTCAGGTGCCTCCGGATCCGAGACCAGCAACGTTTCGCGCGGCGGGTCAATCTCTTCAGGCGCCACGATATGAATCGCGTGCACCTCGCGCGAACCGACCATTGCGCGTGCAGCATTGCTCAGCAGGTCATCTGCATCTCCGAGAAAGTCGGTGACGAGCACCACGCGCCCGCTCACGCGCACCGCTGACGTGAGAGCAGGCGAGACTGGCTCGCGGCCGCCCGGCTCGATGTCGGTGATCGCGCGGATCATCTCGTGGATCACTCCCTGTCGCGTCCGCGGCCGGAGCTGAATTGCGCGGCCCTCGCGCGCGATTACCAGGCCGACCGGATCGGCCGAGCTGCGCGCCACGGCGGCGAGGCCGACGGCGATTTGCGCGGCAAGCCGCCACTTGCCTGCAGTCTCCACCGGAAACGTCATTGATGCGCTGGCATCGAGAACGATCGTCGTCGGAAGAATCGCGCGATCGTTCGACAGTCTGATGTATGCGCGGTCGCTTCGCGCGAAGAGTTTCCAGTCGATCCTGCCGAGATCATCACCCTGGCGGTAGGGGCGATATTCGGTGAATTCGACGGATGTGCCGCGCATGCGCGACGTGTGCGCGCCGGGGATGCCTCCCCGCACCGCCGATCTCGCCGGCCAGTGAATGCCGCGCACCGAATCGAGTAGCGCTGCAAAATCCGTCGGTGCGTTGCGCACGGTCGCGGTGTCGCCTCCCTCATCCCTCCGGCGAGCCATCGTACCCTAGAGCTTGATGTCGCTCTTCGGCGGCTTCACGTCCTCGAGCAGTCCGTCAATGAGCTGCTCCACGGTGATCCCTTTCGCTTCCGCCGCGAAGTTGAGCAGGACTCTGTGCCGTAGCACCGGCCTGGCCACGCGCACGATATCTGCGGGTGACACGGCAAATCTGCCGGCGAGGAGTGCATGTGCCTTGGCGCCGAGTATGAGCGCCTGTCCCGCGCGCGGGCCTGCACCCCATCTCACGTACTTCTTCACCATTTCCGACGCGTCGCTCTCCGCCGGACGCGTCGCCCGCGCGAGTCGCGCCGCGAACCTCAGCGCCAGCTCGGAGGCGGGAATGTCGCGAACCAGGCGCTGCAGCGCTCTCGTCTCCTGTCCGTCTATGACGGGACGTAGCGGCTCGAAGTCGGCGCCTGTCGTCGAGCGAAGAATTCCGACCTCCGCGTCCTCGTCCGGATATCCGACGCGCACGTCGAACAGAAAGCGGTCAAGCTGCGCCTCTGGCAGCGGGTACGTTCCCTCCTGCTCGATCGGATTCTGCGTCGCGAGCACGAAGAACGGCTCGGGCAGCGGCATCGTTTCGCCCGCGGCGGTGACGCGGTGCTCCTGCATCGCTTCGAGCAGGGCGGCCTGCGTCCGCGGCGGCGCGCGATTGATCTCGTCGGCGAGAACGATGTTGGCGAAAATCGGTCCCTTCACGAAGCGGAACGAGCGGCTACCCGTCGCCGTGTCCTCTTCCATGATCTCCGTGCCGGTGATGTCGCTCGGCACGAGATCCGGAGTGAACTGGATGCGGCGGAAAGCGAGATCCATCGCTTCGCTCACGCTGCGGATCATCAGAGTCTTCGCGAGACCGGGTACTCCGACGAGCAGCGCATGGCCGCCGGCGAGGCAGGCCATGAGAATCTCCTCGATCACGGTCTCCTGACCGACGATCCGCTTCGCCACTTCGGTGCGGAGTCGCGCGGCTGCTTCCAGCAGTTCTTCCCTGGATGAGCTATGTATTTTCGCGGTAACTGACTGTAACGCCATGGCCACTCTGGTTAGCGAACCCGACCCAATGCCGTAACCTACGCCTCCACCCTGCTGAAAGCATCGCCTGATAACTGCCAGTCTTTCGGACGCGGTGTAGTTCCTTCAGCGGAACGCTCGCACAAAGAGGCCGGAGCAACGAGCTCCGGCCTTTCTTATGGCGCAGCAACAAGGCTGGTCGCTAGTTGTCGCTGTCACGAGCATCAGGTGCAGACGGCTGCGTCACGCCTGAGCGAATTTCCGTGTGCCTGACCTGCCCGCCAAGCAGCGCCGTATAACCCATCAGTCCGCTCGCTCCGATAGCGAGGACCAGGCCGGTGATCGTCAGCCAGCGAGGGAAGGGCTTGCGACGGAATACAGCAAGCGCGGAAAGCGTAAACGCCCCTATCACGGCGAGACCGATCGTCGCTACAAGCGCGAATTCCTCGTGCTCCTCGGTGATGGACTTGGAGAAGCCCGGCAGCTTTTCGATGGAATCCTGGGCGGGCTCGCCCGTGAAATACACGATAATCGAGATCACTCCCAGCGCAGCGAGCAGTCCAAAAGACACCTTGCCGAGCTCGCTGCTTCGGCGAAGCACAGCGATCCCCAGCAGGACGACACCTATGATCGCTCCGATTACCGGAAAGTGGTTGAGAAGAAGGTGCAGATGGGTGAATGACATTTGAGGTTCCTCAATGGATGGAGGACACATGGCCGCCTGTGAAGGTAGCGCATGAGGCCGACGCAGTCAGTCGGCGCCTGCCCGTTTCGGCGTACGCGGCTTCCCTGTGGAGCGTAGCGGAAAGCCGGACTATCCGGAGGCACGATCCATGAGATATTTCAGCGACTGCAGTTCAATCGGAGACGAAGAGACCAATGGCCCGCCAGAATCCGCCGATCCCCCAGTTCCACACCCTCGACAGCGTGCAGTGCGAGAAGCTGCTCAAAAGACACGTTGTCGGAAGGCTTGCATTCGCGCTGCACGATCGAGTGGAGATCGTGCCGGTGCACTTTGTCTTTTCCGACGGATGGATCTACGGCCGCACGTCGCCTGGCGAAAAACTCCTGACGCTGTTGCGAAATCGCTCCGTGGCGTTCGAGGTGGATGAGTATTCCGGACTCTTCAGCTGGCAGAGCGTAGTCGTGCATGGCTCCTTTTATCTGCTTGAGCGCGGCGAGGACGAGCTGGACACGACGTACGATCACGCCATGAGTGTCCTTCGCCGGCTGTCGCCCGGAACGCTCACTGAGAGCGATCCAGTTCCGTTCCGCACGCAGCCCTTTCGCATCAACGTCTCGAAGATGTCGGGCCGCGGTGCGGAGCCGGAGGGAGGCAGCATCCAGGAGCCGACGGCGGAACATATGGTGGACACGACGACTCCTGAAGCCGATGTGCTCCTTCACCGGCGAGTGGCCGCCGTGGCGGCCGATATCCTTGGCGCCAATTCGCATCTCGTCAACATCACCGCCAGCGATGGCGTGGTGATTCTCACGGGCTTGGCGGAGTCGGCGGCGCAGAAGCGATCGCTCGAGAAAGCCATTGGAGGAATCGGCGGAGTCACGGCGATCGTTCAGCAGCTCGACACACTTTGGCCCGCCAAGGCACATCGAACGCCAGTCGAGCTCGCGCGCACCGCGGTTGCCGCACTGCGGTCCGAAACACCTTCGGCCAAAGGAATCACTCTCGTCATTGACAACGACTGGGTCCGCGCCGAAGGCACACTAGCGTCCCCGGCCGATGCGCAGGACGTCATCCGGGCACTGGACTCGGTGCCCGGATCCCGCGGGGTGATCAACCGGCTCGCTATCGGATAAAGCTCTGGACGACGAGCAAGCTGCAGCCGGCCTGCCTGATCATCCGGGCAGCCGTCCGTCCGCTGCTGGCCCGTTCATGTTCCCGGGGTTTCCCGTGCTTTTCCCCGAGTAGCTTGCTCGCAGGGCATTGGCTATGACGGCCAGATCCACGGCTTCCTGAAGCATCGCTCCAGCGATCGGGGGAATCATTCCCAGAGCGGCAGCCGCCATGCCCACCGCGCTGATCCCAAGCCCGGCGATGATGGACTGACGAGCGATGCGCATCGTCCACCGACTGATCTCGATAGCATCGGCAACCCTCGCCGGATCGTCGGCCAGCAGAATGACGTCCGCCGCTTCCGTCGCGATTCCCCGACCATGCGCGGCAAGCGCGACGCCGACGTGCGCCGCGCTCAGGGCGGGGGCGTCGTTCGTACCGTCGCCGAGCATTATCACGCGCTCTCCCGCGGCGATGAGCTCCTCCACGACATTCACTTTCTCTTCGGGAAGCATGTCGCCGTGCGCTTCGCGAATTCCCACCGACGCCGCCACCGCCCGCGCATTCTCGGCACGATCGCCGGAGAGCAGCACCATGCGCCGCACACCCAGATCCGACAGGCGCGTGATGAGCGACGCCATGTTCGGCCTGATCATGTCGGCGTAGTCTATGAGACCGGCGAGACCCCCGTCGATGGCCACGTACGCGCGCAACGATCCGCTGTCGCCACGGGCCGCGTCGAGACGCAGAATCATCTCGGCCGCGCCGGCCAAGCGCTCCACGATGTATGATCTCGACCCGACGGCGACATGCCTTCCCTCGATGATTCCGTCCACACCGCGCCCGGGATCCTCCACTACATTCTCGGCCAGTGGCGGAGCCACACCTCGGCTTTCGGCATACTCGACCACGGTTCGCGCGAGAAGGTGTCCGGAGAGATGCTCCACTCCGGCCGCGAGCCGAAGCAGCTCTGTTTCGCCTGTCGAGTCGAGCGCGATCACATGTGCCACGCGTGGACGGCCGATCGTCAGAGTGCCGGTCTTGTCGAACACCACCGCGGTGGTGCTGCCCAGCGCTTCGAGTGCGCCGCCATTCCTCACGAGGATCTGGCGGCGTGCTGAGCGATTCATCCCGCCGAGTACTGCGACCGGAGTGGCGAGGATCAATGGACACGGTGTCGCCACTGCGAGAACCGCGAGCACTCTGTCCCAGTCTCCCGAGCCCCAGTATGCCGCGGCGCACAGCGCCAGCGTCAACGGCGTGAACATCACGGCATAGCGATCGGCGATACGCTGCAGCGGCGTCTTGCTCGCCTGCGCCTCGCGCACGAGCGCGACGATCTTCGCATACTGACTCTCCCGCGCCAGCGCCAGCACGCGGATGACGAGAGGACCTTCCTGATTGACGCTGCCACTCATCACCATGGTGCCGCGCGTCGCGGGAACCGGCATCGGCTCCCCTGTGAGACTGGAGGTGTCGAGCTGAGAACGCCCCGATACCACTTCTCCATCGCACGGGATCAATTCCCCGGGGCGGACGAGCACGCTTTCTCCGCGTTGCACTTCGTCCACGTCCACATCCTCGACGACTGCCCCGCTCATGCGATGCACTGTGCGCGGCGCCGCTTCTTCCAGCGCGCGCAGCGCCTCGCTCGCCCGTCCTGCCGCGAGTTTCTCGAGCGCTTCGCCTCCGGACTGCATCAGCACGATGACGAGACCGACGATCGGCTGAACGAGCAGGAGCGCGGCAATCACGGCAAGCGAAGCGACGAGGTCCGCGGCGAATCTTCCGCGAACCATTCCCCGCGCTGTCTGCCAGAGGATCGGGAGCGCAGTGACGACCAAGCCAGCCATCCAGATCCGGTGGCGCCAGGCCGCCCCGCCGGCGAAAGGAGTGGCGAGAGCCCCTGCCGCGATGACGAAAACGACTCCAATGGGCGTCGCCCATCGGGCGAGAACGTCCCTTGTCATGATGTGTCGGGGCGGAGACGATCCGGCGTACGGATCGCTGACCTGCGTCGGAGCCGCCGAATCAACGGCGCTCACACTACTCAGGTAATCCCCGCATTGACTGTCTCCCGATTCGTTGTTTTCGGCCAAGTGATGGCTGGAACGGGCTCGACGACGACGAGGACCGGAATCTCCGCCTTCCGCAAGACCGCGCCCGCTGCGCTCCCGAGGAGTGCGCGCCGTACCGGACCGGCATGGCTACCCATCACGATCATGCTTGCTCCATACATGTCCGCGGCCGCGAGAACTTCCTGAGAGACTTCACCGAAAACGACCTGCGACTTCACTCTCTCAGCGGGCACTCCGGCGTCCACGAGCTTCTTCTTCCACTCACTGGTTTCTTCGCTGAACACGCTATCGATCTCCGCCTGTGTCAGGTCGGACTTCCCCTGAGTCACGCTGGACATGGAGAGAACGTGACTGAGAACCGCCGAGCCGATAACATGCAGCGCGATCACTTCTGCGTCGAATCGCCTGGCGATTCTGGCAGCCCACCCCACGATGAAGGGCACGACGGACGAGTATGTCAGCGGCACCAGGATCCTGACCGGATCGGGAGTCGGAGCGGGATTCGCGAGAAGTACCGGCACATGTGACGATCTCACGAGCCGGTCCGCGGTACGACCAGTATACCCGCGGACGTGTCCGTTCTCGCCATGCTTGCCCACCACGATGAGCTCCGCGCCAAGATCGCGGGCTGTTTCCGCGACCGCATCCGCGGGTCTTCCCTCTCTTACTTCGACGCGAATGCGCGTGTCCGGAAAGGACGCACGCAGATCCTTGAGTCTGCTTTCCGCTCCTGCACGCGCGGTTCTCAGCAGCGACTGAGGAAGCGGAAAGCGGTCGGCAAGGAATCCCCCTATTTCAGGGATCACGAGCGCATGCACGAAAACGAGCTCGGAATCAGGCCCGACCCAGTTGGCTGCCCAGCTTGCGGCCGCGTAGGATGAAGGACTGAAATCGATCCCGACGACGACGCGCGACGGCACGGATGAGTTGTCTGTCACCGGATGCTCCTTTGTGGCCTGATCAGAATCGCGGGCATGATCATCTCCGCACGAACGATCGGAGAATCAACCGGCCGCGTCAGTCAGGGGAGACTCCCTATCGGCGTACGGTTTTCCCGCGCAACATGACAGTGGCGCTCAGGCGCTCAGGCGTTGGCCCGCGCGACAGGCAAGCCCCGGTCTTTCATTGACTCAGCTGCCTTGGCTCTCGCCGACGCATCGTCGAGCGTTCGCCAGATATTGACGATGAAGCAGAATGCGCCAATCGCGCTCAGCGTACCACCCGCGACCAGTGCGATCTGTCCGGGTTGCGACAGACTGGGCCTGAGCATGAATCCAGTCACCATCAGCGCCAGTCCCGTGTTGGCAGTCCACCAGTGGACCCCCGGAAGCTGGCGCCAGTGAAGCGGACTTCCCGCGAATCGGGGCAGGACATGATATCCCACCCCGAAGATCATCATCGTCACGAAGCCGAGGAGACTCATGTGCATGTGCGCCGGCCGATAGATGATCCACGCCGGATGCGCGGCCATCGCGACGCCCAGGGTGACTCCACCCCCGAGCCACGCCATGCTCGACTTCACGAACCGGCGGACGAACCAGTCCATCGTGTCAGTGCTCGTCCTTTTCGACGTCGAGATGTCCCTTCATTCCGAGCGCCGCGTGCGGATCGCACTGGAAGTAGTATTTGCCCGGCTCGAGCGACACTACGAGGTCATACGTCTGATCGGGCAGCTGTAGCATCTCGCTGGCGGGCGGAAGGCCCGTCTTGATCGTGTTCGAGTCCGGAAGGAAGTGCACGTTGTGCACCCCTACCTTGTTGATGTAGCGCAGCACATCACCGCGGTGCGCTTCGATCTTGTTCGGCTTGAAGTAGTTGCCGGTTGCGTCCGTCCAGGTTTCGATGAGAATCGTATCGCCGGTCGCTGCTGCACCGGTTGCGGCTGGTGCGCCGGAGGCCGCCCCAGGCGTCGGCGCCTTTTCGCCCTCTTCCTGTTTTTCGGCCTTGCACCCGACGACCATCAACGCCGAACAGAAGGTGAAGGATGTCAAAAGAGTGCGCATATGCTTCTGGTGCATTGGAGTCCTCGGAGTAAGAGTGAAAAGCCGGCGATGTCGTGACCCGGATGCCGGCGGTCGGGTCGTCAGAAGTCTTTTCGATTGAACGCCACGAACCCCCATCCCAGCGGAACCGCAACCCAGGCGCTGAGCGCAATGGCTATGACCGCTTCGCCACCCGCGTAGGAGAAGAAATGGCGGAACACGGCGCCAGTGTAACCCATCAGCGCGGACACGTCAAATTGAAGCAGAAGCGCGATTCTGACAAGATCGATCGGGTTGGCGAGTGACGCGGCGAGCAGCGATCTCTCGATCGAGTGATCGGACAGAAGCGCCACCGCCATCAGCAGCAACCCGTCGTAGACGAATGCCATCAGCAGCCAGATCGCCATCCCTGCGCCGAGGCCCGTCAACCGGTCCTCGAACCGGAGTGCGATGCAAAATGCGATGCCCGTGAACACCGCGATCAGTGCCGCCGCCCCAACGAGCATCGAGGTAAGAGGCATTCTCTGCTCGGGAGGCAACCCGTGGACGATGAACGGGAGCATGATGCCGGCGACGAGCGCCGCGATGAGCGGCACGGCCAGGCCGACATACAATCCGCCGAACAGTGTTCGCCTTTTCAGCGGCTGTGCGAGGAGCAGCTCGATGAACTCGCGGCTGTTGTACAGATAGATCGTTCCGTAGACGACCGTGACGAGAGGCACCACGAAGAGAACGAGATTCGCCAGACTCAGCAGCGTTCTCGCATCCCCGCCAGTGAATCGGATGAGCCCTTCCGTGACGAGCGCGAAGAATCCGAAATAGTACGCAAGCCACTTGCTCCTCACGACGTTCCGCACCTGCGGCTTCGCCACGCGCCAGGCCCCGGCCGGACGCCAGTCGCTCGCCTGAAGCGCCACCGCGGTCATGCCGCAGCTCCGCGTTCCATCAGCTCGGCAATCGCGCGCTCGAGATTGGTCTGCCGCGTGATGTTTTTTATCTCGCTGAGCGATCCGCTGAAGCGCACACGCCCTTCGCTGATGAAGATCACGTCCTCCGCGATTTCCTCGAGCTCGGCCATGACGTGCGACGTGACTATGAACGTTCGGCCAGCATTGCGGTCCGCGAGAATCTTGTCCTTGAGAACGCTCGACGCCCGCGGATCCAGCCCGGAAGTCGGCTCGTCGAGGATGAGCAGTGCGGGGCGAAACAGAAATGCCGCAGCCGCATTCACCTTCTGCCGCGTTCCCCCCGAAAGGGCGCTCAGCTTCTTGCCGAGGTCGGCGCGAAGCCCGAAGCGCTCGATGAGATCCTCATCCCACTCCCCCGCATCGGGCCGCAGGTCGCGCAGCATGGACAGGAGCTCCGTGCCGGTGAGATTCGACGGAAAGCGCGCGATCTGCGGCATGTATCCGATGCGCCGGCGATAAGACTCGTCACCGTTGATGCGCGCTCCATCAATCAGGATCTCTCCCTTGTCCGGCTTCGTCAGCCCGAGAATTGACTTGATGAGCGTCGTCTTCCCGGCCGCATTGGGACCCACGATGCCGGTCACACGGCCGGTGACGATCGCCGCGTCGATCCCCTGAAGCACCTGGAGGTCGCCGTAGCGCTTCTCCAGACCGGAGATGCGAATCATCCGGGTCTCCGCATCGCCGGCTTTGGATCCACGAAGAATTGCGGCGTAAGCGACGGCATCGCCCTTTCCGCGGCATCGAGAAGCGCCACCAGAGTGCTACGCAGCAGCACGATCGCCTGCGGATTCCGCTCGACGATCATCGAGAAGAGACGAACCGGCGCGTGCGGTACGTCGCCGACACCATCGCGGTCGAGATCGTAACCCCGATAGGCATCCCAGAAATTTCCCTCGAATACCGTGGACGGCTGCGCGCTGTTCGTCGCGACGTCGAACGTATTATCGAGAAACGTGTTGCCCTCGAAGCGGCCGTTCTGCGTGCTGCCCTGGACCTTCACCGCCCATCCGTTGCCGATAAACGTATTGCCCGACGCGTGAATGCGATCGGCACCGTCGGCAAGAAGTCCTGTTGTGTTCCCGCGAAAGACATTCCGCTCGATCCTGCTGTCCGCAATCTCCTTCAGGAGAAGGCCGTAAGCGGCGCTCCCCCAGTTGTGCTCGAACCGGTTACCCGTCATCTCCACCCGCTTCGTGTACATGACGGCCACGCCCGATCCGTTGGACCGGAAAGTGTTCCCAACGTACCGGCAGTCATCCGAGTACATGAAGTGGAGGCCGTAGCGGATATTCTTCTCGCTGAGATTTCCTTCCACGCGCGTGTCGTGCACGAACTCGAAGTAGATGCCATCGCGGAATCCGCTCACGACGTTCCGTTCTATCGAGATCCCGCGCGACGACCACAGATGGATCCCGTTTCCCGACCCCGCTTCCGTCTTTCCGCTGGCATGAAGAGTATTCCCGTCGATTCGGCAGCCGGTGACTTTGGCCAGATAGATCCCGAAAAAGCCGTCGTCTATCCTGTTGCCTGTGATACGACAGTCACGCGCATCCGATACCCTGATGGCGGCGCGGTCCTGCACGTAGCTCGCTCCCACCCGCATGAATCGCAGGCCGCTGACGATGACGTCATCGGCCTGGATCTTCAGTATCTCCCCCTTGTTCTGTCCGTCGAGAACGGGAAATCCTTCGCCAATGATCGAGACGGGCCGGCTCACCACTACGTCGTGCGTCGCGTAGCTGCCGGACCTGACCACGATGCGCCCGCCGTCGCGCACGAGCTTCAGCGCGTCGCTGAGCGAACGCACCGGACCCGACACGGACACGACGACGGAATCCGCCAGCGCATCCCTCCTCGCCGCGAGCGGAGCGACATTGCCGGGCAACAGAAGCGCGAGCCCCGCCGCCGCCTGAGTGCCGACCGCCCTGCTTCCGCGTATGGCTGCGAACAGACGGCGACGCGGAACGAGCGCGATCAACGCGACGACGAATGCAAGGCCCGCAAGCCACCCGCCCGCCGCCGGCCACGACGTCGCCGTGAAGTTGAGCAATTGCTTGCTCCCGATCAACGGCGGCTGATACGACATTCCGGGCACTTTGATGATCGCGTCAGGCGCAAGGTTGTGCCCGTAGTCGTACGACCACCGCCAGAACTCGAACATCGCGGCCGCTCCTCCCGCCGCGATGAGTCCGAGCCACGACCACGCCGCCCACCGCCGGCCCCAGAGCGCGACAACAAGGCCAAGCACCACGAGGCATGCCACCGCGATCGGCATGATACGCAGCACCGGGATCGCTTCCGGTACTATGGCCTTCATGCCGATGTAGTGGTTGAGGCCGTTGATATTGTTGAGATCGGCCGGCTTGATGCCGGTGATCGTGTTGATCCTGATCAGCATCCCCAGCCCTTCCGGATACTGGGGAGCGATCAGGTTAATTCTCCACACAGGTACGGCGAAGACCGCGGCGAGCAGAATGGCCGATATCGCGATCAGAATTCTCGATTGTCTGGTCATCTCAAATCGTCCGGTCTTGCCGTCTGCTCGCCGTGTTCTTCATCGTTCTGCCGCGCCGCCTTCAGCGCGGTGCCGACGGTCCCGCGCCCGCCTTCGAGTTGCTGGTCTGATTCTGTGCCTTGGGACTCGTGTTGGCCGTCAGCTGCACGGCCGATCCGGGCGCCGACACCCTGATGTACCCCTGCATCTCCTGATGCAGCGCCGAGCAGAAGTCGGTGCAGTAGAACGGATAGATGCCGGGCGCCTTCGGAATCCACCTCAGCGTCCGCGTCTCGCCCGGATTCAGGATCAGCTCCGAATTCTCGGCGCCAAGCACCGCAAACCCGTGGAGGACGTCCCAGTCCTGCTCAATGTTGGTCACGTGGAAGTATACCGTGTCGCCGACCATCACCCCCTCGAGATTGTCAGGAGCGAAATGGCTGCGGATCGCAATCATCTTCACGTGCACCTTCTTGCCTGCACGCGAGATCCCGCCTTCGCTCTCCGCCTTCGTAACGTAGGGGCTCTTGTTGCCGGCCAGCGAGAAGAACTTGACCTGCTTGTCCTTGAGCATTGACGCCGGCAGCGCCTGCGCGTAGTGCGGCTCTCCGATCGTCGGGAAATCGAGCAGCAACTTCATTTTTTCGCCGCTGATGTCAATGAGCTGCGCGCTCTGGGCCATCTCGGGACCCGTCGGGAGATAGCGGTCCTTGGTGATCTTGTTCATCGCCACCAGGTACTTGCCCCACGGCTTCTTCGAGTCGCCGCCCGGAATCATCAAATGGCCGATCGAGTAGTATGTCGGAATCCGGTCAACCACTTCCCACGTGCCAAGCTTCCACTTCACGACTTCTGACGAGATGAACATGGACGTGTACGCGTAGCCCTTTCCGTCGAACTCGGTGTGCAGCGGTCCAAGCCCCGGCTTCTGCACTTCGCCGGCGATCACCGACTCGTACTTCACGATCGGAATGCCCGAGAGCTCACCGTCGAACGCCTTGTCGGCGATCGCCTTCTTGAGCTTCGTGAACGAGTGTACCGGGATCATGCTCGCCAGCTTGCCGCCCGCGACGATGTACTCGCCACTAGGATCTATGTCCACGCCATGCGGGGACTTCGGAGTCGGGAGATAGTACACAACGCCCGGGCAGTCGCGCGGATCGAGCATCTTCACGCTGGTCTTCGTCTCCACTCGCGCGGAGCGCGTGGACTCGTCCATCCAGTTGTGCATGTACAGCGAGGGGAACGTCTTCGCCTTTCCGTCCGCGACGCACTTCTCCGCCTGTGCGTAGTTCACCGCAGCGATGTAGTCCTTGTCGTTCTGCGACGCGTTGGTCTCGAGCTTGGTGTTGGCCTGCTCGGAGTTGTACGACGTGAAGAAGAACCAGCCGTCCGACGGGCCCTTGCCGGAATGGCCGAGGTCATAGTTGTAACCCGGCATCAGAATCTGGAACGCGATGTCCATCTTCCCGGGCTGGTCCGCCTTCACGAACGAGAGCGTGCCCTTGAAGTTCTGCTTGTATGATTCGATCGGAACGTCGGTGTTGGGCACCGGAACGCTGAACCGCGTCGCCGATACGACGTACCTGGTGTCCGGAGTCGTGAACGGTGACGCGTGTCCACCCGCGGCGTTCGGGATCTGGATGATCTCATCCGTCTCGAAGCGCGTCAGGTCAATGCGCGCGATGCGCGGCGTGTTGTTGCCGTTGATGAAGAGCCACCGGCCGTCGGGAACGCCGTCGGTCATGGACAGCTCCGTATGGTGCGTGTCGTCCCACGGAATGAATCCGAAGGTCGTCTGCAGCATTGGTTTCGTCTCTTCGTTGTATCCCCAGCCGTTCTCCGGATTCTGGGAGAACACGGGAATCACCTTGAGGAGACGACCCGATGGAAGGCCGTAAACGGCAACCTGTCCGCTGAATCCGCCCGACAGGAATGAGTAGAACTCGTCATATGAGCCCGGTGCCACATACACGCGGGAGGCAGCATCACCGCTGAGAACGCTTTCTTTGCTGGTGCCTGGCCGTGAGCAGGCGAATGCGAGCAGCGCTACGGCTCCGGCGCAGGTAGCTCCCACGAGCATCCTGCGTTTCAGTACGGGTTGCATGAAGACCTCGGGAATGATTGGTGTTTCGTAATCGCTGGCCACTCCACGCAACTCCCTCGCATGAAGTGGCCGATCAATCCGAAGCTAGACTTCCCGTAGAGTGACAAAATCGGAGATTCACCGAACTTCGGTAAGGGTTTCCCTGACCCCGCCGTTCTCTTGACGTGGCTGGCGGGGCCGACCGCCAGCCGTCGATTATCCCTGGCTCAACGCGGCGTACAGCGCGGGCAGAAGAACCACTACCCAGACCGCGGCCGCTGCGAACGCCGCACGCGCAACTGGAATGCGGGCCACCACTGCGAGTCCGATCGCCAGCAAAGCCGTTGTCCAGATCGTGAATACGTCGAGCCCGTCGAGTATCGTGAGCACGAACGGATTGGTGGAAGACACGTCGAGGAATCGCGCGATTCCCAGACTCACGCTGTAGCGCGAGTTGATGCTCTCCGGCGCCAGCGCCAGGCCCTGTATCGCATTGAGCACCATCTCCGCAAGACGCGGGACCTGCGAGTACGTCGCGATCATCAGCGCCGCTACGAACGCGACTTTCGCGTTCACCAGCTTTCCGGCGAGCCACAGCACCGCAGCCGTAACCGCCACCCCGACCGGGATGGCAATCATGTAACCGATGACCGCGAACTTCTCCATACTGTTCTGCAGTCCGGATATCTGGTCGGGCGTCAGGCTGGAATTCTTGGCCGCCATCGCCGCCGCTTGCTTCGCCATCTCCGCGTCCATGATGGGAGCTAACCCGTTATACAGGGCGAAAAAGAGAATTCCCGAGATCACCATGAGCACGACCAGCGCCGCACCGAACTTTCCCTCGCGCCGCCGCTCGAACACCTGCGACGGCTGATAGAAGATGTCGATGAAATCTTCCCACAATCCCGCCTTGGCGGGGACAGGGCTGGAGGTGGCGTCGGTCATCGGAGAAAGCTCCGGATCGGTGTGAGTGCGGCGTTCGCGCCGTGCGTACTACGCCAGTCGAGCATCGTCAACGGACAAAATGTACAGCCACCCGGCACTTCGTGCAGCGGTCCGGCGCTCTGCTACTCCGCTGCGGGCGCGACCAGCACGGCGCAGTCCGCGTTTCTGACGAGACCGGTCGAGACACTTCCGAGAAGGAAGCGCTCCATCCGGTTATGGCCGTGGGTTCCGGCAGCGATCATGTCGGCACCGACGCGCTCGGCAAATTCCACCACCGCCTGCACCGGCTTTCCGTTGAGGACCACCGGCTCGACGATTATCTCCGGTGGCGCCTTCAGGACCTCGATCATGCGCCGGAACCATACGACCACATCGCCGGGATAACGCACCTCGTCCGGCATCGCAAAGCCCTCCGGATAGAGAGGTACCGGCGGCTCGACGAATACGAGGTAGAGCATGCCGGACCGGCCCATCATGTCCAGCGCAACGCGCGCTGCCCTGACGCTCGACGGAGAGAAGTCCGTCGCGACGACGACTGTGCGAACCGTGTCCATCTCCCCCGCAACCGCCAGCACTGGAACACTCGACAGCCGCATGACCTGAAGTGTGGTCTCCCCCCCGAGGATCCTGTCCATGAGACCATGCCTGCGCCGCCCGATCACGATGAGACTCGCACCGCGCTTCTCTGCCGCCATGGTGATCATTCGTGCCGGCCTACCCAGAACGACCTCGCGCGACCACTCGGTGCCGACGTCGGCGGCCTTGAGAAGATCCGCGATCGCCGAATCCCTCAGCTGTACGCGCAGCTGCTCGACATTCTCCCTGCTCGCGTCCACACCCGGATCGAGATGGTAACTCGGGAACGGCGGGATCACGCTTACGACATGAACCGGGCAGTGCCTCGCTTTCCCGATCGGTGATGCGCTGTTGAGCGCCGCGATCGACTCTGGAGACCCATCGACGCCAACCACAACGCCACCTGGTACGGACGATTCGTATTCCCAGCTCTGCCATGAGCTGGAAGGTGCTGATTGGGTTAGGGCGGTCATACGGCCTCCGGTTCGTCGCTTGCGGACGATGTGATCGGCACGTTCTTGGTGCCATACGCCAATCTTGCCCGCGCGCCCAGCCTGCGGAGTCATCATTTGCCGGAAGATACGTGAGGCCCGATCCGCGGGACCGTAGGTGATATCCTCACAAAGGTTGGTCGAAAGCGCTGACTGTACCCTTAACCCCGAACTGCGATTCTTCCTCAGTCAAATCGAGCGTGGTCCGATGACCAGACCCAGGCAAGCCATCCCGACGTTTCGCGACCTCCTGCCCGATGAAGTGGACGCTATTCTCAGCCGCAACCACGTCGGACGGATCGCCTACTCGTTTCATGACTCGGTGGACATCAGACCGATTCACTACGTGTACAGCGACGGCTGGCTTTACGGCCGCACGTCACCGGGTGACAAGCTCATGACCCTTCGTCACAACCAGTGGGTCGCTTTCGAGGTGGACGAGATCTCGGGGCCGCTGGACTGGAAGAGCGCGGTGGTACGCGGGACGTTCTACCATCTCGACCCTGAGGGATCGAAGTACGATGTGCGAGCCTACGAGCGTGCCTTGCGTCTCATTCGGGAGCTCGCGCCAGCGACGCTCGCAGCCGAAGACCCGCTTGCATTCAGATCGGAGTTTTTTGGTATATCGATAGACACGGCCACTGGCCGCGCATCGTCAACCGGACGCAAGGCATGAATGCCCGACGCCGGGGAACCTCGACTTCAAGGGAGGAGTCATGTACCGTAACGTAATGGTCCCCGTTGACGGGTCTTCGTTCTCGAGGGAGGCGGTGCTGCACGGCCTCCGCATCGCATCCCGCAGCGGCGCGACGCTTCGCCTCGTTCGCGTTGCAACGGTTCCCGTTTTCCTTGGGGGACCCGACGCCGTTTCGATCGAGAGCGAGAGCCTGAAACAGCTCCAGTCCGCGGAGCTTGCCGATCTCTATGCCATCGCCGCCGAGTGCCGCGCTCATTCCACCGTGAACGTCACTGCCTCGCTCGAGTACGGCCCGGTGGTGGACGCGCTGATTGGGTACGCCCGGCGCCACAACGTGGACCTCATCGTGATGCGCAGCCATGCCCGCAGAGGACTCGCCCGCATGTGGTTCGGCAGCGTCGCCGACGGGCTCATTCGCGAGAGTGGAATCCCCGTGCTCGTCGTGCGTCCCCCTTCGGTCGGGACCGCGCTCGAGAAAGGCTACGGTCTTCGCCGTATTCTCGTCCCCCTCGACGGGTCCGCGCTCGCTGAGCAGAGTCTCGCGTCGGCCGTCGCGCTCGCGAGGATCGAAGGCGCGTCCCTGATGCTTCTGCTCGTGGTTGCGCCCTGGCTGCATCGCCCGCGTGGCGAGCTCGAATCATCCATCGGGCCGGCGAGCGCGCGGGACGTAGCCGCGGCACAGGAATACCTCGATGCACAGCTCACGTCTCCGCCCGACAGGACTGTGGCGATCACCCGCCGCGTGCTGGTTTCGAGCGACGTGGCCGAGACGATTCTGAGCGTTACCGAGGCCGAGGAAATGGATCTCGTGGCCATCGCGACACGGGGACGCGGCTCGCTCGCCCGCGCGACCAGCGGCAGTGTTTCCGATCGCATCATGACGGAGTCGGCGGTCTCGACGCTCGTCGTTCATCCTGCGCCCAAGGCACGGGAGAGTACTGTTGACTCTTCGAAGTGGGTGCCCGCTACCTTCTGACCGAGGGTAATGCACACACTCGTTCGCAGATACCTCAAGACTGAAAAGCCGCAGATATTCCGGGGAATCCCTACACGAAATCATCCGGCCGCTGACAGACAGATCGGCGCTCGCTTTTCATACTTGTAGGTATGTCCACAGGGAGGGACTATGCGAACTGACCAGGAGCTCCAACGCGACGTGATCGCCGAGCTCAACTGGCAGCCATCACTCCGAAATGAAGAGGTCGGAGTGGCGGTCAAGGATGGTGTAGTGACGCTGAGCGGCGACGTAACGACTTACGCGAGAAAATTCGAAGCGGAGCGCGCGGCCGAGAGCGTGCACGGGGTGAAGGCGGTAGCCGTAGACCTGAATGTCAAGCTGCCAAATTCATTCGTTCATTCGGACACCGAGATCGCCCATGCGGCCTTGGATGCGCTCAAGTGGGACGTCGAGGTGCCCGATGACAAGATGCAGCTTCGCGTCGAGGACGGACGCATCATTCTCGAGGGCGAGGCGGAATGGCAGTACCAGCGCGCCGCCGCCGAGCGTGCAGTTCGGTATCTCTCAGGCGTGAAGAGTGTATCCAACCTCATCGCGGTGAAGCCGAAGAAAGTCTCCTCGTACGACGTGAATCGGAAAATTCACGAAGCATTCAAGCGAAGCGCAGAGATCGACTCCAGCCACATCACCGTCGAGTCGACCGACAGCAAGGTCATTCTCAAGGGCAAGGTCCGCTCGTGGGCCGAGCGCCGTGACGCCGAGAACGCGGCGTGGGCAGCACCGGGAGTGACACAGGTGGACGACAGGCTGGCAGTGGCTTTCTGAGCCGGCTAGAGTCTCGAGGATCAGCTCTGCACGGGTTTCCCCGTGCAGAGCTGATTTTTTTCAGCAGGGAGTCGGTAAGTTTATGAACGGTGAATTGCCCTCACGTCGGTACCGCTGTTGCTCCCTGCGGACTGACGCTGGAGCGAGCGTCAATCTCGGCTTCCGGTGTGGGGGGCTCGACGTCCGGCAGTCTATAGCGAAGCCGTGCCGCCATGCCGCCGTGGCCGTCGAGCTGCCGGGCGGCCTCTCGCGAGACCTCTTCTACAAGTGCGCCCTGAGCCAGCGCCTTGCGCACCGCGTCCTCCGCGTCAGCGGCATGATCTTCGATGAAAGCATGCGTCAGATAGAGATCGCGGACCCGTGACTGCTCGAGTGCATGGCGTGTTTCCGCTGGTCCGAGTGCGACAAGGCCGCTCCCGTTCGCATTTCCCATGATGTCTTCTATCTGGCGCAGATCGGAGGCGTCGCGGAGTGTGGAAGCGCCGTGCTCCGCGGCCGCAGCTATTTCTGCCTCGGATGCATGGACGTCCAGAGACTCGAGGTCTAACACGCGACCGGGTGCCGAATCGGCAAGCGACTGCGCGAGGTGTGTACTGACGCCCGGAATGCCGCCGGTGAGGATCCAGCCATCGGTGCCGGCTAGCCGCAGCGCCTGGTCGGAGACCTCCTTGAGCATGCGGTTGGTACCTTGCAACAACACGCGCTGCGCCGCATCGCGCCCGGTCGTACCTCGTACACCGGGGTGGAATCCAACCCGCGGCGAATCGCCCATGTGCAATGGCGGCCCGAGCACTGCGTGAGCGTGGATCGTCTTGACCTTGTCGAGCGCCTCCCGGTCATAGCGATACAATGTCGCTTTCCGAGCGTCGGCGAGCGCTACGACGACCGGGCGCGTCTGCTTGAGCGCACGGATGTACGGCGCCACGCAGGCCCCGGTGCTCCACACCGCCATGGTCGGCATTTGAACGGGGAGACGCTCGGCAACTCGCACCCCCTCGGGAGTGATGAATGCCACCCACCCGCGCGCGCCGACTCCAGGCGACAACGGAGCGAGCTGCTCCTCGAGGAGCGTCACGCAGTGTTCGAACTGCTCACGCTCGGTGTGCGACGAATCCGCAAGCCAGGCGCGCAGGTCCTTGAGCGAGTTCTCGAGCTGCACGCGCCATGCCCGCTGCGCCGCGAAGTCCTCCGCCGTACCGTCCAGGTAGACGCTCAGCACGCGCGCGTTATGCAGCGATCGCTCGAGCATCACGAGTTCCGTGTATGTCAGCATTTGTCTCTCCTCAAGCCAGGTGCTGGTAGTGCACGTCAGCATCTACATTCCGGCAAATACTGCGCCGACCCTGGCGGGTGATCATCAGAAGTTTTTTCAGCGCACTCTCGAGCCGTCGTCCACCTTGTCGGATGGAAATAGAACGACCCGCTCCCCCGCCTTCAGTCCGCTGGTGATCTCGACCGATGCGCCGGTGCGATGGCCGATCTCGACCCTTCGCAGCCGCGCGCGCTTGTTCTCCACCGCAAACACCGCCCAGCCCCCACCGCGCTGGAACAGTGCGCTCGACGGAATCGTCAGAACGTCGCTCGACTCCCACACCGTCGCCCTGATCTCGACTCTGAATCCATCGCCGAGCGATGGAGGAGGATCGAGTAGATCCACGAGGACGTTCACACGTTGCTCATCTACGCCCAGGGCGGAGACGCGGGTGAATGCCGATGGCTCTATCGCGCGGACACTTCCCGAGAGCGCGTGATCACCTCCCCACTCCACGATCTCGACGGCATTTCCCGGGTGAATGCGAACGGCATCCGAAGAGAGAACGTCCGCGATCACCTCGAGAGCGGCCGCATCGCCGAGCTCGATGATGGGGGTACTCGCCGCAATCACACGCTCGCTGGGCTCCGGCACACGCAATACACGGCCGCAATCACGGCCTTGCATTCACCACCCAGAAGCGGATCCAGTCGCCGACCTTCGCTACTGGCTGAGCAGTCCGAGCTTCAACGCGAATGCCACATAGTCTGAGCGATGCGACAGCCCCAGCTTCTCGTTGATCCGCTGCTTGTACGTATCCACGGTCTT
Source organism: Gemmatimonadaceae bacterium (assembly GCA_030647905.1). Classification (NCBI taxonomy): domain Bacteria; kingdom Pseudomonadati; phylum Gemmatimonadota; class Gemmatimonadia; order Gemmatimonadales; family Gemmatimonadaceae; species Gemmatimonadaceae bacterium. The sequence continues at coordinate 442,681 of JAUSJA010000026.1, read as the reverse complement.
GGGGCTGATGAACAGCTTTTCGCCGATCTCGGGAGCGCTGAATCCGCCGGCTACATAGCGCAGCACGTCGCGCTCGCGCTCGGTCAGCTTCTCGTAGCGATCTCGCTCGTCCGCATGCTCCGACTTGCGCTTGATCCCCTGCGCCAACGCACGCACCGCGGTCGGCTGCATGTACATGTCGCCATGCGCCAGTGATCGTACCGCATCCACCAGCTCCCGGTCGGCGGCGCTTTTCACCAGATACCCGCTCGCCCCCGCCTCGAGGACCTTCACCAGATAGGCATCCTCGGCGTGCATCGTCAGGATCAGGATCTTCGCACGGATGTTCTTCGACACCATCTCCTGCGTCGCGGCGATGCCGTCCATCTCTCCCATCGAAAGATCCATCACGACCACGTCGGGGTCAACGCGCTCGGCAAGTGCGACGGCTTCGCGTCCATTGGACGCCTCACCTATCACCTGGATGTCCTTCGCGGAGCCCAGCACCGCCTTGACCCCGGCTCTCACGACCGCGTGATCGTCGGCGAGTATCACCTTGATGACGTCCGCGGTCATGACGCCGCCTTCTTCGTCTGCAGCTTGGCTATCACTCGTGTTCCTCCGTTAGGCACGCTGTCGATCTGCATACTTCCTCCCGCAAGCGTGATGCGGTCCCTGATCGATGCAAGGCCTGATCCCCGGGTGGAAGCGGTTACCGCGGCGGCATCGAATCCGCGCCCGTCGTCAGCGACCTCGATGCGAATGCTGCCATCCCACGCCACCACCTCGACTGTAGCGTATTTCGCGTGCGAGTGCATCTCGATGTTCCGCAGTGCTTCCTGCGCCACCCGGAAAAGTGTGGCCGAAACGTTGCCCGGGATAGGAGCGCCGGTCACCGACGCCTTGACGTGCACCTTTATGCCCGACCGGTCGCTGACCTGCCGCGCCAGCGCTCCGAGCGCCGCCTCCAGCCCGAGATCCTCCGCCACCCTCGGATGCAGCGAGTAGGAGACATTCTTCACTTCCTCCAGCGCCGAACCGATGAGACCATTGGCCGCGGCGAGCCGATTCTTCATGTCTCCCGAGGCCTCGGTGGATGCCGCCGAAAGCTGAAATCGAGCCGCAGCCAGTGTCTGAGCGATCGAATCGTGCAGCTCGCGCGAGATGCGTGCGCGTTCCGCATCCTGCGCGTAAACCACCTCCGCGCCGAGATCCTGGATCCGCTTCCGCTCGGCGGCGAGCGAATCGAGAAGTTCGTTGATCGTCGAGCCAAGGCGCTTGAGCCCCGCATCGGCGAACAGCGACGGCGTGTTCCGGGCTTCGAACTCCCCAGCCGAGACATGGTCGGCGAGTTGCTGAAGATCCGCTACCGGGCTGAGCGCGACACGCACCAGAATCAGGTTCACCACTGACGCGGCGGCGAGCGCCGTGAGCACCGCGACCATCTCCGCGTTGTCCCTGCCGTCGAACGCGATGGTCTGCACGATGATTGCCGCGGCAACGATGATGACGTTGGCGCCAATCAGCTTGCCAACGAGCGGAACGCCCAGAATTGCCCGGACGATCCGCGCAATCAGGGATCCGCGAGCTCGTCGTCTCGCACCGAGTGCCACTGTCATACTCATCGCTGCCTCCATCGGATACCGATCTGTTCGACGATCAACGCCGTGACCGTGGCTTCTTCCGCCGATGAGCCAACCTACCCGAACTGCTCCTCATGCTCTGTCGGGCGGAGCGTGGAAGGTTCTGTAGGGGATTCCCCGGTTCGGGTTTCGTGGCCAGATTCGGCAACCGGAACGCCTCACCGCAGCACGCAAGACCCCGGAGCATAAATTCCTCTCCGATGACCGAAACCCTGAACGGCCCCCCGGCTGCAACGATCACCGATTCGATCCTCGCGGCGATCGTCACGATCTCCGCCGACGCGATCATCTGTGTGGACGAGCAACAGGTGATCATCTTCTTCAATGACGGCGCCAGGGAGATCTTCGGCTACGCGCCCGAGGAGATCATGGGAAAGCCGCTCGAGGTGCTCATTCCGCAGCGATTCCGGGCGACCCATGCTGCTCACGTGGAGAGGTTCGGTCGATCGGATGTGCACGCGCGACGAATGGGCGAGCGCGGCCAGATCCTGGGGTTGAGGAAGAACGGCGTGGAGTTCCCGGCGGAAGCCGCGATCTCGCACCTCGGCTCAGAAGGCAATCCAGTCTATTCCGTGGTGCTGCGCGACGTCACCGAGCGTCGGCGCGCGCATGAGACGCAGCGGTTTCTCGCCGAAGCGGGAGAGGCGCTGGCGTCGTCCCTTGGGCCCGAGGACACCCTGCGCAATGTCACGCGCCTGGTCGTTCCGCATCTCGCGGACGCGTGCGTGGTCAACGTGTATCGTGGAGGTCGTTTTCACGGGGCCGCGGTGGCTCACGTGGACCCCGAGCGGGCGATAGCGCTGGAACGAATTCGCACCGAGCATCCCATAGACCCATCGAGCAACCACCCGGTGGCACGGGTGATCCGCACCCTGGCGCCGCTCATCATCGCCGGTTCCGAAGGTACGACGACGGCGTCTGGAGATATTGACGACGAGCCAAATGATATCTTCAACAAGCCGCCTTCCGCGGCGATCGTTCTCCCGCTCAATGCGCGCGGCCAGCTCCTCGGTGTCATGGGTCTTTATCGCAAGCACGGATCATACGATGCGGCAGATGTCTTCCTCGCCGAAGAAATCGGACGACGCGCCGCACTGGCGATGGACAACGCGCGGCTTCACGATCTCGTGCACGCCGGCGTCCGCGCCCGTGATGACATAATCGGAATCGTGTCGCACGATCTGCGGAATCCGGTCAATGCGGTCCGGATGCTCTCCGGCGTGATGCTGGATCGCGAGCGCGAGGAAGCGCTGGCGCCTGATATCGCAGAATACGCGAGCGTCATCAGGCAGGCGGCGGAGCAGATGGACACGCTGATTCGCGATCTCCTCGACGTGACACGCGTCGAAGCGGGACAGCTCAAGGTGGATACAGCACGGGAAAACACCGAAGAGCTCCTCAGCGACGCGCTGCGAACGCTGGCTCCGGTGGCAGCGGAGAAATCGCTGACCCTGCGCCTCAATGCGCCCAACGATCTTCCCTTCGTAATGGCCGATCGCGAGAGAGTGGCGCAAGCCATCTCCAATCTCGTCGGGAACGCGGTGAAGTTCTCTCTGCCAGGAAGCGAAATCATCGTGAGAGTCGCGGTCCTCGATGGTGACCTCTTGTTCTCGGTGAGTGATCGCGGCCAGGGCATGACGGCGGAGCAGTTGTCGCACGCGTTCGACAGGTTCTGGCGGTCCAGCCGCACCGACCGGCAGGGTGCAGGCCTGGGCCTCGCGATCACCAAGGGAATCATCGAGGCGCACGGCGGCCGCATCTGGGCCGAAAGCATGCCCGGCGCGGGGAGCACTTTCTATTTCACGCTTCCGATCGCAGCCTGATCCCTTGGCCTGAAATACAGGAAAGTGTTACGCAATCAGCAGACCCAGTCCGCTGGCCAGCGCCAGCGCCACGAGCCCGATTCCGGCAATGCGCCGTGTCTCGCTACTGCCGAGACCCAACACGAGCCCGAGCTTGAGCACCGTGTTCGCGATGATGCCGATCGCGATCGCTCGCGCTGCGATCCCGGGCGATAGAGATTCGCCCATCCTGCTCATCGAGACAGTCAACGCATCCATGTCGGTCAAGCCGAGCGCTGCTGCAGCCGGATAAACGCCCGCACTTCCCCAGCGGCTCCGCACAGCCGTGACAAGGACTATCGCTATCTGGAACGCGATAGCCATCCTGATCGCGGCGCCAAGCTTGAGCGGACTCTCGGCGAGAAGAACCTCCCCGCCGTTCGCCTCATGTCTGCGGCGCAACGCCCAGGCAAGCATGCCCGCGCCCAGCAGAAACGGCGGTACCACGAATAAGACAAGACTTCGCGCGACATCCACGTCGAGCGCACCGCTGACGATGAGCACACGCAGAATAAGCACTGTGCACGCGCCGATGATTCCGAACGCAAGCGATCGCGATATCGCCGCGTTCCGCTTGCTCTCGCGCGAGAACTCGAGAGTGACCGCAGTGGACGAAACCAGGCCGCCTGCCAGTCCTGTGAGTATGTACCCGGCGCCCGGTCCGAGCGCGCGACGGGCGAGAAAGCCGACGAAATTCAGACCCGAGAACAGCAGCACAATCATCCACAACGCGCGCGGTCTTACCTCGAGCGCACCGAGGAATGGCCCGGCGGGAAGAAGCGGCAGCACGACGAGCGCGAGTACGGCGAACTGAAGCGCCGCACGAAGCTCGTTTTCTCCCACGCGGCGCACGGCCCAGTGCAGCTTCGTCTTCTCGCTCAGCGCGAGAACGACGAGCGAACCGGCGCCCGCGGAAATCGCGAGGAATCCGTCGCCTGCCAGCGTGCCGAGCAGCACCACAGCCAGAGCTGCCACCTCAGTGGTGCCATCCAGCTCAATCTCCGGACGGCGAACCGACATGAGATAGGCCCCGACGCTCATCGCCATCGCTCCCGCTATGATCACTGACGCGACGGCTTCGTGCGACTGACTCAACAGCAGCCCCGCGATCCCGCCAATCAGCCCGAGAAGAAAGAACGTCCTCAGCCCGGCGAAACGCGCGCGCGGCCCTGTCGCATGGCCCGACCATTCACGCTCGAGTCCGACGCCGAGCCCGACCAGCGACGCTATCGCGAGCCGGACTACGATTTCCAGCTCGGGCCCAAACTGCACTGGCTTCAAGTCGCCTTCGCCACCGGCTTTGAACGGTTTTCGCGGCCGAACAGAACCAGCGCCTGGCCACCTTCATACGCCACGCGAAGCGCCATGTCCTTTCCGGTCTCGTCCTTCAGGATGTCAATGGAGGAAATCCTTTCCATGCTGTGCGTCAGATGGCGATCACTCCCCGTGAATTCACCAAGCATGATCTCCACCCTCCCGCTTTGCCTGTCGTAGTCGGCGCCAAGGAACGGGAAGTCCACGACTTCTGATTGAGAGCCGATCGCGGGGTCATCTATCTCGAGAGTCGCGCGGCGTGCAGCATTGCGCTTCGAGAATTCGGAGAGCTTCGCCGCCCATTCGCTGCGCGTCGCCGGATCCGCGTCGGCATGGAGTGAGTCCGCGATCCGCTCGGTGCGGGCGCCCACTCTGTCCGGAACGATCAGCACCGAAGTCGTGGCCTTGTGAACGAGACCGGTGGCGACGCTTCCGACGAGGATTCTCCTCATGAGTCCGGCTCCCCGAGTTCCCGCGACGATGAGATCCGCACCTGCATTCCGCGCGAAATCGGCGATGGCGTTGGCAGGCCGACCGCGCAGAATCGTCGGTTTCGTCTCGATTCCCGCCGGTGCCGCAAGAGCTTCCGCGAATTTCTCCAGCTCACGCTCAGCGGCCTTGTCGTACTCCACTTCCCACATTCCGGTGCCGTCGAATACAGTGACGGAGGGACGAACGTGGACAAGGTTCACGAAGCAATCGGCGCTGACGAGGCGCAGGCCCGCTCGCGCCGCATTCATGCTCTGCGCGCTGAAGTCCACCGCGAACACGGCCTGACGCGGAAGCGACTCGAACCCTGAAGCGAGGAGTACCGGTACTTCCGATTGTCTCAGAACCTCGAGCGCCGTCTCTCCGTCGAGGATCCTGTCTATCACGCCGTGATGCGTGAGCCCGATCACGATGAGCTGCGAGTGGTTCTGTCTGGCGAGGTCAGTGATCTCCCTGGCAGGGCGTCCGTACAGAACGGTAATCGGCCACTTGCTCCCGGCGACTCCAGCGTCGTCGAGCTGTGTCCTGACCTTGGTCTTCAGCGCAGTCATGTGCTCCGGCGTGACGACGAGCGGTTGAAGCAATCCCTGCGCCTCGGGAACGATCATCGGCAACGGCTCGACCACGCCGACCACTTCGACGTCCGCACTGAGCTTTTCCCTCAGCGCCAACGCCGCGCGAAACGCTGCATCGGAGGGCGCGCCTCCGTCAGTGGCGACAAGCAGTGGACCCGACGGCTGTGTCCTGGGCGGCGGGTAATAGATGCCGAGCTGGCCCGCTTCAGGGGCGTTCTGTGCGGAGTTCATCATGGCTGGATCCTCCATTGGTCTCTGTCATGCACTTTTACTCACTGCAAGATTGCGGCGACGCAGGCGTTTATCTGTAGGGATATGTCGCACAGAAAATCCGCGATCCCCTGATCTGGCGATGCCGGGACGCGAATTCACGGAGATCTCCGCCCTATACAGGGGAGTGGGTTAGTATTAGAGGCCACTCTCCAACCAAGCTTCAGCAGCATGCAGATGATTCGTTACTCCGCGCCGGGCATCGCCGGCCTCGCGCTACTTGCCGCCTGCGCGATGAACGACGCGCAACCGGCCGTTCCTCCCGGGGCCGCCAATACCGCGATGCAGCCGGTCACTGTCGTGGCGACTGTCGTGGCGATGGATTCAGCCACGCTGGCCTCACGCGTCGCAGCCGATACGGCCAAGCCGGCCGATAGCGTGAAGCCCGCTCCAATCACGGTTCCATCCGTCCCCGGTCGCAACAAACGCGACAGCATCGCGCTCGTTTCAGCCATCCGCAAGGGAATGAAGGATACCCACTGGCCAGTGAAGACCGCCGCACCGCTTCCCGGCTCGATCCTTCCTGGAAAGCGTATCGTCGCCTATTACGGGAATCCGCTGTCGAAGAAGATGGGAATTCTGGGTGAGCTGCCGCCCGACGAGATGCTTGCCCGCCTCGACAAGGAAATCGCCGCGTGGAATCGCGCGGATCCTTCCACTCCGGTTCAGCCCGCGCTTCACCTCATAGTAGTGGTCGCCCAGGGTGCTCCCGGACGTGACGGCAAATACCGACTCCGCATGCCGGACACTCTCGTCGAGCGAGTCTACTCCTGGACCCAGAAGAAGAACGCCCTTCTCTTCCTCGACATTCAGGTCGGAAAGAGCAATGTGCAGGCAGAAGTCCCGCGCCTCGAGCAATTCCTCAAGCGTCCCAATGTCCACCTTGGGCTCGACCCCGAGTTCTCCATGAAGTCGGGAGATCCGCCGGGCCACAGGATTGGCACGATGAGCTCAGCCGACGTGAACTGGGCGGTGAATTACCTGTCAAACCTGGTGAAGGCGAACAGTCTTCCACCGAAGGTCCTGATCGTGCATCGCTTCACGCGGAAGATGCTCACCGATACGAAGGGAATCCGGCTCGATCCGCGCGTCCAGGTCGTGATCAACATGGACGGATGGGGTGCGCCGTGGCTCAAGTTCGACTCGTATCGCGAATACGTGCAGGCGGAGCCCGTCCAGTTCACCGGATTCAAGCTCTTCTATCACAACGACACGAAGAAGGGCGAGCCGCTGCTCACGCCCGGTGAGCTTCTCCGCGTCACACCCAAGCCCGTCTACATTCAGTACCAGTAGGAACCCGGTGTACGAACGATGCCCGCGCCCCGAGCGCGGGCGTTTTGCAATGAGGTGACAGATGCCGATCGCCACGCTGAATCCGGCCACTGGTGAAACTCTCAGGACGTTCGATCCCCTGACCGCGGGCGAGATTGACGCCTGCCTGGCCAAAGCGGTGCGAGCGTTCACCACCCACCGCCTGACGCCGTTCGAGGAGCGCGCCGCCTCCCTCCGCCGCGCTGGCGAGATACTGATGGCGGAGAAAGAACAGCTCGGCCGCCTCATGACTCTCGAGATGGGCAAGCCCATCACGGCGGCGATCGCGGAAGCGGAGAAATGCGCGACAGCGTGCTTCTACTACGCGGAGAATGGCGCCCAGCTTCTCGCCGATTACCATGTCCCGACCGCCGGGGGAGAAGGCCGGGTGCACTTCCAGCCCCTTGGCGCCGTGCTCGCCATCATGCCGTGGAATTTCCCGTTCTGGCAGGTGTTCCGCTTCGCCGCACCCGCATTGATGGCCGGTAATGTCGGCCTGCTCAAGCACTCGTCGAACGTGCCGCAGTGCGCACTGGCTATCGAAGACATCCTTCGCCGCTCCGGGTTCACCGACGGCGCGTTCCAGACGCTGCTCATCGGCTCGAAGGACGTCGCGTCCATCATCGAAGACCATCGCATCGCGGCTGTCACCATCACCGGAAGCGAGAGCGCCGGACGGTCGGTCGCTGAAACGGCTGGACGCGCTCTCAAGAAAACGGTGCTGGAGCTCGGAGGAAGCGATCCGTTCATCGTCATGCCGAGCGCCGATGTAGACAGTGCCGCGGCGACGGCGGTCAAGGCGCGCATGATCAATAACGGACAGTCCTGCATCGCCGCCAAGCGGTTCATCGTGCATGACGCGATTTACGATCGCTTCCTCGATCGCTTCCTCGCCGGGGTCAAAGCGGTGAAGATCGGCGATCCAATGGACGCATCCACCGAGCTCGGACCGCTCGCCATATCGGACATTCGCGACGATCTCGCCACTCAGGTCGAGAAGTCGATTTCCCTCGGCGCTCGCGCATTGTGCGGCGGCCGGCGAATCGATCAGCCGGGCTTCTACTACGAGCCCACGGTTCTCGTGGACATACCGCACGCGAGCCCCGCAGACGACGAGGAACTCTTCGGTCCCGTCGCCTCGGTATGGCGCGTGTCGGACATTGACGAGGCGATCGCCACCGCCAACCGCAGCCGGTTCGGGCTCGGCTCCAGCGTCTGGACCACCGATGCCGTCGAGCGTGAGCATTTCATTCGCGACATCGAGGCGGGGATGGTCTTCATCAATGGGATGGTCGCCTCCGAAGCGGGCCTGCCCTTCGGAGGCGTAAAGTCTTCCGGCTACGGACGCGAGCTTGGCGAGTTCGGCATCCGCGAGTTCGTCAACATCAAGTCGGTGAAGAGTGCGTCAGGGTTGGCCGCGCGCGCGGACACCGAATAGTGGTCGGTCAGGCGCCAGGAGGACCGCCGACCGTGCGCTTGGCGAGCTTGAAGTTCACGGTCTGAGTCTGGCCGATGACGACCTGTATCGGCTTGTCGTTCGTTTCGCCCGTAGCGAGAGTGTATTGCTCTCCGGTGAGTAGCACCCTCACGATATACGTCTGTGGAATCACGCCGCCATCGGACGCTCCGAATTCGCCACTTCCGTTGCTGCTCGTTCGAAGGCTGCGCCAGATTGTCGTGCGATCGTTGAGCAGAAGATCTACGGCGATTCCGCCAACACCGGCATTGGTCTCGTCCGTCAGCTGAACCAGCACCTTGCCCAGCGACGGTGGTGGCGACGAGAAATCCGTGCACGCCCCGATCGCAAAAAGCGCCGCAGCAAGTACGACGGAGCGTCTTGTAATGAAAGGACGGGACAGACGCATGCATACCCCACCAGAAGGAGACCACAGGGACCTTCTCTCTGTATAGCCGCGGGCACGTCGAAGTGGAACCACCGCTACCAGCCGTTCACCCGATCCCACACCGCGACGACCTCGGTGCCGCCGTCCACGACGTAGTAACTGTCATACGCCGCTGCGGTGATGCATGCATGGTTCGGGCCTATGCGCACCTTCGCGCCGAGCTGCAGCTCGCTGAACGGCAGAGGATCCGCACCTACGGCCACTCCATGCTCCTGGTACGCTAGCTCGACGAGACAATTCCCGAACGATGGTCGCCCGTCCACGTCCCAGACCTGACCATATCGAGCGTCGTGCGCTGTCGCCTGCGTGCTCCTGTCCTTGGATAGCGCGAGCGCACCGGCGTCCACGATGAAGCGGTTCTCGTCGGGCTCTCTGCCAATGACGGACGCGAGCACGGTAATCGCAATATCCTCCCTGCGACACGACCCGATCTCCGCCTGAAAAAGATCCTGGAACATGTAAACGCCCGGCCGCGCCTCGGTCACTCCATCGAGGCGATCAGCGTGCGTTATCGTCGGCGTGGATCCGACAGACACCACTTCGCAGCGCATGCCAGCTTCGCGCAATCGCTCCGCGGCGGTTACTACCGTCCGCCGCTCATCCTCGGCGATGTCCTTGATGCACTGGATAGTGCGACATCCGTAAGAGTGCCCGGCATGAGTCATCACGCCGGCGAGCTTGGATTGAAGCGCCCGTCCGATCTCGAGGAGTGCGAGGCTCGAAGCATCCACTCCGGCGCGACGGTCACCGGAGTCGAGCTCGATCAGAGCCCTGAACGACGCACGATGATTCGCGATCGCCACCGCGCCTGCGACGTCGTCCGTGATGAGCGTCATCACGACGCCCCGCGCGGCGATCGCCGCCGCACGGTCGAGTTTCTGCGGAGGAAGCGCCGCGGCAACGAGGATGTCGCCGAATCCGCGATCCGCGAAATACTCCGCTTCGGCCAGCGTCGAAACGGTGATGCCCCCCGCTTCGCCTTCCACCGCCATTCGCGCGACATCGGCGGACTTCGCCGTCTTCAGATGCGGGCGCAGCGACACACCATGCCTCCGGACGGTCGCGCTCATCCGCTTCAGGTTCCGTTCGAGAACCCCCCTGTCGAGAACAAGACAGGGAGTCTGGAGATCCTCGAGCCGCATGCGATCGCCTCCCGCTGCCGGTTCGGTCGTCAGCGGACCGGACGTCCCACTGTCCATGGTACCCCCACCGCATCGAGCCCGCGGTTGAGAGCCGGCACGCGAGCGGTGAGCAGCGTGTTCAGTCGCGCTACCTCGCGCTCGAGGTCCTTCATCGCCGTGTCGAGCGTCTCGCGCTGAAGCTGCGTCGGTGGTGACGTCACGTCGCCGATCTCGCCGGCGACCCGATTCACTCGATCCTGAATGGATGGAGTGAATCGACTCTTGTCGTCGGCGTCGTTCTGCTCGCCGCTGCCCTGCGCGCCGCGAACCTTCTTCAGGATGTCGTCCACCTCCTTGTCGATCGCGTTGGCCTGCTTCGATAGACTGTCGGCGCCAGCGAGATTCTTCAGCGCATTCTTCACTTCCGTCATCTGATCCTTCAGAAGCTCTGCCGATCTCACCACCGCCTGCACACGCGCCTGCTGCTCGGCCGCGCTGACGCGCGTCGCATGCAGAGCGCCATACTGCTCGGCCGTCAGCTGAACGAGCGGATCCGGATTGACGACTACCGCCGTTTCCAGCGACGATGCCATGACGCTGTCCTTTCCGCTCAGCATCAGCTTCGCAGTGTATCTGCCCGGGAGCACGAACGATCCCGTCGGCTGCCCGCGGTTGCCTTGCGGGCGCGGATTGAAATACGGCGCGGCAAGTCTCAGGTCCCACGTCGCCCGGTGCAACCCTGGCATGCTGTCCACGGCGAGATCGCGAATCCGCTTGTTGGCCGAATCGGAGATCGCGAGCGTCAGTGCGCGACCTTTCGGGATACTGTCCTTCAGGTAATAAGTGAATCGCGCGCCGTAAGGCGGATTGGGAGCGCTGAAGGAACGCTCCCCGAGTGCGCCCGCGCCGCGGGCACCACCCGGGAAGGAGCTGTTGTAGTTGAACAGAGTCACGGGCTTCACCGGAAACAGGTACATCGTCGAAGCGCGATCCGCTTCGGCCAGGTGCTCCAAAGGCGTGATGTCATCCATGATGAGAATTCCCCGGCCGTGCGTACCGACCACGAGATCATTTTCGCGTGCATGGATCCTGATGTCATGCACCGGAACTGTCGGCAGGTTGTACTGAAGCTTCGACCAGCTCCGTCCACCGTCAGACGAGTAGAACGCGCCGATCTCGTTTCCGACAAAAAGCAGTGACGGCGCGCGAGGATGCTCGCGGATCACCTGCACTGAAGATACCGGCAGGTTCGACGTGATCGAGGCCCATGTCTTCCCGTAGTCGGCGCTCTTCAGAACGTACGTCTTGAAGTCATTGCTGCGATGTCCGTCGAAGGTAGCGTACACGGTTCCTTCATCATGCGACGATGCGACCACGCGGCTTACGTACGTCATGTCGGGCACGCCCGGGAATTTGTCAATCTTCATCCACGTCGCTCCACCGTCGCGCGACACCTGTATCAGGCCGTCGTCGGTGCCGACGTAGAGCAGTCCCTTTCTGAGCGGCGATTCGTCCATCGTGCTGATGTTGCCGAAGTCGGCGGTGCCGGCATGGCGCGCAACAGCATCCTTCCCCCAGACCTTGCCCATCAGCGGAAGCTTGTCGCGATCGAGCGCTCGCGTGAGATCGCCGCCCAGCTGCTCCCATGAATCGCCGCGGTTCGGGCTCCGGAAGACATACTGGGCGCCGAAGTAAACCGTGTTGTGATCGTGCGGCGAGATGACGATCGGAACGCTCCAGTTGTAGCGCAGGTTCTGCGCGCCAAACTTCGCCTGCGGTTGAATGCTCTTCTGCTCGCCTGTCTTGACGTCGTAGCGGATGATGCCACCGTTCTGCGATTCCGCGTACACGGTGTTTGGATCCGTCGGATCCACCGCGGAATAGAACCCATCGCCGCCGACCGTTACGTACCAGTCGCTGTTCGTGATGCCCTGGCGGTTGCGCGTCTGGCTCGGGCCGGCCCAGCTGTTGTTGTCCTGAAGCCCGCCGTACACGTAGTAGAACGGCTGGCGGTTGTCCACGTCGATCGCGTAGTACTGCGCGATCGGCAGATTGCTGACGAAGTCCATTGTCTGCCCACGGTCGTAACTGATGTAGACGCCGCCGTCGTTGCCGACGACGAAATGATCCGGATCCATCGGGTCGATCCACATTGCATGGTAGTCCACATGCGCGGACTGCCCGATTGCATGGCTCGTCTGCCCGCCATCCTCCGACACGAACAACGGAACGCCAAGCTCGTACAGACGGTCGGGATTCTTCGGATCCACCCGGACCTGCGCCATATACCATGGGAACTGGAAGTACGTCCCCTTCTTCGTCCAGCTCGCACCGTAATCGTCGGAGCGGTACACCTCCGTGGTCTTGGTCTCGAGTGTCGCGTAGAGCGTACGCGGCTGCGAACGGCTCACGTCGAGCCCGATACGGCCGATGTCCCCTTTCGGGAGGCCTTCCGTGAGCTTCGTCCACGTCTCGCCGGCATCAATGGACTTGTAGATGCCGCTCTCCGGTCCGCCACCCACGAAGCTGTACGCCTTGCGCTGTCTCTGGAGCGCTGCCGCATAGAGAACGTTCGAATCCGTGGGATCCATGATGATGTCCGTCACACCCGTGTGCGGGCTGATGGTGAGCACCACCTTCCACGTCTTCCCGCCATTGGTGGTCTTGTAGACCCCGCGCTCACCGCCGTCCGTCCACAACGGACCAACTGCCGCGACGTAGACAATGTTCGCATTCGTCGGATGCACGACGACACGCCCGATGTGCTGCGACGCGCGCAGTCCCATGTGCTGCCATGTGCGCCCGCCATTCTCGGACTTGTACACGCCGTCGCCCCACGACGAGCTGCGCTGATTGTTCGCCTCGCCCGTTCCGACCCAGACGATTTCGGGATTGGATGGCGCCAGCACGATGTCGCCGATCGAAGACGTGCCCTGATTGTCGAACACCGGCTCCCACGTCGTCCCTGCATTGGTGGATTTCCAGACTCCTCCCGACGCGGCCGCCGCATACATGAGCTTGCCCAGCCGGTTGCCGATTCTCGACTCGGGCCCCTCCGCCACAGCTAGATCCACTACCCGCCCGCTCGTCACCGCCGGCCCGATTGGACGCCACGCAAACTCGGAAAGCATCGCAGAGTCATAGCTCGCCGCGTTGAACGCAGTCTTCGGAGCCGACTTCTCCATCGCTTTCTTCGCCGACTGTGCAGATGCTGGCTGCGGAGGGACGACGGCAAACAGTGCCGCCAGTGAAAGGAATGCGAATGCGGCGGAATATCTTCCGTTTGACATGGCTGACCGATGTGCCGGGTTAATTGATACGGGGTGCAAATGTTAACATTAGGAGCACCTCCGGCGTCAGAGGATTCGGAGTCGTTGAATGCCTGCCGCGCACCCGCTACTGCATCTTGCTCTGGATCGCCTGTGCCCGATCGAGATGCGCCAGAATCGCCGGTGCAGCCTTCTGAATCAGATTCTTGAGCTCGGCGTTTTGTGCCGCGCCCATCGCGGCAGTCACGGTCTCCAGCACGGCCTTGTGGTAGGTCACTTCGTTGTGTATGTACGCCTTGTCGAAGTCCTTGCCCCTGGCCGCTCCATTCAGAAGCGTCATCGTGCGATCCAGCTGCGCCTTGCGCTCGTCGTTCGCCGGCGCTTCAGGGGTAATGCCCAGCTTCTTCGCGAGATCCTGTCCCTGCTGTCTGAGCTGGTGGTGGTCCCGCATCATCATGTTCCCGAAATCACGCACGTCCGTGCTCGTTCCCTTCGCTGCCGCGACGGATCCCGCGGCACTGTCCAGCATGTGCGCGTTGTCCAGGATGTAGACGATGTTTGCGTCGCTGAGTGCTGGCGCCGGTGCCGGTGCCGGTGCCATTCCAGTATCGGACGTCCCCGCCTTCATTCCCGTATCAGCTGCCGACATGCCGGTGTCGCTGTAACCGGCTTCTTTCTTCGAGCAGGCGGAGAATGCGAGCATCAGGCCCAGCGCCGCGACTGCTACCGTACGACTCGATCGATTCCCGGACATTGCAACCCCCAGGGCTTCCGCAGATGAGATCCTTGTTGCTCCGACTTGCGTCGGAATAGAGGCAAATTGTACGCGGATACCGTGCCGCCGGATGCGGAATCATCCGTCTTGTCTTAACGTACTGGACGGGTCGCTCGTCCAACTGGCACCGGAAAGAGACCCAACACTCAGGAGACTCGATGCGCAGGATCGCCATTGCCGCATTCGCCGCGCTGTTCGTCACGGCTTGCTCGAAGGATTCGACCGGACCTGCTACCCCCAACCTTACTATCGGCGCGGGGGCATTCGGAACCGCCCTGACCATTGCCGGTGGCTACGACGCCGACACCTACCAGAATCGGCTCGCGAACGGGCTGCCCGATGAGATCAGGCTGACATCGGACCAGCAGGCACGCATCAAGGCGCTCGTTCAGGCGTTCGAGCAGGCGACCAGATCGGACCGCGAAGCACTCGGCGCCATTCTTCGCGAGGCCCGCAGCGCCATCGAAGCGAAGAAAAGCCGGAATCAGGTGAACGCGATCCTCTCCAGAGGTGCCGACATTCGCGCCCGTCTCGCCGCCGCGGAATCGAAGCTCAAGAGCGACATCGATGCAGTGCTGACTCCTGAACAGCGCGCATGGGTCGCCGCCCATTCTCCACGCGCCTGCAAAGCGGAGCAATTCCCGCCGCTCACCGACGCGCAGAAGGCGCAGATCCGCTCGCTCGAGAGCGCCTTCCAGGAGAAGAACAAGGCCGATCTCGAAACTATGAAGGCGGCAATGGACGAAGCGCAGGTGGCTATCAGGGCCGGAAAGTCCCGCGACGAGGTCGCCGCGATTATGGCGAAGGCGGCTCCTGCCGCCGCACGGCTCGCCGCCGCGCGCAAAACGCTGCACGATCAGATCCTCGCCGTGCTGACCCCGGAGCAGAAAGCGTCCGGCTGTGTGCCGCTCGGCTGATCCGGGGTGACGGCACCTAAACCAGCGTCCATCATCCGTGTGGCCGCGCGCGCCATGCTCGTCATGGCGGCGCTCGGCTGTACGCGTGCCACCGCTGCCCAGAACACCACCGCCCAGCGCCCGGCGCCGGTGCGCGCCAATACCGCAGCCCTTCGTCACAAGCTCGACTCCATCGCCGATGCGCATCACGGCGTCGTCGGATACAGTGTCATAGACATGGAGAACGGCGTGCGAATGAGCCGCCGCGGCGACGAGACATTTCCGACCGCCAGCCTGATCAAGGTCGCGATCCTCATCACCGTCTACGACCTCGTCGCGAAGGGACAGCTCTCTCTGTCCGATCCGCTCACTGTTCTGAGGATCGATCAGGTGCCGGGCTCGGGGATCACCCAGTATCTGCACAACGGAATCATTCTCACCGTGCAGGATGCCGCATGGCTGATGACTACGATCAGCGACAACACCGCGACGAATCTTCTCCTCGACCGCATCATCATTCGGCGCGTCTGGAACAAGATGGATTCGCTGGGCCTTCACAACACGAAGGTCCACTCAAAGTCGTTCCTGCGCATCGCCAGCGTCGTGATGGACAGCTCGGTGAAATACGGCCTCGGAGTCACCACGCCCAATGAGATGGCGCGCCTGTTCGAACTGATGGCGATGGGCAAGGCGGTGAATCCGTCGGCGGATTCGGTGATGCTCGACATCCTCGAGCACAACGAGAACAACGAGAAGCTGCAACGGTTCAACTACGGGGTACGCGCCGCCCACAAAAGTGGCGAGACGGATCAGGTTCGTGCTGAATGCTCTCTCTTCTATCTCCGCAACAGGATCATCGCCTGCGTGCTGACGAAGGAGAACAAGGACATGCGCTACGTCGTTGACGCCGAAGCGCATCTGACTATCGCGCGGATGGGCGAGGCGATCGTCAACGCCTGGGGACGCATCCCGAAGACATGACGGGACATCTGCAGAAGGAGCTGAAACAGCGAAAACCGTTCGCTACGCTGGAGCAGGAAGTCGTGCTCAACGTTATGCGCACGGCGGCAGCGCTCAGGCAAGGGACGTCATCGGTGCTCCGGCCATACGATCTCTCACCGCCGCAGTACAACATCCTGCGAATTCTCCGGGGTGCGGACGAGAGCGGCCTTCCCTGCAGCGAAGTCGGCGACCGCCTCGTAACGCGGGATCCGGACGTGACGCGTCTCCTCGACCGGATGGAGAAACGGGGGCTGGTGACGAGGGGCCGCTGGTCCACCGACAGGCGAGTGGTCAATGCCCGCATCACGAAAAAGGGCATCGAGCTGGTTCACGAGCTCGATGCCCCGATGACGGAGATGCATGTCGCGCAGCTCGGTCACATGAAGAAGAAGAACCTGAAAGCGCTCGTCGATCTTCTCGAAGCTGCCCGCGGAGAAAACGACTAGCGCTTCACTCTACGCCGTGGATCGGACCCGCACCCTGATCCCCCAGGGATCGCTCGCCTCTCTCTCACCACCGCGTCGCTCCACCGGGAAGCCCGCACCTTCAATGCTCCGCGCGGCGGACTCTGCGCTTTCCGTATCCGGCACGATGAGCTCCCAGTCGAGAAGGCGCGCATCGTCACTGGTCGCGGCGCGGAACCGCCCGCGCCCCGCGCAGCTCGACGAGCTCGAGGATGACCTTGTCCTCACCCCGCGGTCCGAGTGAAGCGCCTTCTGACGATCGCTTCAGCACCTGCAGCCCCAGCACGTTCTCGTAATACGCGATGGATCTGTTCAGATCGCTTACCTGCAGGCGAACACGCCGGATGTGAGCTGACTCCGGAAGCCTGTATCCGGGTGGTCTGATTCCGACGTCCGCTGGCATGTTTCTCTCCTTCGTGTTCAAGCGTCTCGCACCCTTCGAGAAGAAAAGTCTATTTCGCGGGCTTCGCCAACGCCTGCACCGCCGCCGGAGGCGTGATCGTCAGCCCCACGCCCGTCCCCACGTCGACCGAGGAGATCGTCAGGATCTGCTGCTGACCCATCAGTTCCTGTACCGTCTTCGTCGCGACGGTAATGTCACCGAACCTCTTGTAGTCGCTGAACAACGATATGACCGGAATGTCGCCCATCGCCGTCTTCTGGACACTGCGCGATCCAACCATCAGCCCCGTCGCGGCGCTGTAGCAGTCGAACGTCTCGCGGCCAGACTTCCACGTGAGCTTCACGAGATAGCAGTGCTCAGAGTTCATGGTCGTATCGGCGACGGTCTCGATTTTGGCGAACATTTCCGCCGACCGCACGAGGCCGCGGCGATCAGCCTCGTCCTTCATCTGGTCGAGCTCCTTGCCGGCAAGAACCCGCGGACCCTGCATGGGGTCGCTCGCCCAGGCGGTCATTCCGTCGAAGCCGACCTCGACGATTCCCATGCCGGGGATCGTGGTGACCATCTGCATCTGGTTCGGAGCGAGCTGCGTCATCTCGAAGGTGGCGTTTATCCCCGCCGCAGGCATGGAAAGACCGCCCTTCGTGACGATGGACCTGGCGCCGATGAATGTCGGCGCTCCAACCGCCGTGCCATACTTGGCGAGCAGTCCAGCAGCCGGTGGCAGCACGGCCTGCTGTGCCCCCGCAACCTGGGCTATGGCAACAAACGGCAAAAACGCGAGCAATGGATTTCGAATCATGGTGTCTCTCTGAATACGGGGTTGGTTTGTAAAAGTTAAGCGTCTGATTGGTGCTGCCCATCTTTTTTTCAGCGCCCAGGCACCGGAACATTACGTCCGCCGGCAATGATCCAGCGGATCGCTGCCTCGAGCGGAGCGTCCTTACCCGCCGCGAGATCCTTCCGCGTGAGCGGGACCAGCTCGTCGGGGACCACTCCGGCTCCCTCTATTCGCCGCCCCGACGGATCGGTGAAGTCCGCCACCGCATGAACGAATACGTCGCCCGACGGCAACCGTTCCATCAGGGCCGGAAGCGCCGCTCCGGCGCTTCGTTCCCCGAACACGCGGGCTCGCGCAATCCGCTGCATTCCGGTCGCGAAAATCTCGGATGTGCTCGCGGTCATCGGGTCCACGAGAATCGCCAGCGGGCCGATGAATGGCGCCACACGCGAGCCATCATCACGCGATCTGCGCGGATTGATGACGAATTCGAGCGAAACCAGACGTGTCCGCATCGTGCCGAGTGAACGTGTCGAGTCCACGAAGTATCCTCCGAAGCCCATCACCATCGCGCCGACACCTCCGGGATTGCCGCGCAGGTCCACGATCACGCCGTCGCACGACCTTACACTGTCCACCGCGCGCTGCAGGTCCGGCCCCAGCACCGGCAGCCAGATGTTGAACGCGATTGTCCCAACGCACCTGGAACCGCCTACCGGAATCCGCGCCGTACGCACAAGGCCGGCGATCGGCGGAAGATTACCGAACTGCGACACGGTGCCCTTCGCGGGAGCCGCCACTAGAGTGCGAACACCAACCAACCCGCGATCGCCACTCGCGACCTCGACCCTCACGGAATCGCCGACACCCCGCGACAGTGCGCCATTGAGCGCGTGCAACAGCTCCGACAGCGCACGCTGCTGCGCCGCGACCGGCAGCGCCCTGACGCGCGCGACAGACAAGCGCGCATCCTTTGCGCCGACCCTCGTCACGATCTCCCCTGGCACTATGCCCGCACGGGCCGCCGCACTCCCGGGCTCCACTCTCCACGCGACCGCACCATTGCTGGCGAGACGCACGGAAAGCCCCGTCGTCCCCTTGCCGTCGGACGCTCCCGCCGATGACTCGTCAGTCGCCGCGCTCGCGGGGATAATGTAGAAATGTGAGTCGGGAATATGCCGGAGCATCTCCGCGAACAAACGGGCGAGGCTGTTTCGGCTCGTGATTGTCGCCGCCCGCGGGCGGAGCGAATCCCTCACAGCCATCCACGTCGTGGAAACGAACGCCGTGTCCACGTACGTTCCTCGCACCTTGCTCCAGAGACTGTCGAACGAAGCCAGAGCGATGCCCGGCGCGATCGCCTCGTCGCTGACCGCTGTCGCCGGACGTGCCGAGGCCGCACATCCGATCGCGACTGCGGCCGCCAGCACTGCTGTGCAAATCCGACGGGATTTCGACATGAAAGTCAGACGTTCTTTCACTCTTCTGTTTCCCCGGGTGGCCCCGGTCGCGGCCCGATACTAGCTATGGGATTCTTCAATGAATACAAGACGAATCAGCGCACTGGACGTATCCGTCGTCGGGCTCGGCTGCAACAACTTCGGCCGCCGTCTCGATGCTGACGCCACCGCAAAGGTAGTGAGTGCCGCGCTCGACGCGGGAATCAATTTCTTCGACACGGCGGACATCTACGGCAGCACCCGAAGTGAAGAGTTCCTCGGACGGGCCCTCGGCAAGCAACGGGAGCACGTCATCGTCGCGACAAAATTCGGAATGGCCGTGGATGAGAACCGCAAAGGCGCGCGTCCCGAATACGTGCGACAGGCCGTGGAAGACAGCCTGCGAAGACTCGGGACCGATTACATAGATCTCTACCAGCTTCACACTCCCGACACCTCGGTTCCGATCGCCGATACGCTCGGCGTACTCGATGAGCTGGTCAAGGCGGGAAAAGTGCGCGAGATCGGCTGCTCGAATTTTTCGGTCGAGCAGCTGCGCGATGCGGACAACGCGACGGCTCCGAATGCCGCGAAGTTCGTGAGCATCCAGAACGAGTACAACCTCTTTCATCGAGAGCCCGAGCGGGATGTTCTACAGGAGTGCGCCGCCACCGGAGTGGCGTTCCTTCCCTTCTTCCCTCTCGCAAACGGCCTGCTTACAGGCAAGTACCGTCAGGGACAGCCTGCTCCCGAGGGGAGCAGAATCGGATCGGGATGGCATGGCGAGCTGCTGACGGAACAAAACCTGGCAATCGTCGAGCGCCTGATCGCATTCGCGGAATCGCATCACCACACGCTGCTCGAGCTGGCGTTCTCGTGGATTCTCTCGAGAGAGATGGTTGCGGCAGTGATCGCCGGCGCGACGTCACCCGAGCAAGTGCGCGCCAATGCCAACGCATGCAACTGGGCCATGGACGACGCGGATCTCGAGGAGATCAACAGGATCGCGCCGCCACAGTCGTGAATCGGGCGAGTTGGACCAGGCCTGGTCTTCATGCTTTACTATTGACCTGAGTCCCCTTTCTTAACATCGTTAAGATAAAATACTTAACGCTGTTAAGATGCGTCCCAGGAGCCAACGATTGGAATACGGTATCAAGGACCTCCGCACGAAAGCAATCGACGCTGCCTATGAACAGTTTGGCAGCACCGGAGCCCTCTCCATGCGAAAGGTCGGGGCCGCACTCGGCGTCAGCGCTCCCGCGCTATATCACCATTTCGCCGACAAGCAGGAGCTGCTCTACGCGGTCGCCGACCGCGCCTTCAGCGAATTTGACCGGCGCCTGCGCTCGAGCGACTCCCGCGACCCACACAGGGTAATTCACGGCATACTCGGCCAGTATCGCCGGTTCGCGGCCGATCATCCAAGTCTCTTTGGACTGATGTTCGTCGAGCCGAGGCCCTCAGCGCGATGCTTTCCACGCGACTTCGCCGCACATCGCCTGGCCGTATTCAACCAGCTCTGGAACGCTGTGGCCGAGTGTGTGTCGGACAGTGCGGACGGGACATCCGACGATTCGCTGTATGCGGCCCACGATCTGTGGGCGCTGGCTCATGGCCAGATACTCTTGTGGCGCGCGGGACGATTCGAGAACGACCGCACATTCGAGGAGACGTTCGACAGGTCCATCGAACGATTCATCACGGCGCTGTGAGAGGTGCGGGCGCCCGTGCTCCGCTGGCTATTGTCCCGTTGACTGCACCCTGACTTCGTCCGCGCCCTGGGCCGGCTGAAGAGCTATCACCGGCGACTGCCCCTCTGAGAGAAGCCGCGTAACGAAGCGCTGGCCTTCGGCTACCCTTTCGATCTCGATGGCAATCGCATCCACCCCCTGCTCGAGCCGCTCGAGGCGCTGACCGGTTTCCTCCGGAAGCTGAGCCAGAGGCCGTGCCTTTCCCGCCCGCTTCCAGATGAAACGCGCGATGGCAATGGCGATCGGAAACAATACGAATACGGTGAACGCCGCTGCGATTGCCGCTACGTTATCCGAAATGTCGCCGTTCATGTTGGGTGCCTCCGTACTTGCAATGAGACCCCGTGGAGCCGCAGAGAGCTGCTGTCCGGTTGCCGCAATATCCGACTCAAGCTGTACGATTCTTTTGTCGAGCACCGCCAGCCGTCCCTCGAGTCCTGTGCGGCTGGCACCTGCAGGTGCCGACCTGATTTCCTCGGAAAGCCTGTGGCGCCTGCCCTCCGCGGAATTTAGCTGGCTGGACAGCTCCGAACGCTTTGCTCGCAGATCGACGATGGCTCGCCTTGTCAGCGGAACGGCCAGAACCTGCTTGGCTCCGTCAACGCCGGTGAATGTCACAGATACCGGCGCCTGCGGTGCCTCGGGCGCGACAGGCGACTGTACAGTTGGGACTTGCATGAGATTCCCTACGCCTCCCCTGCCTGCCTGGTTACAGTGTACCTCGCATCATGACTCCAGCAGCGTCACTCGCCTTCGGGCATGATAACCCAGAGGATGATGTAGACGAGAATTCCCGGGAACGCCGCTGATACCACCGAGAGAATCACGTAAAGGACGCGCGCCAGCGTCGGATTGAATCCGAAATATCGGGCGAGCCCGCCGATAACTCCGGCGATCACCTTGTCAGAGCGCGAGCGGCGAAGACGACCGTCTGTATCAGCCATTGAATCTCCGTTGTGAATGCTGCTCACTACGAACTCTTCAGCTCAATTGTTGCGACCGGACCCGCCGCTAGGGGGCATTCTCCAGGAACCTGATGGTCGTCTCCCTGTCCTGCGCCCATCTCAGCGCCCACGCATCCTGGAAGAGAAGCAGCGGGTGTCCTTTCGCGTCGTACAAAAGCGTGGTTCCCTGTCCCCGTGCAACTCTCTCGATATCCTCTTCCGGACCGATCACCCAGCGGGGATAACGTCCGGCGAACGGCTCGAGTCTGCAAGGGACTCCGTACTCGTTCTCCAGCCGGAACACCATCACGTCGAACTGGAGAAGCCCGATCGCGCCGACGATAGGCGTCGGGCTCGTCGTGTCGGTCCCCGACGTGAAGAATACCTGCGCCGCTCCCTCTTCCGTGAGCTGCCGAAGTCCCGTGTCGAGCTGCTTTCGCCGCATCGGATCGCGGATGATCACCCGCGCGAAGTGCTCAGGAGGAAACCGCGGAATACCCTGGAACTCGAGGTCTCCATCGGCCGAGAGTGTATCGCCGATGCGCAGGCTGCCGCGATCCATTACGCCGATGACATCGCCTGGCCACGCCTCCTCGATCGCGGTCCGCTCGCGCGCCATGAACTGCTGCGGTGCCGAGAGCCGCAGCGCCTTGCCGGTCCGGACCTGCTTTACCTGCATTCCAGCGAAGAATCTGCCCGAGCACACCCGTACGAATGCCACGCGGTCGCGGTGCTTGGGGTCCATGTTCGCCTGGATCTTGAAAACGAAACCCGTGAATGCAGGATCGGTCGGCTGAACCAGCCCCATCGTGGATTCACGTGGCAGCGGCTGCGGCGCAAGCTCGAGAAATTCCCTGAGGAAGGGCTCGAGACCGAAATTGGTAAGCGCGCTTCCGAAGAACATCGGTGACAGCTCTCCCGCCAGCAGCTCGGCGTGATCGAATGGGTGTCCCGCTTCGTCCAGCAGCGCGATGTCGTGCACGAGCTGCGCATGTGATTCAGCGCCAAGCAAGTCGTGGAGCTCGACGCTGTCGAGAGAGCCGACCTTGACTTCGGCCCGCGTCGCGCCGTGTTCCTCGTCGCGCTCGAAGACGTGGATCAGCTGGCGCCGGCGATCATAGACACCGACGAAGATGCCGTCGCGGAAGATCGGCCATGTGACCGGATGGCACTTGATGCCGAGATCCGCCTCGACGTCGCTCACCAGCTTGAGCGGATCCTCGCCCGCACGGTCGCACTTGTTGACGAACGTGAAGATCGGAATCCGGCGTTTCTTGCAGACCTCGAACAGTTGCCGCGTCCGCTCCTCGACTCCGCGGCGGTTGTCGAGCAGCATCACCGCGCTGTCGGCGGCAACGAGCGTGCGATAGGTGTCCTCCGAGAAATCCTCGTGGCCCGGCGTGTCGAGAAGATTCACGTGATATCCGTCGTACTCGAACTGCATCACGCTCGACGTTACCGAGATGCCGCGCTCCTGCTCCAGCTTCATCCAGTCGGACGTGGCGTGGCGCGCCGCACGGCGGGCCTTCACCGAGCCGGCGAGGTGAATCGCGCCTCCGTATAGAAGGAGCTTCTCGGTGAGAGTCGTCTTGCCGGCGTCCGGATGGCTGATGATGGCGAAGGTCCGGCGGTGGCTTATTGCTGTTTCGAGATCGGTCACTGTCTCAAGCGTCTGAATGGTGATGCGTACACCATCCTAACGCATTGGCGGACATGGTGGGAATGCCGGGAAGATCCCTGTGGCCGAAAGGTGCCATGTGGCTACAGATTGATGCCTTCACAACATCGGGCTTGCCTCATGCTGCTGCGGTTGCCTCATCGAGTCGCCGTCCTTGCAGCGGGTCTCGCCAGTACCTCGGCCGGTTGGGGGTCTGTCACCCCGATCGGAAACGCAACGCGATCCGCCGACTTGCCTGTGGTTCGCGCCAACGACAACTGTGTGCCCGCCGGTACTCTCAGGAACGGCACGCTTACCGTGAACCTCGCCGTCCGGATGGCGCGCTGGTATCCCGAAGCGGACGACGGGCCGTGGGCGGATGTCGCCGCGTTCGCCGAGGAAGGGAAGGCACCTGAAGTGCCGGGACCGCTCATTCGGATTCCGGTGGGTACCACAATCGTCGCGACCGTCCGGAATGCACTCGTGGATTCGACAATCTGGATTCACGGGATGGTGACTCGGCCCGATCCCCCGGACAGCACGCCCGTGGCACCTGGGGCAAGCCAAACATTCCGGTTCGCGGCTGGAGAGCCCGGCACGTATCTCTATAGCGCCGTTCCCGGAAATATCAATCACGATGAGCACGAGCGGGAGCAGCTCAGCGCCGCGCTCGTCGTGGATCCGGCTGGCGGACGCACCGACGACCGAATTTTCGTCATCAATATCTGGGGCGACGAAGTTGACTCGACCCATTACCGAAACGCCCTCGCAATCAACGGAAAGTCATGGCCATACACCGAGCGCATCTCGGCGAACGTTGGCGACAGTCTCCGCTGGCGCGTTCTCAACGGAAGCGGCAGGGTTCATCCGATGCATCTGCACGGATTCTATTTCCGTGTTGATTCACGAGGCACGTATCTCCGCGACACGCTGTATCGTCCCGAGCAGCGCCGTCTCGCGGTGACCGAAGACATGTCTCCCAGCTCGACTATGGCGATGGTGTTTAGTCCCGATCGTCCCGGCAACTGGCTCTTTCACTGCCATCTGACTTTTCACGTAGTCGACGGCGCGCGGCTGGATGGGACCGGAGGCGAGCATGTCCACGAAGCCGATCCGATGAAGCACATGGCCGGGCTCGTGCTCGGCATTACCGTGAACCAGCCGGCAGGACGAATAGCTTCGCGACCGGCAGAGGGCAAGATCCGAAAGCTCCGCCTCTTCGCGAACGAGCGGCCGCGTGTCGGCCGTACGCCCCTGGCCATGTCGTACGTGCTGCAACGCGGCTTGGTGCCACCCGCCGCCGATTCGGTCGAGCCACCCGGCGCGGTGATCGTTCTTCATCGCAACGAGCCCACGCAGATCACGATCTTCAACAGGGCGCACAACGGCACGTCGGTCCACTGGCACGGTATCGAGCTCGAGAGCTATTCCGATGGAGTGGCTGGATGGAGCGGTGTCACAGGGAATGTGGCGCCGGTGGTGGCGCCGAAGGATTCGTTCGTGGCGAAGCTCACATTGCCGCGCGCCGGAACGTTCATCTATCACACTCATCTCAACGACGTCGAGCAGGTCACGTCGGGGATGTATGGGGCAGTGCTGGTCCTCGAGCCAGGAGAGCTGAACGCGAACTGGTTTGCCGGTATTAGTACCTAATTGATACCAACCTACATCGCCTGAACGATCGCCTTGTACCTCGGCGCATCCCGGATAGAGTCGAGATCGCTGTCGTGCTCGATCCAGTTGGGATCGC
Source organism: Gemmatimonadaceae bacterium (assembly GCA_030647905.1). NCBI lineage: Bacteria > Pseudomonadati > Gemmatimonadota > Gemmatimonadia > Gemmatimonadales > Gemmatimonadaceae > Gemmatimonadaceae bacterium. The sequence goes on along the minus strand of JAUSJA010000026.1, from coordinate 417,100 downwards.
CCCATCCCTTCTCCACCGAGCGCTCGAGGGCGTCGAGTGACTCCTCGGGCATCCCGAGTTGCGCATACGTGCAGGCGACATTGTAGAGCAGCATCGGATCGTCAGGATCGACCTGCATCGCCTGCTTCGCGAACTGCACCGCACGCTCCTTGTCCTTGATTATCGCGTTGGCGACAGCACCAAGTATGCAGGCTCGCGGATCGTCGGGGTTGAGCTCGAGATGCACGTCAATGAGCTTTACCTGTCTGCGGTATGACGCCGCCGCCTCCTCGTGCTTGCCGAGTGCGGTGAGCGCCTGCCCGAGGAATCCCGCAGTCTGATAATCTTCGGGCCGCATTGCCGCAGCGCGTTCGAGCAGCTTCACAGCTTCCTCGTACATGCCCTGCGACAGGCGTGAACGCGCGAACCAGTACGCGGCCTCGAACAGCTTCGGATCGAGCCGCATCGCCGTGTCGAACTCACGCTCTGCTTCATCGAAGTGCTTGCTGAGCGAAACGGCAAGGCCTCGTGCAACATGTGCTTCTGCCAGTTCCGGCTCGAGGTCGAGCGCTTTGTTACTCGCAATGTCAGCCTGTCTCAGGTTGAACTCGCGGGCGTCGAAATAGGTGTACAACAGCGAGTAGCAGTCAGCGACCCCAGCGTGGGCGCGCGCGTAGTCGGGATCTATGTCAATCGCCTTGTTGAACATCTGCTTTGCGTACTCGAGGCTCTTCCTGCGAAGCTGATGGAAGTACTGCCGGCCGCGGAGGTAGTAGTCGTACGCCTGTACGTTAACCGCCCGCGCCTTCTCGATCTGTTTCTTCTCACCCTCGGTGAGAATCAAACGAAGCGCCTTTACGATCGCCTGCGAAATGTCGTCCTGAATGGCGAAGACATCTTCCAGCTCGCGGTCGTACCGCTCTGACCAGAGGTTCGAACCGTCGGCGGCGTTCACTAGCTGCGCACTGATGCGAAGCTTGTTCCCCATCTTGCGGACGCTGCCCTCGAGAACCGTGGAGACCTTGAGCTTCTTGCCGATCTCGCCGATGTCCTCGTTCTTGCCCTTGAACGCAAACGAGGAAGTTCTCGACGCCACGCGAAGCGACTGAATCTTGGTCAGGGCGTTGATGATCTCTTCCGCCATCCCGTCCGTGAAGTACTCGTTGTCGGGGTCGTTGCTCATGTTCGCGAACGGAAGCACGGCGACCGACTTCGCTGCCGACACCACGGTCTTGGGCAGGGTCTGACTGTCGGTGGGCGTGACGAGGCTGCCCGATGCAAGGGCCTGTGCGAACATCGCCGAGGTGTTGAAGCGAGCCGAAGCCTCGGTCGCCATCGCGCGAGCTACCGCCTTCTCGACGTTTTCCGGAACCGCACTGCGCAGTGCGCGCAGCGGGCGTGGTGTCTCGGAAAACCGCTTCGCCATTATTGCCTGGGGGGAGGCGCCGTTGAACGGCCGCTCACCGGAGAGCATCTCGTAGATCACGCAGGCGAGACTGTACTGATCGCTCCGGCCGTCGAGATTGGTCTCCCCCGCCGCCTGCTCCGGGCTCACGTACGCAGGCGTACCCACCATCATCCCGGTCTGCGTGAGAGTTTCGGAGCCGGCAGCGCTTACGGCTTTGGCGATCCCGAAATCCATCACCATTGCTTCGCCTTCGTAAATCATCACGTTCTCGGGCTTGATGTCCCGATGGACGATGTTCTGCCGGTGCGCGTAGTCGAGCGCCGACGCAATGGCTCGCCCGTGATGCACTGCCTCTTCCACCGGAAGCTGCTGCTCGCGATCCAGCCGCTCGCGCAGTGATTCGCCCTCTACATACGGCATGACGTAGTACAGCATGCCGTCCGCGTCGCCAGAGTCGAACAGCGGAAGGATGTGCGGATGATTGAGACGGGCAGCAAGGCGGATCTCGCGGAGAAACCGATCAGGCCCAAGTGACGCCGCCAGATCCGGATGAAGCACCTTGAGCGCGACCACCCGGTCATGCTTGATGTCCTGCGCGAGATACACAGTAGCCATCCCGCCGCGGCCAAGCTCGCGGTCGATCGTATAGACCTGCGAGAGCGACTCACGAAGCCGTTCTACTGGAAGTGCCGAGTTGGCCTGCATCAGACTGCTGTTTCCCCTTCGGTATTGAGGCCCAATCTTACCCGCCCGGGCAACCGAATGCGAATCCGCCAGAGCACCTGCCCGCCGTGACGGCCACGCCGATCAGCCGGTCCCGGTCCGCTGCACGATCTCCATGAACAGCCGGCCGAGCTCCGTCGCTGGATCCTCGCACAATCCCTCGTGCACCGGTCCGCTCTGAATCACATCCGACCTTGGTGCGGTCAGCCAGTGAAAGCGCTCCGACGGAGGGGCGAACGCGATCGGCCCCGCCGTCATCTCTCCCATCCCGATCGCATGGCACGATTCGAGGTATCGGGATAGCATCTCGACGTCTGCCTCACCCGCCCTCGCCCTGAGCTCGTCCGTATCGGTGATCACACGAACACCGAGGAACTCGGTCGTGCGCGCGTGAAGAACGATCCCGACAGGAGCGAAAGCGCCGATGTGCACGTGCGGCACCGCGCGCAGGACCGCGAAGTTGTACGCGATCCAGCCTCGCGAATCACCAGCATCAGGCGCAGTGCGCCCCTTCCTTGCGGCCGTCATCGCCGTGACGAGACCCGCTGCGGCGGCATGCGCCTGGCACGTGCATTCGCCGCGATCGCTTCTCCGGCAAACGCACGCGGGGCACTGATTCGCATCACGAGATAATCCGCGTAGCGCTTCCGCGCTGCTGCAGGCGTCGTGAAATCGGCCTTGATCGCCGGTTCGGTCAGCAGCTCGTCAGGTACCGAAGCGACGGCATCGGTGATGACATCCGGCGTTAGCATTTTCGAAAGCTCTGCGTCGGCTGCGGCAATATCTTCCGCCTTCGACAGCAGGACGTGATGCCTGCTCAGCTCGAACGGAGACCTCGTGCGCGCTTCATCCACTGACGGCCAATCATGCTGTACATAAAGCGCGGAGCCGTGATCTATCAGGTACGGCTCCCGCTTCCACACCATGAGATTCGGATTGCGGTGCGTACGATCGGGGTTGGCCACGAAAGCATCGAACCACACGAGCCGCGACGCCAGCTCGCGGGATATGCACCCGGCGGCCGCGTTGCCGTCGAAATTGAACGCTCCGTCGAGATAACGTACGCCGACGTTGGTGCCGTGACTCGCCCGCAGCAGATCCTGTATCTCCGGATCGGGCTCCGAGCGCCCGAACGAGTCAGGTACATCTATCAATGAGAGCTCCGGAGTCGGCAAACCCGCGCTTCGCGCCAGAGTTCCGACTATCAGCTCGGCGATCAGCGCCTTCACGCCCTGGCCCGCTCCGCGAAACTTCACCACGAATAGCCCGCCGTCGTGGGTCTCGACGACAGCAGGCAGCGAGCCGCCCTCGCGGAGCGCCTGCACGTATCTGGTTGCGGTATGGGTCGGCAACTGGGACAACTGTGCACCGGATCGGGTCAAAACGAAATCTGGACTCTGCCGGGACATCGAGCGGCTGATCATCCCTTCTCGCCTCCGTTCGGTGTTCCGAAACACTCTACCACGCTATACATAATGTAGAGAGCGTCGCCATTCAGGCGACCAGGCGCGGTGGTTAGCACTGACAGTCAAATCCGGGAGCGAGCGCATGGGAGCAGAGTCGAATCCGAGGGGGCCCGATGTGAGAGTTCCGCCCCCCTTCCTCTTCATCGCGGGACTCATCGTTGCGTGGCTTCTCGACACGCGTGTCTTCCCGCTTCGATTCAGCGGGAGCGGCCCATCGCCTGCTCCGTTGCAGATAGCGGGCGTTCTGCTGATCGCGCTGGGGCTCCTCTGCGTGGCTTCCGGAATGATCACGTTCGCGCGCGCGCATACCGCCATCATCCCGAGGAAGCCCGCGTCCCGTCTCGTTGATACCGGTCCATACAGGTACACGCGTAACCCGATGTACACAGGACTGTCGGTTGCCTACGCCGGCGGCGCGCTCCTCATGAACTCGGTCTGGGCGCTTCTGCTGTTTCCGCTCGTGCTCATCACGCTCCACCTGTTCGTCATCCGGCGAGAGGAGAGATACCTCTCGAGCGCGTTCGGTGACGAGTACGAAGCCTACCGCCGCCGGGTGAGACGCTGGATCTAGCCTCCGGCTCTTTCAGTGGTGGAGAGGACGGGAGTCCATGGCCGTCCGAATAGATGGTGGCGCTGCCCGGACCGGCCGAGTGGGGACATATGGTCGTCAAACCAGCGACTCGCCAGCTTGCACATCGCCTCGAGTGTTCCAGCCTCCTCGAAGAGATGATTGGCTCCCGGAATAATTGCGAGCTCTTTCTCGCCCTTCAGGCGTCTCAGCGCCCAACGATTGAGCTGGCAGACACTCGGGTCTGATCCACCCACGATCAGCAGGGTGGGTGTCGTGACGTTGTGCAGGCTCACTCCGGCAAGGTCGGGCCTTCCCCCCCGTGACACTATCGCCTTGACGAGATCCGGCTCACGCGCTGCTGCGACGAGCGCCGCGGCGCTTCCTACGCCAGAGGCCAGGTAGCCCCGCGGGAGATCCCGCAGCTCGGATACCTCCTTCACCCAGTGAGTCGCCGCCTTCACCCTTTCGGCAAGCAACTCGACATCCAGTCGCAGCGCGCCTGTGAGGGCGTCCTCTCGTTCTTCGTCCACGGTGAGAAGGTCAACCAGGAGTGTGGCAAAACCCTTGTCGTACATCTGTTGCGCCACTTCCCTGTTCCGCCGGCCAAGCCGGCTGCTGCCGGGCCCGTTGATCACGAGAATCACTCCGTGCGGATGAAGCGGGATCGTCCAGTCGCCTTCCACCACGGTTCCTGCCGTCTCGATGTTGACCGTCAGATCGATCGGTCTTTCCAGCGCAAGCGTAGTCATGGTTCGGTGCTCCATGCCGGTGATGTCGCAATGTCTTCAACAATCTGCATGAGCCCGCGTCACACGCTGTCGGAGAAAGCTGGATACTCTGGAGGAGAAACACCGACGAGGCCACGCCGTGGAGCGAACAAGAGCCCCCGCGATCAGGTTTCCCTTCACACGGAGGCTCCCGCTTTCGCTGGCGAATCCCGGAGCCGGTTCGTTTATCTGTGCGATTACACAGTCGGTCGGTACTCTTCCCCCTCGTCGGACGGCCAACTCAGGTGTCCCGGAGATCCCGGGTCTTCAATTGTGGCCAGCTACCTCACAATCTGCACAGTGGCTTCGAACTTCCGCTGCACTGCCCTCCGTCAGCGTCCCAAGGGAAGGCCCCGTTCACGGTTGTTTCCGTCCTGTGAACGCAAACGAAATCTGGAGTGCCGGAGCCCTTCGAATCATCGGGAATTCCCTGAATTCCTGTGCGGGTTTCTCGCACTGAGATGTAGATTCTATTTCCATGCTCCTGACCGCCCTGCTGACAGTAGCGCTGCTCTCCGATTCGGGAGCCATTTACGACGGCCGCGCGAACCATCTCCAGGTGGATATACCGCGGATTGACTCCACTGTGACCGTGGACGGCGTACTCGATGAGTCTGCCTGGTCACACGCCGCGCGACTCACTGGCTTCTCTCAGTACCAGCCGGTAGACGGCCGGCCGGCAGAAGAGCCGACGGAAGTACTCGTGTGGTACTCCGCCGACGCCATCTATTTCGGAATTCGTGCCCGCGAGATCCATGGCACCGTCGTGCGCGCGACACGTGCCAACCGCGACGACATCGCGAGCGAGGATCACATTCAGATTCTCCTCGATACCGAGAACGGCCGCCAGCTCGCGTTCCTCTTCGGAGTGAACGCGCTCGGCGTTCAGCAGGACGGTACGCGCAGCGCCCAGTTCGCCGGTGGCGCTGGCGGAGCGTCGGCGACTGGTGGCGGATTCCGCAACATCAATCCGCTCGAAGGCACGGTGGATCTCAATCCCGACTACGTGTTCGAATCGAAAGGCCGGCTTGTCCCCGGTGGCTACGAAGTCGAGATACGCATTCCGTTCAAGAGTCTCAGATATCAGGACACGCAGGTTCAGACGTGGGGCCTCCACATTCTCCGGCGAATCCAGCACTCCGGCTATCAGGACACGTGGGCACCTGCGATTCGCGCCAATGCAAACTTTCTCGCGCAATCCGGCATTCTCGAAGGTTTACACGACATGAAACGCGGTCTCGTCCTTGAGGCCACGCCGACGATGACCGCACGCGTGGACGGCAGTCCGGGCGCTGGCTCCGGCCGTGACTACCGCGGCCAGAGCGAAGTCGGGGCCGACGTGAAATGGGGTCTGAGACAGAACCTGACTCTCAACGCCACGCTCAATCCCGACTTCTCACAGGTCGAAGCCGACGTCGGCCAGGTTCTTCTGAACGAGCGCTTCGCTCTCTTCTATCCTGAGAAGCGCCCGTTCTTCCTCGACGGGCTCGAGCTGTTCGACACGCCGAACCAGCTCATCTACACGCGCCGCATCGCCGCCCCCACCGGTGGCCTCAAGCTCGCCGGGAAACTCGCCAGCATGAATGTCGCTGCCATGATGGTGCAGGACGATCGTGAAAATTCGTGGAGCGGCTCGGACCATCCGCTGTTCGGCATCGCGCGACTGCGCCGCGATTTCGGCCGGAACTACACTCTCGGATCGGTGCTGACCGCGCGCGAGGACGGCGACGATTATTCGCGTCTCGCCGGCGCGGATTTCCGGTTCTATCACTCCAAGCTGTACTTCGTCCAGCTTCAGGCGGCACAGTCATGGACCGACAGCCTCGGCACCAGCAGCAATGGCTCGCTTCTCCAGGCGGATTGGGATCGCACCGGGCGCGCATGGGGATTTCACTACACTCTGCGCGGCGTAGAGCCCGATTTCGGCGCCGCCGCCGGCTTCGTCAACCGCACCGGTGTTGTCGAAGCGAGAGTCTTCAACCGGTTGAGCTTCTACGGCGCAAAGGGCGCTCTCGTCCAGACCTACGGCACGTTCATCGGATTACAGCGCACATGGGCCTACATCGCGCGACGCCCGCTTATCGAAACCAGCGAGTCTATCACACCGAGCGCAACGCTGCGCGGAGGGTGGCAGCTGAGCGGGGCTGTCACGCGCAGCTCGTTTGCGTACACTCCCGCGAATTACAGCGGCTACAGCATTCTCCGTCCGCGCAGTGCCGCGACAGACACCATCGGGTTCACGGTGCCAAGCATCGAGCGGGATCAGCTCGGTGGATCGTTCCGCGTAACGACACCCACTCTTCGCTTCGTGAGCGCGACGGCAAGCATCACGCGGGGCAGCACGCCGATCTTCCGCGAAGCCGCTCCCGGTCGCAGCACAAGATTGGATGGCGCAATCGATCTCCGGCCCACGACTGCGCTCCGCAGCTCGATCCAGTTCTCGCGCCTCGTGCTCGATCGCTCGAATGACGACTCACGTTTCTCAACCGAGGCCATTCCGCGCATCAAGATGGAATACCAGATGACGCCGTCCATCTTCTTCCGGCTCGTCGGTCAGTACGCGGCCAGATCGCGGTCATCCCTCGAAGACCGGTACGGAAATTCCATTCTCGTCAACGGAGTGCGCGACACGGGGGGCACGAGCAATGAGCTCTCCATGGACTGGCTCTTCAGCTATCGCCCGATGCCCGGCACACTCGTTTACCTCGGCTACGGCTCGACGATGGAGGAGCCACGCGAGTTCCGTTTCCAGGATCTGCAGCGGACACGCGACGGATTCTTTGGAAAGGTGAGCTACCTGTTCAGATTCTGAACGTGGTCCACGAAGGGCCCCGCCGGTGTTCCACGGGTCGTGACATCAACCGTATACCCGTCTCTCGCCAGGAGCATGCGAAGCATCTGCGTCGCGCTTTGGTTTGCGTGACGCAGGAGGTCTATCTGCCGGCCCGACACGGTGAGCTGCGCTCTCACCTGGCGCTGGATCGCATCCCTGTCGGAAGGACGGAACGGATTCCACAGTCCGCCACTCTCGTCATACGTCTTCATGTCCGTGATTTCCACGCCCAGCAGTTTCGCCGGCGGTATCCGGATGGATATTCGCCGCGCGCCATGGTCTATGGCGATGTCCGGCTTGTCGGCGAGATCTATCCCCGCGAGTAGCCGTCCCGTCACGACAACGAGTGACCGCTTCGTGGATCCGTACCACGTATTCTCGTAGACCACCACGTCCCGAATCGTTGCTTCAGTCGAAACGAGCCTGGCGACAGCCTGCATCTGCTGAATGACGACGTCCTGCGTCACTCGCGTTTCGTTGCCTCTGAGGCGCTTTGGCATGATACGGCTTCCGCAGTAGCCGACGCCAATAACGAGGAGCAACAGCGCCGCGAGAACGACAGCGCTTCCGCTGATTAGTGGCCGGCGATTTTCTGCTGGCGGACGATTTGCTGGGTCTGGTGCGGAAGCCATACCTCAATATATGGCTCGGCCGGTTCGTGGCGTCCGCTGCGTCTACTTCCTTACTCCCGCCAACGCCGTCACGATGAGCGCCGCCCACTGCGGTCCCAGGTATCCTGTCGCGGTGTCGTCGTAATCCTCGGCGAGTGAGTGAGAGCCCCTCCCTCGCCCGCCGCCGTCAATTGTGATTGCCGGAATGCCCATGCTTATAGGAAGATTCGCGTCCGTGCTCGATGCGCCGGTCGGCTCGCTGAACCCGAGCGCTTTTCCTGCGGCGAGCGCGGTCCGCACGATGACGGCATCATCTGACTGAGCACCCGTGGGTCGGATACCCATCGTGTCAACTGTGACCGCGAGCCGTCCGCGCTGACCCGGCCAGCGCGTATTCTCCTCGACCAGCGCGGTGTCAATCGCGCCGCGGATCTGCGTGTCGATCTTACCAAGCTCTTCCGATGATTCGGAGCGCATGTCCACTTCCATCACACCTGTCTCGGAGATGCTGTTGACCGATGTCCCGCCCGAGACCATTCCGACATTGAACGTCGTTCGCGGACGAGCGGGCACCTGGAGATCGGAGATCTTCGCGATCGCGCGGCCGAGGGCATGGATCGGATTCGGAATTCCAAACGCGCCGTAGCTGTGACCGCCCGGACCCCTGTACGTGACACGATAGCGATGGCTTCCCACGGCTCGGCTCGTGACGCCGAGCCCGGCGCCGTCAACCGAGATGAAGTAGTCAATCTTCCCCGGGAATTCCTTCATGAGGAGATGTCGCACCCCGCGGAGATTGCCGGGTCCCTCTTCGCCGACGTTGCCGACGAACATGATCGTGCCATCGGTTTCGACGCCGGCCACACTGAGCGCCTTCGCGACCTGGAGTACAACCGCGAGCCCGCGACAGTTGTCAGCGATGCCCGGGCCTTTCATCAGAGTACCTTGCCGCGTCACCTTCACGCCCGTGCCTTCCGGGAAGACGGTGTCGAGATGCCCGGCGATCATCACCGTCGGTCCTTTCCCCTTGCCAGGACGCGTGGCGATGACGTTCCCTTCGGTGTCAATGCGCACGTCCTTGAAGCCCAGCGTCTCGAACCTTCGCTTGTACTCGGCGGCTCGCATTGCCTCCTTGAACGGAGGCGCCGCGATCTCGCAGATGGACGCCTGCTGATCGAGCGTCCATGCGTTATCGGCGCGGATCCCGGCGAGCGCTGCGGCGACCTTGGGATGATTACTGGGAATCGCGAGCGATTGTGCAGTGGCGCCGACGGATACTGTCGAGACTGCGGCAAGCGTCAGGACGGAGATGCGGAGAGTTCTCAAGATGGAAACCATGCGGGTGTGGGTGGTGGGAACGGCAATCTCGCGCAAATTTCCGGCGCAGGCAACTTCATGATACACAACGTTCATTCGATAACAGACGAGATTGATGCGCTGATGCGCGACTACGACGACGCGGTGCCTGGCGCGTCGTTGCTCGTCATCCATGACGGTGCCACGGTCGTGCGGCGCTCGTGGGGACTCTCGAATGTCGAGGAGCGCGTCGCCGCGACTCCGGAGACGAACTACCGCCTCGCGTCGGTCACTAAGCAGTTCACCGCTGCTGCAATTCTGATTCTTGTGCAGGACGGCAAGCTGCGCCTCGATGATCGCGTCTCGAAGTGGCTTCCGTCGCTTCCCGCGGCGACAGGCTCCGTCACGATCCAACATCTGCTCACGCATACGTCCGGCATCGTTGATTACGAGGACGTGATCCCGGCCGGCACTACGGCACAGCTTCACGACGCCGACGTGCTGCGGCTGCTCGAATCGCAGGACACCACGTACTTCGCGCCGGGTACGGCTTATCGATACAGCAACAGCGGTTACGCGTTGCTCGCCCTCATCGTGGAGCGCGCGTCCGGGCAGAGCTTCGCATCGTTTCTAAAGAGCAGGATCTTCGGCCCGCTCGGGATGAGTGGCACTGTGGCGTTCGAGAGTGGAACCTCGGCCGTTGAACGGCGCGCGTTCGGATACACGGAGAGGGGCGGCGCGTGGACACGAAAGGATCAGAGTATCACGAGCGCGGTGCTCGGTGACGGTGGCATTTATGCGTCGGTTGACGATCTCGCAAAATGGGACGCGGCCCTGTATGACTCCCGCCTGTTGAGCAACGAATCGCGCCAACTCGCGTTTACTCCGCACACCGCAACCGATGAGCCGGACGTGAAGTACGGATTCGGCTGGCGAATTACGGGCGAGACGCTGTGGCACTCCGGGGAAACGAGCGGATTCCGGAATGTCATCGTGCGATTCCCGGCCAGACGGCTGACCGTGGTGCTTCTCACCAACCGGGACGATCCCGAGCCCTATCGAACGGCACTGGCGATAGCTCGCTCGATCCCCATCCGCTGAAGAAGCTGCCTTTCGCTAAGTCAGCGGATTGACCGGCACCTCTGCGGCACCATCGTCAGCTCAGCGCGGATTCGATATCGGAGTAGTCCGGCTCCGGTATTTCCGCATAGACCGAATTCGACAGGTACCGCTCGCCGAAATCGCAGATGATAGAGACGATGAGCTTGCCCGCGCTCTCAGGGCGCCGATGCGGTTGAGGCGAATGAGCGGGGTGTTACCCACTGTGGCCGTGATGTCGGGGTGGATGCGCTGGGTGGTCATTGGGGGACAGGGGGTGGTGGTCGTGTCCCCGAATTTGCTTCAAGAAGCCGGCCGATGGGAGACGTGTGGCTCCTGGATTGACTCCGCCATCCGTTGCTTGGAGCTTTGCGCATGGCAATCGCTCCCGATGATATCAGGATCTGCCTTGAGGACCATCCGGCCGGTGCGCCAGGTGCCGACTCGATGGCCACCCCGATCGTACAGACGTCCCTGTTCGCGTTCCCGAATTACGACGCTCTCCTTGCCGCCGGCGCGAAGGAGAATCGCAACAACGTCTATACGCGGGGTCAGAATCCCACTGTAGAAGTACTGGAGAGAAAGCTCGCCGCGCTCGAGCAGGGCGAGGCGTGCAAAGCCTTCGGATCAGGAATGGCGGCGGTGAGTGCGGTGATTATGGGGTTGCTCAGCGCCGGCGATCACCGCCCCGGTGGCAGCGGCTGCTACCGGTCGTTCGAGGCCTTCGGTTTACCAGGCAGTTCGAGACTTACAAGAAGCCGGAATTCTAATTCCGCTTTCTGACGGAAAGAGAAATCAATCCTGGGAAGCTGCGGGCTTGCTGGATCTTGTTGCAGGCCTCGAGGCAGGAGAACGTCCGGCCTGATCGCGGCTGGGATTCGTCACAGCACTTTCCACCACGGTGCCGCGACGATGCCCTGCGCGGCTTGAAACGTTTCGTCACCACCGTGCAGTAACAGTCCGCCTGTTGCTGTCTTCTTGTATTCGGAAATGAAATGGCGAAGATGCTTCCAGTCGTCGTACGTCGGACGCGTCGTCGCTTTCACTTCGACCGCGAGCAGTTTTCCGTCGCGTTCTATCACGAAATCCACTTCGCGGTTTTCCTCATCGCGCCAGTACATCAGAGAAGGCCGTCTCGCATCGAGTGCGGCCCATGCACGAAGATCGGTGAACACCAGAGTCTCGAGATGTACTCCGCCTGGTTGCGCATCACCACTTAGGTGAAGGGCGAGGCCTGAGTCGTTCCAATAGTACTTGGGGCGTTTTCTGAGGCGCGTCGACCGGCGTGCCGTGAACGCCGGAAGCTGGAGAAGCTGATAGCTCACGTCCAGCAGGTCGAGCCACCTGCGTAGAGTTCGCGCGACAAGGCCGAGCTCGGCTGCGACTGCGGAGGCGTTGACCGGAGTACCGGTGCGTAGAGCGAACGCCTGCATCGCCCTTCGGAATGCGATGAGATCGTCCACCGCGCTCAGCTCTCTCAGGTCTCGTTCGAGGTACGTCGCAATGTACCCGTCGAACCAGTTGCCGCGCGTTGCGGTGTCGAGACGAAGCGCAGGATACGGGAATCCACCGCGCCGCGCTGCCGCCTGCCAATCCTGCTTTGTCGCCGTTGACCCGGAGAGCTTGGCGACCCATTCCGTCTGAGGGTTATTGAAGAAGGTGTCCCACCTGCCGGTGCTTGCGTCTCCCAGCAATTCGCGACGCGTCATCGGCTCGAGCGTGACGTATGCGGCGCGCCCCGCGAGGGACTCGCTCACCTGCTTCATTAGAAGAAGATTGGCCGATCCGGTCAGAACAAACCTGCCTGGTGTTCGCTGCTGTTCCCGGTCAACTGCCGCCTTTACGGCGATGAGTAGTTCGGGAACTCGTTGAACCTCATCGATGACCATCTTCGGAGCGCGGGCAACGAACGCCGTGGGATCGTTCTGCGCTTCCGTTCGGGTCGCGATGTCGTCGAGAGTGAAGATTTTATGGTCGGCAAGCGGCACCTCTGAGTTGAGGAGACGGCTCTTTCCAGTTTGTCGGGCGCCCGTCAGCACTACCACAGGCAGTACGCCAAGTAGTTCCGCGATTCGATTCGAGGCTGCTCTGGGGTGGTAATCAGCGGGCTTCATGTCTTGTCCTATTATTTGCTGGCCGACGGGGGGGCAGGTCTGACGACTAACAGTTTACGTCCGTAAAACGGACATAACAAGTCCGTAAAACGGACATGGAATGGCCGTACAACGGACTGTGTGCCCTAAGTCGCGTTGTGACTTGATTTTACGCCCTATTGACGCTTGGCTGCTGTTGCCCGGTCTGAGAAGCGCCCAACCTATTCCCCGTACATCTCGGTGATGAGTCGCCGCAGCGCTCGTGCGTCGTCGTCGGACAGTGTCCCTACCTTGTTGCCGAGACGAGCCTTGCTGATCGTTCGGATCTGATCCACCGCGATCTCGGCGTGCCGTCGGCCGACGCGAACGCCGAGGCGTGTGCGCCACGCCGGATGAAGCTGCGTCGTGAGGGGACAGACGGTGATGGTCTGCAGGCGTTCGTTGAGCGCGTCGAGGCTCACGATCACTACTGGACGGGTCTTCGCCATCTCGGAGCCTTGCGTGGGATCGAGCGACGCCCAGCGAACCTCATAGCGCTTCACTTCTTGCGGGGATGTCGACGCGCTTTGTAATTCGCCTTCTTCTCAGCTACGCGAAGCGGGCGTTCGGGCTCCCAAGGGGTCTCCTCCAGCCCGTCGCCAGCGGTCGCATCCCACGCGTCCCAGTTCTCGGCTTCTGCGGCCATCTCCCCCGCGGTATCCTCCCAGGATAGCTTGGGATTCGCAGGACCTGGCGGACGGAGGAGGATTCCATCGCTCCGCTCTTCCATAACCAATGAGGTACCGACTCGATAGCGTTCGAGAGTCGCGGCGGGGATGCGGACGCCCCGGGAATTGCCGATGCGGGCAACCTTGAGTTCGACGGGCTTCATGTAATAACTGTAATTACATGGTCGTTGACTGTCAATTGCATCGGCTCATCACACCAGCATGTCATCAAGAAACTCCGACGCCGGCTCGATGCTCGTGACGAGCAACTGATCTCGTGCAGACGTGCAAGGCTGTCGGTGAAGGTGTCGGCGATGCGGAACTCCATGTCGGGGTTTCGGCTAGGGGACAAACGTTGGCATCGCCCGACGCATGAACTCGTCGAACAGAGGAACAGTGAACGCCATGTCGCCATGCGCTGGACTGTACACCATTCCCTTCTTGATCAGCTTTGCACGAACGGGCCCGAGGCTCGTGACTTTTACTCCCAGCTTATCAGCAATGTCACTTGTTCGGTGAGCTCCCGGTCCGAGCTCAGCGACCGCTCGCAGAAAACGTTTTTCGCTGGGAGTCAACCGGTCGAAGCGGACGCGAAAGAAGTTCTGGTCCAGCCTTTCAATCACTGTCGGAGTCGCCTTTCTAACGACTTCCAGAGTGATGGTGTTGGTGGGAGCCTGATTCCACGATTGGTATCCCCATTCCTGTAGGAAATAGGGGTAGCCTTTCGTCAACCGAAATACTTCGTTGAGTGCATCTGGCTCGAAAACGACGCCGGCGGCGAGAGCCGGCTCGCGCAACGCCTTTGCTGCGTCCTCCTCCGACAAGGCGCCGACTTCCGGGAAGCTGAAGAGTCGTTCGGCATAGGACTTCGACTCGCCGGCGAGACCCCGAAGGATGGGCAGACCGGCGCCCAGCAACACCACGGGAAGCTGGCGCTGTTGCACCTTGTGCATCGCCATGATCAGGGCGCCGAGTTCCTTCTCTGTGAAATACTGAACCTCATCAATGAGCACAGCCACTGCACTCTTCCTCTCCTCAGCGGCTTCGCCAAGAGCGACGAACAGGTTGGGCAGATCGATTCCCAGGTCCCCGCTGTCGGCCGAACCCTGCTCGGGATCGATGTCCAAGCCGACCTCGATGTCCGCGTAGATGACTTTGAGGCCGCCGAGAAAACTGCGCAGCACACGGAGCCCGCGTTTTGCCTTGTCCCCCGCGCCGGCAATACGGTCGAGGTCGTACAGAACTCTTCGCAGATACGGGGCAAGCAGTGGCCCGAGCGGCTTGTTCTCATGCGCTTCGATGACGATGGTGCGGTAGCCGGCAGCGCTCGCTTGCCGCTCGATCTCGTTGAGCAGGACTGTCTTGCCCACTCCCCGCAGGCCGGTCAGCAGCAGACTTTTCTCCGGCCGTTTCTGTTTGATCCTGCCGAGGAGAATCCGCGCCTGCTCGAGCAAAGGATCTCGTCCTGTTCTTCGGCTTGTCGAACGGGCGAGACTTCTGTCGAGGGGTGCATCCCCGCGTACGCGGGGGAGACCTATTTTAAGCCTTTGATAGAGAGGCTTAACGCCAGCTTCTGCTGCGAGCGGACCGACGAGTACTTCGCCCTGCGACAATCCATGGTCCGCTCGGCAGCAGCAAGCACAGTTAGGCCCGCAAGGGGTACCCATCGTCCCGAGTGTTCACAGGACGTTGCGTCAGAATAGCCTGCGGCGCAATACGATGGTGACCGCCCGCGTGCCGGTCGCCCGTATGCTCGGCGCTCCACGGTCTGGGAGCGCGCATGGGGCACGAGGCGCCAGCGGCCCTCGGCGTCTACAAGCCCCGGCGTCCGCAGGCGTCGCCGTTGTTTCGGTTGGTTTCGGAGCATGTGCACCGCCTGCAGACGGTGTACGACGAGCGCTTCGCGCGCGAGTACGGCCCGTGGCGCCCCGTGGTCGGGCAGGTCGCCGACAAGTTCCTCGCCTGCGGCGTGCTCGAGCACGGCTTCGCGCGCATTCGGTGTGACGACTGCACGCACGAGTACCTGCTCGCCTTCTCGTGCAAGTGTCGGTACTTCTGCCCCAGCTGCCACGCGAAGCGACTCGCGATCTGGGAGCAATGGCTCGACACCACGCTGCTCGCGCCCGTGCCGCACCGGCAAGTGGTCCTCACGATCCCGAAGCGGCTCCGCGCGTACTGCCTCTACCGCCGACGTCTCCTCGGGGAGATCGCCCGCGTGGCCGCGCGCACCCTCACGGCCGCGATCCGCACGCTGACGGGCGAGCGCGATCTCGCGGTGGAGATCGCGGTGGGGATCGTGGCGTGCCTGCAGACCCATGGCTCGCGTGCCAACTGGCATCCGCACCTCCACCTGCTCGTCACCGACGGCGGCTTCCGGCCCGACGGCACGTTCGTGTCGTGGCCGGTCCATGACACGGCGCGTCTCACGGAGGCCTTCCGCCGCGCCGTGCTCCGGCTGTTCGTGCGTTTGGAGCTCTTCGACGAGGACCAAGCCGCGGGGATGCTCACGTGGCCGCACTCGGGGTTCCATGTCCACACCGCCGTCTGGATCCCGGAGGATGATCGGGCGTTTGCGACCCGGCTTGCGCGGTACTGCGCACGGAACCCCGTGGCCCTGGAGCGGCTGACGTATGACCGCGCGGCGAAGGTCGTGACCTACCGCTCCGACAAGTCGGAGGGACCCACCGCCGGCACCGAGACCGCCGACCCGCTAGAGTTTCTCGCGCGACTGCTGACCCACATCCCCGACAAGGGGCAGGTGACCACGCGGTACTACGGGTGGTACGCCAATCGACCGCGCGGCATGCGGCGCCTGGCGGAGCCCGCCCCCGCCGATGCGCCCGTGCCGATCGTGACCCCGATCGTGGCCCCGCCGCGGCTCGCTCCCACCGAGGCGACGCACCGGTGGGCGGCGTTGCTGCAACAGATCTTCGAGGTCGACCCGCTGGCGTGCCCGACGTGCCACCGGACCATGCGGATCGTCGCGTTCATCACGCAGACCGCGGTGATCGACCAGATCCTGACGCACCTCCGCACCCGTGCCGCCGCCGAGGCGCGGCCCGGCGCGCGGAGTCCGCCCTCGACCGGCGCGTCAGTCGCTCGTGGCGCGCGTCGACGACCGATCGCGAGCTCCGCGCCCCACCACGCCCCCTGAACGTCCCCCCGCGCGCGCCGGCTTACGAGCGGGGGCGTTCGTCGTGCGCGGCGGCCCCGAATCGGGCCTGCGCCAGGGCAGCGACCCGGCGGCGCGGCGGACCGGACGCGCCGCGAGCCGGGCAGACGGGCGAATAGCTCCGCACGGACCACCTGCGGCGGCGTAGCGTGGCGTGCGATACTTCGACATCCCCGATTGAAATTCCTATTTCCTGAATGACTTATCAGCATCCCGCCAGGGCAAACGCTTCTACCTCGATGGTTTGTCCCTCATCCACTGTGCAGGCAAGAAACAGAGCGTCACCTATGATGTCCGCGGCGACGGCTTTGCACCCTGACAGCGGTGCATATCTCACTTCCACTGAACCATCACTCCGAAGTACTTCCACCGTGCCATCATTGTAATGGGCTATGACTCGCTGACCTTTGAGCGTAGCTGACGACAGATCATCTGCCTCCCACACTATACCGATGTTGCGATTCACGAGCATAGCATGCTCGACCATGGCTGGCTGGATGAGAACCATATCATCATGGGCACCCAGCATGACATGACCCACGCGTTGTGTCGCGCAGTCAAGCCTTTGGGATATGCATCCACGTATCGCGACGTCGGGGCCAACCGAGTCAACTGAAAACCACTGCAGGCTGCCGTCTTCCTCCAAGACGACGACTCCCTCTCCATTTCTCTGCACCGCACTTCCGCGCCACGGCCGGATTGGACTCGCCTGCCACTTCGGGAACATATCCCTGTCCAGGATCACGGGCTCACCGTCCAGGCGCGTGGCGATGGTTCCTCGCTCGCGAGTAGTATCTCCCGGCTGTGGTATCTCCGACCCTTGAAGGACCTGGTCATATCCCCATCGATAGTAGTTCCGGCCTACCATGAAATACCGTAAGTCGGCATCACATCCTATCGGACTATCGCACCAGAGTTGAGTCGCCCGTTTCCGCTCAAGCTCGTAGAGCCATATGCAATACAAGCCGACATCATCACCGTAGTTGTGTATGAACATGACGGCGTCGCCGGAAGGTGAGAAGCGGATGCCGTACGGAGTTGACTTGTCAGCGTCAAGGTGGCACATCCAGACCTCGCTGCCGGTAACATCCATCAAATGGAGTCCAGTTTTCGCAAAGAAGGCAAAGTGCTTCCCGTCCGGGCACGCCGTCAACAAGTTGACGTTTCCAGCACCTTCCATGATCACTGACGGCTGCTGGTTCTCTGCGCAAAGTGACAATGCACTGCCATTCCAGAGTACTGCCCGGTGCCCGTTGCCTGAGATTACCCCGGAATTCGTCTTCATGCTTCTTCCCATCGACGGAACAGGAGCCGGGGACATTGCCAGTGCGGTCTGGCGGAGGGATCAACACTGCACGTTGCCCTGTCGAGATGATGCGTCACACGCTGTCGCGGCAAGGCGTCTTCTGCACGACACGCCTCGAGTAGGTCGGTGCGTGTCACGACGAAACCGGCCGTGCGGCTGCCGCGCGAAGCCTTGGTCGTTGGTCGGCGGTTTCTCCCGCGGCACGCGTGCCGCCGTTCGTTGCACAATTCCACCCAAGCGCAGTTCTTCGCGATCCTGGTGCTGCGGCAGTTCCTGCAGATGGATTTCCACGCGCCTTCACGACGGTGCTCGCCGAATGGGGCGAACTCGCCGTCGGGCGCGCCTTCCCCGCGTCGTGATCCCGTTCGATCGGCGGGGCAGCGGGCGCCGCCGGCCCGTACGCCCCCTTGCCGGGCGCTGCGCGAACACACACCTGCGCCGCGGGCGCGGGAGATCAGGTTCCGCGTCCTCACGCACAACCAGATGATCATCTGTTGGTGCCTTGTGCCACGTCTCAACTGAACCGGTCCAGGTCTCAACTTCTCCAAAATGAACAACCAACGCTTCACTCCAGCCATTAAGCGCTCGAGGCTGCAAGTGCAGCTACAACTCAACACGCCGTTTGAGCAACACACCGCCTCGAGCTACCCTGACGGTCTTTGATGGACAAGAGGGCGAACTGCGTACAGGTATCCGCGCCGCAGAGGGTCGCCAACAACGCAATGGCCAGCACGTCGATGTCACCGAACACTGAAATGCGGCCACTGACAAACACTTGAAAAGCGGCAGATAGTCAAAGAAGGTTGGCCTGGGAGTGGCCCCGCGCGCAAGCGCGGGGCGTGACGGCGACGAGGCCCCCGCAGAGCGGGGGCGGCGCGCTCCGCGCTGGGGCGAAGGCGACTGAGCCCGCACCGCGCAACGGGATTTCATAATGCGTAGCCCTGGCCGTCGGGATTAGTTGACGGTACCCTCGAATGGGTAGATATTGCAACTGAGAGAAACTGGGATTGCGACGGGGGTGCGATGTCCAGAAGTGGACTGTGGTTGGCGCCTTTGATGATAACGATGGTCTGGGTCTCGACCGCGGCAGCGCAGTCGACTGAGTCTGGCCTGAAGACGGGACGCGCGTACGTCGGCGGGAACCTCGCGTTCACGGGTTTCAATGGCGAATGGCTGGTCGCCCACGGGGCAGGCTCTGGCTCTCGTGAGGGCAATTATGACCTGACGAGCTCCATCGCCGTCGGCGCCGCTCTGGGCGTCCGGGTCCACCGCGGTGAGCTTGAGATCGCGTACTCGCGCGCCAGCCACGACGCGACGCTTACCAACGCCACGGGCTCTGGCCACCAAGTCACTGTCCAACGCGTCGGCTTGGACACCCGTTTCTTCCTCCGCCGAAACGGCCAGGCTCACCCGTACATCCTCTTGGCTTTTGGCGGCCAATGGCACGAGCCAACGGCGGGTGATTTCACCGGCACGCCCTTGCTCGACGAGTCGAAACTCACGATGTCGTTCGGTACCGGTGGCGGCCTGGTGCTCGACGTAGCCCCGCGCGTCTCGATCGTCGGTGGCGTGTCGCGGCGTTGGGAATGGGGAAGCGTCACCACGATTCACGTCAGCGGGACCGCGCCGTCCAGCACGAAAGAAATCACGGGTACCGCGACGGACATCGTGGTGGCCACCCGATTCCATTTCTGAGACAGCTCTGCCTTGTATCGTCGGCGCCTGCTCGGCGAGATCGCCCGGGTGGCCGGCCCGCACGGTCACCGCTGCGATCCGTACGCTCACGGGCGAGCGTCACCTCGCTGTGCGGATCGTCGTTTGCCCGCAAACGCACGGCTCGTGCGTCGAACAGCCCCGACCAGTGAGCTGGGGGTGCGCGGGGCGGCGTTCAGGAACCTCAGGGCGCGTGGAGCTGGCCTGATCTGCGGTCATCCGATCAGCGAGCATCCACGACGCCAGGCAGCATTCTCTTCAGGGCACCCCGCAAGTCTTCAGCAGCAGAAGCGCTGTCCTTGTGATCAAACGCGGACCATTCCGGGCCGCCGAGGATCGCACCGAGATTGACGGTGCCTTTACCCACACGGACGGAGACACGGAATGGCTTCCTGGCTGCAACACTGAACCCGGTGACGGATGTCCAGGGAATCGAGAGCTCTGCGCGAGATTGCTGATCTCCGAGTTCCTTGTCCGCGTTCTGCAGGAACAGTTGCTCCAGCGTCAACGCTCGTCTGTGCAAGGACCTCTGGACAAACTGGACCGCTGGGGAGACCACCACGACAATAAACAGGAAAGTGGGGACAAGTCCGGCGAATTGGCCTCGGCTGGCCATCCAGAGTACGAGAGCAATTTGAACCGCGGCTAACAGCAGCGATGCGACGATGACGGCGTAGCTTCGCAGGATTCGAATGTGACTCGGCCCCCGGGCGTCCAGGAAGAGGATCCCTCGCTGCGGGAGAAGCCCCCACTTGAACGTCGACCAATAGACCGTACTACTCGGGCTCTCGCTCATGACTTCCTCCTGCCGCGGCCGATCAAGCGCCGAACGAAATCGGCAACGACACTGCCAAGCACCACGAAGAAGGCTCCGAGAGCTGCCCCGATAAGACGCTCTGTTGCCGTGAGATAGCCCTCGTGGCCGGGTCTCGGCCAGATCATGAAGAAGAAGACGACACCAGCAACCAGTCCAAGCGCAGGGCCAATGCCCTTCACGATGAATGATGCGACGACCCGACCTCCCATCTCTCGCATGGCACCCTCCGTTCGGTGTGAGCAGCCTTGCGCCCGGCAACAGGCGTGGCGTGAATACGAGGTCAACTGCGCGCCGTTGCCCGGCATTCATCTCAATTTCATGTGTTGAGGATCTTGAACTCCCGCTCCGAAAGACCTCGGGCGAGGTGTTCTTCTGCTTCTATTCATTTCAGCTTCGGCAGGCGGATGCTCGCTATCGCATCCGATAAACGTGGCACTCAAGGTGGGAGTTGACCTCGATTGAGCAAGCGGCCGGTTGACCGGCGGGTTTCGCTGGTTTGCAGATACCGTCATCCCAAAAGGGACAGCCCCCGCCCAACCGTGAGCCGATCTCCCTCCCGCGCGCGTCCCAGCACTTGCCTTTGCAGAACCAGAGCAACTCAATCTTCCCGCCGCCGGAACCAGTGGCTCTGCCGTACAACTTCATCTCGTCGGCAGATTTCTGGGCGTGGCAAATGGAGCAGTACGCCTGTTCCGGCGGCCCGCAGAGGTCCTTGTGGGCCTCCACAAACCGGGCGACATTCTGCTCAAGAGTCGAGTCGTGTTCGCAGGCGCCGCGCTCCAATGCCCGCCGCAGAGCTTGCGCGGAGTGCGGATGCCCGATGGCAAGCAGCGCGGAGATGCGGGTGCCGTCAAAGTACTCGGCGGCGGCGAGCTTTTTGACCAGGCGCTGGACAACGGAGGCGAGCATCAAATCGTCGAACTCGGCACTTCTCTTTCTGATGCGTCCCAAGGCGCTGTAATTCTTCTTCTGACAGAAGAGGATGACAGCGTCACGCGAGGGAAACTCCTCCTGGACTCGATCGAACTCATCGGAGGTGAGGAGGCCGGACTGAAACAGCGCCTCGGCCATGGCCGGGGCCGCGGGCCGCAGGTCCGGGAACGGGCTGAAGTCGCTGCGCGCGACCGCAAAGAGGAGTTGGTCCTCCGGCGTCTGCGGCGACCAACCGGCCGTGACGAGAACCGAAGCGGCCTCCTGCCGGTCCCAACCCTTCGCGCTGCGCAACTGGGCGGCGAGCGCCTCACAGAGGCCGGCCGACGCCTGGGTCAAGATCTCGGGGCGTGTTCGCGCGAGACTCTTCAAGTGGGACACCGCACGCTTTTGCCGCTGTTCCGCGCCGCTGCCGAGTTCGTCGGTCAAGATGGGGAGCGCGCGGGAGACATCCCAGCGGACCAAGAGGTCCAGGGCGTCCTTGCTGGTGTCCCCGTCCGCGCTCTTGCACAGCTCAACGACCAGCGCGAGCGATGCCGGAGTTTCTATCGCGCGCAGCGCCTTGAGCGCCTCATTCCGCATGTAGCTCGAACGGCTCACCGCGCTGTCAAAAGCGTCTTTCAGCGCTTCGAGTTCGAGGGAGCGGAAAACCGAAAGCGCCAGGTCTCTTTCGCCAGTGTGGGTCTCGCTCTCCCCCAATGCAATCGTTAACTCCCGTAACGCCCGCGGAGTTCCCATGCGTGCGAGCGCTTCGGCGGCTTTGCGCCGCAACGCGGCTTGCTTGTGACGGAGCAGCTTGCCTATCCAAACGGCATCCTGCTGTTGTTCACGCTGTGCGATGGTCCTTTCGCTCGGCCCAAACAAATCTAACCAGCCCATGATGCGCCGACTCCCTTCGATCGGTGAAACGCCCGTCCCCAGCGATACCGCGCCACCCTCCGCGTCAACCGCCGGAGCAAGTTGGTCGTGCGGCTACTTGGCCGCGGCCACCGTGACCAGCTCGATGCCGCCCTTCTTGCCGAGGTTCCCACTGTACTTCTTACAGGATAGGAATTTGAATCGCGGTTGTGCAAGTATGGCGCGACACTTCACGCCGCGCCACCAGCCCGTCTGCAGTCAGCCCGTGTGTAGTCCGTGTGCAGTCCACGTGGGGTCTGTCGCCCGTCTGTCGCCCGCCTGCCCGCGTCGCGGGTCGGCCGGTCGGCCCCGCGACGGGTCGTCGTTGCCGCGCGGGGACTCGATTCCGGACGAGCGGGCACGCCGCGCGGCCCCGGCTGGTGCGCCGGGGGGTGCGGGGCAACATTCAGCACCCTCAGGGCGCGGGGAGGGGCGCGGCGTTCGCGGTCGGTCGGCGCCGTGCGCCAGGAGTGTCACGCGCCATGGTGTTGCGTCGCAGGCCATTCTGACGCAACGTCCGTGTGCGGGCCTACTGTTGACTGCTCTGTCGTGCTGCGCCCTGGCTTCGGCCGCGAGGGCGCAGGCTCCCCCTGGCGTAGTGAAGCCGGCTCAGCTCTATGAGGCGTTCGCCAAATTCCTGATCTTCCTCCTGGTCATCAACGTTCGGCGATTCCGAAAGACCTCGGGCGAGGTGTTCTTCTGCTTTCTTGTGGTCTACGCCGTCGTCCGATCCGCTCTCGAGACTCTCCGAGGCGACCCCGGCCACCTGTGGCTTCTGACCACCGCCCAGTTTCTCAGTATCCAGATGGGCACGATCGCGTTGATCTGGTGGGTCGTGCGCCGGCGCGCGGCGAAGTCAGGTGTGAGCCCGTAGCGACGCTCATCCTCACACGCCGAATTCGGATGGATCTTCTCCATCTCGTCATTCCGGCGTACGCCGGAATCCATCCCTGTGGGGTCGGGTCACATTCTTGGTGAGAACCCGCGAAGGCCCCCGAAATGTGACCCGACCCCTATCCTCTCGCACGCTGCTCTACTTGAACAAGATTCCGGCGAGGTCGTCCATCAGCCGATCCATTGCGGCGGCGATCTCTTGCGTCGTGAGCGCCCCGCGGTTTGCGAGCCACTCTTTGGTCGAGTGACCGCGCGACTTGTAGTTCACGGTCCCGGACTGGTCGACGTAGGGCATCACGATCGCCACAATCTTCTGTGTAAGAGCCGCAAGTTGCGTGAGCTTGGCGACATCGGGTTGCTTGTTGTAGACCGGGAAGTACGGCTTCAGCTGATTTATCTCCTCCACGATCTTCCTGATCTCTGGGGCGCGCTTATCGGTCTCGGCGATATTCTCACCGGTCGTGACTGACACTGCCAGGAGCGCCGTGATGGCAGGCCGTTCACCGATGAATAAGAAAGACAAGGAGATGGCGACCACCCGATCCGACGGGCGGAACGCCGCAGGCTCTTCCCCTTCCCATGTCACCGGCAGGAAGACCGTTTCGCAGGAGGTCCGAGGTTTGATGACCTGCTCTGCCCGCGCCAGCAGCAACTGCCGCAAATCGACCGGGTCGAGCACCGCCCCGATGGCCGTCTTGAATTCGGGCGTGACATCGTCGAATCGCGGGGGGTCAACGAGGCGGATGATAATGCCGACGAGGCCCGGGCCGGAGACACCGCTCGACCCGCTGTGCTTGTAGACACCGGCCGCGTTGGGGCTCTTCACTGGGGACGCCGCGATCACGATCCGCTGCCCCGCCCCGCACGACAACACGGATAGCGGCTTTGGAGTCGCAGTCTGCCCGATGGCCGTTGCAGCGAGCGCTGCGATGCCACCGACGACGCAGATCAGTCCCTGGGCGACGGCGACGGCAACCTTTCGCATGGAACCTCCACAGAAGGAATTTGAATCACCTGTCGGGTCCATTCCCCGCCGCTTGCGGCGACAGTATCAACGAGGGTTCGGGCAGTGATACCCCGCCCCTTGGGGCGGTGTGGTTCATTCGCGGTTGTGCAAGTATGGCGCGACACTTCACGCCGCGCCACCAGCCCGTGTGCAGTCCCGTGTGCAGCCCGTGTGCAGTCCACGTGGGGTCTGTCGCCCGTCTGTCGCCCGCCTGCCCGCGTCGCGGGTCGGCCGGTCGGCCCCGCGACGGGTTGTCGTTGCCGCGCGGGGACTCGATTCCGGACGAGCGGGCACACCGCGCGGCTCCGGCTGGTAAGCCGGGGGGCGCCGGGCAACATTCAGCACCCTCAGGGCGCGTGGAACTACACCATCCGACCGCGCGGCAAGAAACATCGAGTCAATTGCTGTTGCGTAGGCCCTATTTCGTCGGCCCTCGGCAGGGCCGTGGCTGATACCCCATCATGGTTGACAGCACCCCCAAGTCCTCCGCATAGGAGGTGATGTCTTTGGCGGTGACTCCGGGAAGTATCCCCAGCCAGTGGCCGCCCTCGGGAACGACAGCCAGCTGGTGCCGTGGGTCTGTCGCCGCCGCCTGTTCTGAGAGAACCTGGAGTCGCTCCATGCGCGTGCGCAGCTCCTGGAGCCTCTCCTCCGGGACAGGGCAGAAATACGGGGCGCCCCTCTCGGTGGCTTCGACGGACCAGCCCGCAAACGTCTGCCACGACGAGCGGATGGAGCCGCTGCCGATCGCCATGGTCTGCCTGTAACTCCTCCTTTGCTCGGCACATGTCGCGAAAATCAGCGCTCGCCAGAAGTGCGCGACACCCACGAGCCTCCAAGCATCTTCGTCGGTCTTGTCTTGATCGGCCAGTTTCTCGCCCTCATTGGAACATCTGCTCCATCTCGCGAAGCAGATGCCGAGAGGCGTTTGCGGGTCCTGTAATGCAGCGTACGCGTTGCCGAACGCCTCAACGAACACCTCATCGAACGCGCACCTCGCAGGATCGATGAGTCGCAGGAACCAACTCATCCGAGAGATCTCGGGCTGTCCGCAGGCGGCGTCATACATCTCGCGACGAGTGAAGTCCGTTCGCGAGGCCAACGCCTGCAGTTTCCGAGTCGTGTCTCGCGCTCTAATGTTGTCGCGGATCAGATCTCCCAACACAAGAACCGCCAGCCCGGCAATGACGGTGAGTGCGCCAAACAGCAGTACCGTCGCGAGGCCGGAGCGATAGACCTCCGTGCCAACCCAAACCAGAGCGGCAACGGCTAGGGCAAGCGCAACAATCCACCAGAGGACCCACTCTTGGGCGGTGGCCGCGTAGATACTCCTGATGTCGGCGGCCAACTGGTTGATCCTACTGTCGTCCTTGTCTGTGCTGCCCGCGTTGATCATCGGCACGTGCCTCCTCGCGACAATCCATCAGGTCTCTGCCCAACCGAACGTTTGTGCTTACCCGCCGGCCCACGATACCACCGCCCGGTCAGGTCGAGCGTGGTGTTGGACCTTTCGGCCAGAAAGCAGACCGGTGGTAGGACTACTGAAGGACGGTGCACCTCGTCCGTAGAATCTCACACACCGAATCCCAGCTCGTAAGGGCGGAACTGGGGGCGTAGCGCCGCTTCGGGAACTGCATCTCCGTGGTCCCGCCGCCTGCTGCGTGGAAGGTGATGAAGTTGTTCAGGAGTCCTCGCCTGAATCGTACGGAGAGCTGGTCGTACGGGAAATGGAGAACTCCGACAACTTCCGTTGCCCGAAGCTGAGCCTTGTGCTCAACGAAGTGAACGGCAATCGGGGTGAGCACCATGATGTAGCGCTTCACGAAGAAGAGACTGGCCAAGCCAAGCGTCGCAGCGGCAAGGTAGAAACTCGCTCCGAACGAGGCGCAGGTGAAAAGACCCTCTGTGGTATCCTCAGGCGAGAGGTGCGCACGCGCCACCTCCAGCATGTGCTGTTCGGTCCACCAGTCATTCATGATGTTCTCCTACTGACGGCCAGAGGCGTCGATGACGTGTAGCGGGATAGTTGGCATGAAGCGACGACACCCCGCGCGGGCTGGTTGCCCGGCGTGCAGCGTCGTGCCATACTTGCATAACCGTGATTGAACCTTGACTTTGCGTGAGTTTCGGTTGGTCGGTGCTTGCGAGCTCGACGCGGTCGAGGAGAAGGAAATCAGGAATGGCGGAGAATCGAGTCCGGAACGAACTTCAACCCTGGGGTGATTTTCATTCCGGTCGGCATTCGTCGTTCATTGCGTCGTCTTCGCCTCGCTCGTGCTGAATAGCTCAGCGCCCAATGAACACAACTCACGCAGGATTAGGGACGTACGGACCATGAAGAACGTCAATACAACGCGGCGCTTCGGCATCATTCAGAGGTTTCACACAACCACTACGAGGACCACAATGAGGATCACGACCGTTGCCGTTGCATTGCTCCTCTACCTGTCGCCTTCACTGGCACGAGCGCAGAGTTGCCGCACCTCGGCCGTTCCCCGCGACCCGCATCCAGCCGGGGCTGAGTCCCTCGTCAGGATCGCCGGCGATTTTCACCTGAATGAAAAGCAAACCAAGAAGATTACTCTCGAGGCCGGCAAGGCCTACTGGTTCGCGGCAAACGGATGCCCGCGGATGGGCAACATTCAAATCTCGATTCTGGACAGTGCTGGAACGGTTCTCAAGCGCAGCGAAAAATACGACCCCGCGCTCTGCTTGGTCGCCAAGACCAGCGGCGAATATACGCTACAAGTGAAGGCTTCGTCGCTGATCGGGTCGAACAGTTGGGGTAGCATCGACGCCGACTTCTCTGCCTCGGGTTGCAAGAACTGACGGGCAAGACTCGGGCGGCCAGCCCCGAGGCGGCGTCCCGGCGACGGCGCGCGAATGCGCGTGTCGCCGGGACGCCGCCTCCTGCGGTGGAACACGCAGGCACGCCACACGAGGAGTTACGGCAACTGGGCACGGGCGATGGCCGATCTCCCCTATTCTCAGGTATCTCATCGGCACAATAGAGATGGGTTGATTACAGTCGCGACCATTCGGCGTATAGTGTTGAAAACAGCGGAAAAGTCGGGAGGATGATCACACCGCACCGCGCCATGCGTGTGCCCCTGCCTGATCTCCGTATCAAGGCAGGCAATGTCGAGCGCGACGAAAGGTCTTCGCCATGGCGCGACCGCCCAACGATTCCACGCGACCGCCAGGCGCACCTCCTCCTCAGTGCCCACCCGCGCCCTACGCCCCGTCCAGCGCCTCGCGCACCTTGGCGGTCAGTGTCGCCAGGCTGAACGGTTTCGCGATGAAGCGGTCCGCGTCCTCTGGCTGGCCCTCTCCCGCGCGGCCGTGCACCGGGTGCCCGGAGGGGTACCCGGACATGAAGAGATGCTTGAGGTACGGGTGGGACGACCGCAGCGCCACGACCAGATCGTAGCCACTCATCTCGGGCATCTGCACGTCGGTCAGCAATAGCGCAATGGCGTCGCCATGCTCCTGCGCCAGGAGAATCGCGTCGCGCGGGTGGTCGGCCGCGAGCACGGTGTAGCCCTGCAGCTCGAGCGCCTGGACGGTCATGCGACGCACCGCAGGTTCGTCCTCCACCACCAGAATGGTCTCCTGGCCCCGCAAATGGGGTGCGGCCGGGTCCGGCGCCCGTGACACCGCCAAGGCCGCCGTGCACCGGGGGAGATAGACGCTGAACGTCGTGCCTTCACCCAGCACACTCGCCACCGCAATGAAACCACCACTCTGCTTGACGGCACCGTACACCGAAGCCAGCCCAAGGCCGGTGCCTTCGCCGACGCCCTTGGTCGTGTAGAACGGCTCAAAGACTTGCGCCATCATGTCACGGCTCATGCCGCCGCCGCTGTCGGTGACGGTGAGCTGGACGAAATCCCCCGGCACCGCTTCGGGGGCCGTCTCGCGCAGCACCGCGCACTGCGTCGCATCCACCACGCGGTTCGCGGTGGCGATGACCAGCGTTCCCGCGCCCCCGATGGCATCGCGCGCGTTGAGGCAGAGGTTGGTCAGGATCTGATCCACCTGGCCGGCGTCCATGATGACCGGCCACAGGTCGCCGGCCGGTGTCCAGATGAACTGCACCTGCGCGCCGATCAGCCGCCGCAGCATCGTGAGCGAGTGCGCCGCGGTGGCGTTGATGTCAAGCACCTGCGGCTGAATGACTTGCTTGCGCGCGAAGGTGAGGAGCTGCTGCGTGATCTGGGCGGATCGCGTGGCCGCCTTGTGAATCTCCGTCAAGTCCTGGCGGAGCGGCGGCGGCGCGTCCGCGCGCAACAGGGCCAGCTCGGCGTAGCCGAGGATCACCGCCTGCATGTTGTTGTAGTCATGGGCCACGCCGCCCGCCAGGCGGCCCACGGACTCCATCTTCTGGGCCTGCTGCAGTTGCGCCTCGAGATAGACCCTTGCTGCCTCCGCGTTCCTGCGTGCGGTAACGTCGGTGGAGACAATCATGATCTGACGAATCTTGCGGCCCGGGCTCAGCGCAGCGATGCGCGTGCGCATCCATATCCCGTCTCCGATCGCGTGTTCGATCTCCTGCACCTCGCCGGTCTCGAAGCAACGATCGATGAGCTGTCTAGAGCACTTTTGAGTTACTCATGCGTTGTATCCTGAGGAGGCGAAGTAGTTCTGACATTCAGCGGGCGTGAAGGCGCTGAGGAGTCGTCCGATTTCCTCCCAGAGTGAATCGACCGTGCGCTTGGCCGCCTTGCGCAGCAGGGCTTTGAGTTTGGCGAACACTTGCTCGATGGGATTCAAATCCGGGGAGTAGGGCGGCAAGTAGGGCGGCAAGTAGCGCAGCGTGGCGCCCCGTGCCTCGATGGCCTCCTGAACCCCGGCCACCTTGTGGCAGGACAGATTGTCGGCGATGACGAGGTCGCCCGGCTTCAGTGTCGGCCCCAAGCATTGCTGCACATAGGCCAGAAAGGCCGGCCCATCCATTGGCCCGTCCAGCACCATCGGCGCGGTGATGTCGTTGTAGCGCAGGCCGGCAATGAACGTCGTAGCCTTCCAGTGTCCGTGCGGGACGGCGGCGATACAGCGTTCGCCTTGGGGAGCCCGCCCCCGGGCGCGCGTCATGTTCGTGCTGGTGCCGGTCTCATCCAAGAAGACCAGCGTCGCGATGTCCAGCGCGGGCTGCGTCTCAATCCAGGCGCGCCGCGCCGCCTGCACGTCGTCGCGCTCTTGCTCGCTGGCGTGTAGAGTTTTTTTTATAGGTGAGCTTCCAGTGATCGAGCTGATGCCACAGCGCGGACGGCTGAATCGTCACGCCCTGGTCCGCCAGCCGCTCGCAGAGTTGCGCCAACGTCAGATCCGCCTCCGCCTTGATCCACGCCCGAAGCTGCGGCTCCAAGCCCGCCACTCGGGACCGCCGATACCCGCCGACCGGCCGACTCTCGCGTTCGCCGTGCACCCGATGCCGGCGTTTCACCTCATCCACCCACCGCACGCTGACTTCAAAGCGCCGCGCCGTGGCCGTCACCCCGTCCCCGCGATCCAACGCTCGGAGCACCCGATCACGCAAATCTTGCGAATACGCCGCCATACACGCCCCCCCCTGCAATATGAGTACAGGGAGTATACACACAACGTACGATTAAATCAAAAATGTTCTAGACTCTGAACACCTCAATCACCTTCACGACGATTCTCCCCTTCTTCGGCTTGTCGAACGGGCGAGACTTCTGTCGAGGGGTGCATCCCCGCGTACGCGGGGGAGACCTATTTTAAGCCTTTGATAGAGAGGCTTAACGCCAATTGGACAGCCAGATTAGACAGCAAACTGCAGAAAACACGACGAACCCTCGCTGTCTCATCTGCACTCGCCCTCCGGGTTCATCGCCAACTCGCTTGTCAGAAAACGACATACGCTGGGTACTAATCAACGCTCGAGGATTTAAACAGCGACGCTTCGCTGTCTAATCCCGTTGACCTCTAGAAACTCGCCGAGCAATCAGACAACCTACCCCCGCACCAGCGCCCTGTACTTGATCCGGTGCGGCTGGTCCGCATCCGCCCCCTTCCGCTTCTTCAGGTCCTCGATATACGCCTGGTAATTCCCTTCGAACCAGACAACCTCCGAATCCCCTTCAAACGCCAGGATATGCGTAGCAATACGATCCAGGAACCACCGATCGTGCGTTATTACCACCGCACATCCTGAAAAGTCCAACAGGGCGTCTTCCAAAGCTCGCAAAGTATCTACATCTAGATCGTTCGTAGGCTCATCGAGCAGCAATAGATTGCCCCCGCTCTTCAGCAGCTTCGCGAGATGCAGACGATTCCTCTCACCACCCGAGAGATTCGCGACCTTCTTCTGCTGATCCGCCCCCTTGAAGCCTAAGCTCGACAGATACCCGCGCGTATTGATCTCGCGCTTCCCCACCTGGATCATGTCCTGCCCGCCGCTCACTTCGTCGTACACGGTCTTCGATCCATCTAGCTCACGCCCCTGATCCACATACGCGAGATGCACGGTCTCACCGATCTTCAGTGACCCTGCATCCGGCTTCTCCTCGCCGACGATCATCCTGAACAGCGTCGTCTTTCCCGCACCATTCGGCCCGATCACTCCGACGATACCACCGCGCGGCAGCGAAAACGACAGCGAATCGAACAGCACCTTGTCGCCGTACGCTTTCGCCAAACCGTCAGCAATCACCACGTCATTTCCGAGCCGCGGAGCAGGCGGAATCACGATCTCGTTCTGCGCGATCCGCTCTTCCTGTTTCTCACTCACCAGCTCTTCATACTTCTGAAGCCTTGCCTTGCTCTTCGACTGCCGCGCACGCGGTGACATTCTCACCCACTCCAGCTCGTGCTCGAGAGTGCGCTGCCGAGCCGAAGCCTGCTTCTCCTCGGTAGCCAGCCGATTCTTCTTCTGCTCGAGCCACGACGTGTAGTTCCCCTCCCACGGAATCCCGTACCCGCGGTCGAGCTCGAGAATCCACTTCGCCACGTTGTCCAGAAAGTACCGGTCGTGTGTGACAGCCACGACGGTTCCCGGAAACTCGGCCAGATACCTCTCGAGCCACGCCACCGACTCAGCGTCGAGGTGGTTGGTAGGCTCATCCAAAAGCAGCATTTCCGGCTCTGCCAACAGCGTGCGACACAACGCGACACGACGCATCTCGCCACCGGAGAGATTCGTCACTTCCGCCTCCGCCGGCGGCAGTCGCAGCGCATCCATCGCGATCTCGATCTTCCTATCGAGCTCCCAAAGATTCGCCGCGTCGATCTTCTCCTGAACTCGCCCTTGGCGATCCAGCAGCTTCTCCATCTCACCATCCGACATCGGCTCGGCGAACTTCATCGAGATCTCCTCGAACTGCTTGAGTAGATCCCGCTGCGCCTTTACCGCTTCCTCGACGTTTTCCTGAACATTCTTGGAAGGATCGAGCTCCGGAACCTGCGACAAGTACCCGACCCGCGTCCCCTCGTGCGCCCACGCCTCACCCTGAAAATCGTGATCGACTCCGGCCATGATGCGCAGTAATGTCGACTTTCCCGCGCCATTGCCGCCGAGTACGCCGATTTTCGCGCCGGGATAAAAAGAGAGCCAGATACCACGCAGAATCTCCCGCGACGGCGGGACAACCTTGCGCAGATCCTTCATTACATAGATGAACTGTGGTGCCACTGCCTGTTGCCTCTATGTGGTATGAGTGACGGCCTGAGCCGACTCCAAAGATAAAACGCCAAGGTGGCCTCGGCCGTTACTCGAACCCATATTCGGGCGGCCTCAGACGACACAGCCTACCCTGACCACGAGCAAGCGACTTCCCGACACACCCACGATCGACCCGCCGCAGCTCCCATTCACTGCGGCGGAGCAACGGCTCATTCATCGCCTGCGCACACCGGCCGTGGTGCAGCGCTGGCTGAACGACCTTCCATACAACACGGAGCCCGCTGGCGACACCATGCGCGGATTTCGCGGCGTCGTTCGCACCCGCACCGTTCACTGCCTCGAAGCCGCGCTCTTCGCCGCCACCACCCTCGAGCAGCACAGGTATCCTCCACTCATACTCGGCTTCGAATCCATTGATCTGCTCGATCACGTCATCTTCGTCTATCGCACTCGACAAGGCTGGGGATCCGTAGCCCGCTCACGCGATCCCGGACTGCACGGACGCAAGCCGGTCTTCGCGACGCCACGCGCTCTCGCACTCAGTTACGCCGAGGGCTACGTGGACCACTCGGGCCGCATCAAGGGCTACGCGGTCCTCGATCTCCGCGTGCTCGACCCGTACGACTGGCGACTGTCCGACAGGAATCTCTGGAAAGTCGAGCAGCTTCTGCGCGACTGGCCCCATCGCCCCATCATTTCCTCCGACAAGCTCTTCCGCGTGAGACACCGGCGATATCGCGAGTTCGTCCGAAAGAACGGCTACAAGCCGTGGAAATACTTCAGGGGACGCGAGCGCTGGACTCCTCTCCCGCTGGAGTTCAGACGACGCGGATGACCTTGGCTCGCCGTCCCGTGGCGGACTAGATTTCCGAATATGCGACTGCCAAATCCTCTATCAGCTCTCGGGCAGAAGCTCGAGCCATCCCGCCGGCAGAAACTCGAGAAGGCCATCGCGGTCACCGCCGGTACCGCCGCTGCGGTCTGGGTAGTCCTTCGCCTGAAACGCGAGCTTTACGGACCAGGCGGAACGAAGATGTCACGCTACGATCGCGAGGTGGACAAAGTCTGGGATCGCTGAGGTCAGTGCACCGCGGTATTCCCTGATTTCGCCCCACTACCTCCCATCCCGTACATTACTCCCGCCCAGCGGTAAGCTTTCTGCAATTCTGACCCGATGCACGCGCGTCACCGTGGCGCGCCCCGCAATAGAACCGCTCACAAGCCACGAGGTGTGATCGAATGGGTGTCCCCCCTCAGGAATATCCGGATAGAATAGACTTCAAGCCCGAAGGTCCGCCCCAGTTCACGCCGTACATCGCCGCCACAACGGCCCTGCGCGAGCTGACGCCGCTCCCGGTAATCGTCGGCGCCATACTCGGTCTCATCTTCGGCGCGTCGTCGCTCTACCTGGTCCTCAAGGTCGGCCTCACGGTCAGCGCCTCGATTCCCGTCGCGGTCATCTCGATAACGCTCTTCCGCCTGTTCTCCAAGATGGGCGCGCGCGACGCGACGATCCTCGAGCACAACATCGTGCAGACCGCCGGTTCGGCCGGAGAATCCATCGCGTTCGGCGTCGGCGTCACGATGCCCGCCATCCTCATACTCGGATTCGACCTCGAGATCACGCGCGTGATGCTCGTCGCGATCCTCGGCGGACTCCTCGGAATCCTGATGATGATTCCGCTGCGCCGCGCGCTCATTGTTGCGCAGCATGGAGTTCTCAAATATCCCGAAGGCACTGCTTGCGCCGAAGTCCTCAAGGCCGGCGCTTCGGCGGAGTCTCGCGCCGCAGCGTCGGAAGCCGCGAGAAAAGATCAGGAAAAGCTCGGCAGCAGCACCAGCGCCAAGACGATCTTCACCGGCTTCGGACTGGCGCTGGCCTACAAGACCTTCATGGTGGCCTTCCGCGGATGGAAGGAAGTGCCGGAAAAGATATTCGGCGCTCCGTTCAGGGCCGCGTCCCTCTCCGCCGAGATATCTCCTGAGCTCCTGGGTGTGGGCTACATCATCGGACCGCGTATCGCGGCAATCATGTGCGCCGGAGGCGTCCTCGCGTACCTGGTGCTCATTCCGATGATCAGCTTCTTCGGCCAGGGCCTGACGGTGCCGCTGGCGCCGGAGACGACGACACTGATCAAGGACATGAACCCGGGCGCTATCCGCAACGCCTACGTCCTCTACATCGGCGCAGGCGCAGTGGCCGCCGGCGGAATCATCAGCGTGTTCCGCTCTCTGCCCATCATCTGGCACGGCATCAGAGGTGGCGTCGCCGATTTCAACGCCTCCAAGGCCGCGGGTGCTCCCGCCACGGTGCGCACGGATCGCGATCTCCCCATGCGCGCCGTTCTCATCGGCATCGTCGCGCTCGTCGTCGCAATCGCGTTCGCCAGCCCGCTCTACATCGGCGGCACGTCCATTGTCACACGGATCGCTGCTGCCTTCCTGATCATCATCTTCGGATTTCTCTTCGTCACCGTCTCCTCCCGTCTCACGGGTGAGATCGGTTCGTCGTCGAATCCGATCTCGGGGATGACGGTCGCGACACTGCTCCTCACTTGCCTCACCTTCGTCATACTTGGCTGGACGGGTAGCAACTACTTCGTTACGGCGCTTTCGATCGGCGCCATCGTCTGCATCGCCGCATCCAACGGCGGGACGACTTCGCAGGATCTGAAGACGGGATACCTCATCGGTGCGACTCCGAGCTCGCAACAAATCGCGATTCTCGTCGGCGCTCTCGTCTCCGCGCTCGCGCTCGGTCCGATCCTCCTCAAACTGAACGCGGCTGGTTCGGTATACGTTCCCGTCGGCACGACAATCAACGGCATCTCTGCGGGCACCGTAAAGCCGGGCGAAAAAGCCGACGTCTCCGGGCTCAGCAGGCGCGAGGGAATCGAAGGCGTCCTGGCCAGTGGTACCGCGGACAGCAGGCACTATCTCGTGTGGCACCGCCAGGATCCGTCGGGCGGCAATGCCGAGAAATACCTCGTGGACGACAACGGGACGCCGGTTTACTTCGTGGACCGCGGCATCAACGGAACGATCCGTACGCTTCCCAACGGACAGCAAGTTCCCAAGTTCGACGCGCCGAAAGCGACGCTCATGTCCTACATCATCAAGGGCATACTCGGCGGGAAGCTTCCGTGGGCGCTGGTGCTGCTCGGAACGATGATCGCGATAGTGCTCGAGATGTCGGGCATTCCATCACTCGCGTTCGCGGTTGGCGTCTATCTGCCGCTCTCGTCGTCAGCACCGATTTTGTTTGGCGGGCTGATACGCTGGGCCGTGGACAAGTGGATTGCCCGCAAGCACGCCGGCAGCAACCTGACCGGGGATCAGTTGATCGCCGAGGGCGACAAGAGTCCCGGTGTGCTGATGGCGTCGGGGTACATCGCCGGCGGCGCCATCGCGGGCATTTTCATCGCGTTCCTCGCGGGAGTGCCGTCAATGGCGGGTTTCAACCAGCGCATTGATGCCTTCGGCGAAGCCAATCCGTTCCGCACTGGGCCGTCGTCGGATCTGCTCTCGCTGATCCCGTTCGTGCTGATGATGATCATCCTTTACCTCACCGGACGGGAGAAGCTTCTCGTGCCACGGCCGGGTTCCAGCGGCTGATCGGGCGTCCCTCTTCGCGGGGCGTGGCGTTCACTATCTGGAAGTCTGCAATCACCCTGAGGAAAAACTGCATGTTCAGCTCCCGTGCCTTTTGCCTGACTGCCGTCGTCATGACGGGGCTCGCCGCGTGCGCGCCAGCTACTCAGCAGGCACCCGCAACATTGCCGGTCGCCGCGGCAACGACGCTGCCGGCCTCCAACCCCTTCGCCACGCCCAGCGCTCTTCCGTACCAGGCGCCCGACTTCAGCAGGATCCACGACACGGATTATCAGCCCGCGCTCGAGGCGGGAATGAGCCAGCAACTGGCGGAGATCGGCATGATCGCCGCGCAGACGGCTCCGCCAACGTTCGAGAATACTATCGTCGCCATGGAGCGTTCGGGTGCACTGCTCACGCGTGTATCGAAGGTCTTCGGCGCAATCACGCAGGCGAACACCAACAACACTTTTCAGAAGATCCAGAAAGGGGAGGCGCCCAAGCTCGCCGCGCATACCGACGCGATCTTCCTCAACGACCGGCTCTATCAGCGCGTGAAGAGCATCTACGACCGCCGCGACGCTCTTGGGCTAAACCCCGAGCAGAAGGCGCTCGTCGAGCTGTACAACCGCAACTTCGTGCGTGCCGGAGCGCAGCTTCCGGAAGCGGATAAATCACAGTTGCGCGCGCTCAACCTCGAGGAGTCAAAGCTCACGACGGAGTTCCAGAACCGGCTTCTCGCCGCAACCAAGGCGGGAGCTTTGGTGATAGACGATGTGGCGCAGCTCGATGGAATGAGCGAAGGCGAGATCGCGGCCACCGCCGCGGCGGCGAAGCAGCGCGGTCTCACCGGCAAATGGGTGATTCCACTCCAGAATACGACTCAGCACCCGGCCCAGGCGTCGCTCACGAACCGCGCGGTTCGTGAGCGGCTGTTCATCGCTTCGACCACCCGTGCCGAGCACTCCGATTCCAACGACACGCGTAATCTGG
Source organism: Gemmatimonadaceae bacterium (assembly GCA_030647905.1). Lineage (NCBI taxonomy): Bacteria > Pseudomonadati > Gemmatimonadota > Gemmatimonadia > Gemmatimonadales > Gemmatimonadaceae > Gemmatimonadaceae bacterium. Next base: position 380,584 of record JAUSJA010000026.1, on the reverse strand, counting down.
TGAAGCGTCTCGCGCAGCTGCGCGCCGACAAAGCGAAGCTGCTCGGCTTCCCGAACTTTTCAGCGTACGCGCTCGACAATCAGACGGCGAAGACTCCGGCGAACGCCACCAAGCTCCTCACCGATCTCGTGCCCGCGGCCATGGCCAGGGCACGCTCCGAGATCGTCCAGATGCAGGCGCTCATCGATCGCCAGAACGGTGGATTCAAGCTCGCGCCCTGGGACTGGCAGTATTACGCCGAGCAGGTGAGAAAGGCGCAGTACGCGCTGGACGAGTCGCAGATCAAACCGTACCTCGAGCTCGATCATGTGCTGCGCGATGGATTGTTCTTCGCCGCCAACAAGCTCTATGGGCTGACGTTCAGGGAGCGCAAGGACATTCCCGTGTATCATCCCGACGTTCGTATCTTCGAGGTGTTCGACGCCGACGGCAGGCCACTGGCCCTGTTCTATGCCGATTACTTCAAACGTGACGAGAAGAGCGGCGGGGCGTGGATGGACAACTTCGTGGACCAGTCCGGCATCGGTGGAACGAAGCCCGTCATCTTCAACGTCGCGAACTTCACTAAGCCGGCGGTGGGACAGCCGACGCTGCTGTCGTTCAGCGACGTGACGACAATGTTCCACGAGTTCGGACACGCGCTGCACGGCATGCTGTCGAACACGCAGTACCCGTCCGTGTCGGGCACCAACACCCCGCGCGACTTCGTGGAGTTCCCGTCGCAGTTCAATGAGCACTGGGCGCTCGATCCAGCCGTGTTCGCGAGCTACGCGAAGCATTACAGCACCGGGCAGCCGATGCCGCAGGAGCTCGTGGACAAGATCAGAAAGGCACGCACGTTCAATCAGGGCTTTGGCACGACAGAATATCTCGCGGCGTCGCTTCTGGACATCGCCTGGCACACGCTGCCGCCGGGCTCGCCGCAGCAGGACATTGACGCATTCGAGGCGGCTGCTCTCAAGCGGTATGATGTAGCGATGCCGGAGATTCCGCCGCGCTATCGCACGACGTACTTCTCCCACATCTGGCCGGGCGGCTACGCGTCGAGCTATTACGCGTACCTGTGGAGCGAGGTGCTGGATCACGACGCCTATGCGTGGTTCGTCGAGAACGGCGGGCTCTCGCGCGCCAACGGCCAGCGCCTCCGCGACATGATCCTCTCGCGCGGAGGCACGCAGGACGCGGCCGCGCTCTACCGCGCGTTCAGAGGACACGATCCGAGCGTCGAGTATCTCATCCAGGAGCGCGGCCTGAAGGAGATACCGCCGGCGAAGTAATGAGACAAAATCGCGGTATGGGCGCGTGACTCAGCGCCCATACCGCGATGACTTCGGGGTGAAACGGCGGCTCGTCTACTGCCAGTCCGCTATGAACAGGTTCGTCTCGCCAGGCTTGTCGTCGTTCCGGTTCGAGGCCCACACGAGCCGCTTCCCGTCCGGACTGAACATCGGAAATCCGTCGAAAGCCTGGTCGAACGTGATCTGTTCGAGATTGCTTCCATTGGTATCCACCATGTAGATGTCGAAATTCCCGCTTCTCGGGTTCTTGTAGTTGGACGAGAAAACGATCCGTCGTCCGTCGGGCGTCCACGAAGGACCGAAGTTGGCGCCGCCGAGCTTAGTGATCTGCCGTTGATTGGAGCCGTCGGCGTTCATCACGAACAATTCCACCTTGGCCGGGCGCACCAGCCGCTGATCCAGCAGATCGCGATACGCTTTGAGCTCGACCGAATCTGTCGGATGGTTTGCCCTGTACACGATCTGCTTTCCGTCCGGCGACCACCAGGCTCCGCCATCGTAACCAAGGGTGTGCGTGAGGCGACGTACGTCGCTCCCATCCGTATTCATCGTGTAGATCTCAAGATCGCCGTCCTTGAGCGACGTGAACACGATTCGTTTTCCATCGGGAGACAGCACGCCTTCCGCCGTGTACACGTCGTAGTGCGTGATGCGGCGGAGATCGCTCCCGTCCCTGTTCACAGTGTAGATGTCGTACCGGTCCAGCGGCCACACGTACCCTTTCGATGGATCGGGACGTGGAGGACACGCCGAGTCGTGCGCGCTGGTGGAGGCGAAGAAGAGGCGCTTGTCACCGGGGAAGAACCAGCCGCACGCCGTTTTTCCGCGTCCGTCCGAAATGCGATGAACCTCGGTGCCGTCTGGCCGCATCACGTATTGCTGGTCGCACGTGCGTCCCTCGCGTGTGCTCTGCAGCGTCAACCACTGACCGTCATGGCTGAAGTACGCCTCGGCGTTTTCGCCTCCGAAAGTGATCTGGCGAACCACGCGGAAGTGCCGTTCGTCGGCGAGGGGCGTGACGGCGCGGGAATGTTCGGCGGCCGGCCTGGCGATCGTCTGCGGGCCCGGAGTGCAGCCGGTTACGAGCAGAAAGACGGCAATGAAACGAAGCAGGGGAAAGTATCGCATCAGAGGAAAATACACCCCCGTCCCGCGCCTGGCATCGGTTTACTCTGTAATACAAAGTACTTGACACAATTCTGAATCCCGCGCTATTATCACGGTGAAGTCACTGGATCGGTTCAACTCTTGTCCGGAGCATGGCGATGGGTCCTCTCATCGGTGGCGGCAACGCGATTCTGCTTCTTCTCACGTTCATGGCGCTCGGCGGCGCAATTCTGATCGCCTTCATCACCGCCCGAAGACAAAAGCCGAATATCACCAGAGCTTTTCTCGGGGGCGCTGCGATCCTCGCGATTGCCTATTGCGGTGGAGTGATCGCAGCGTCAGCGGCCAGCACCGAGAAGATCGTGGCGCCCGGGGATACGAAATGGTTCTGCGGCTTCTATCTCGATTGCCATCTCGGGATGTCGGTCGAGCGGACCGAGAATGTCACCGCACTGCCTGACGCCAGAGGTCCCGTCAAGACCGCGGGATCGTTCTACGTGCTCACCCTCCGGCTTCACAACAGCGCGCGGAATCCGAAGGTGGACATGTTGCTCTACCTCCCTGATGTCCGTGTCGTGGATGTACGCGGCCATGAGTACACGCGCTCTGCCGCCGGGGAAACGGCTCTCGCGGGAAGCGCACGCCCCGAGCCGCTTGGCACCGAGACGAGAGTGACGCATCAGCCGGTTGACGCCACCGTTGTTTTCGACCTGCCCGTGAACATACAACAACCCAGGTTAAAGGTGTCCGAGGGCTGGGTCGTGGACCGCGTCATCGAGCTCGGCCTGATAGACGACGAGAACAGTATCTTCCACAAACGCACTCTCTTCGCGCTCGATGAATCAGCGGATCCTACGGCGCTGGGCGAAGCGCGGTAGCCGCACTTGCCAACATTCGCCCGCTAGTGGCGGTGCTCCATCATCTCGTCGCCGGTCATCCGGTGATCGTCGCCCCAGAGCTACGTCGCCGTGATGTTAGACGTCGGGCATCGCGATCTGTTGCGGAACCTCCGCGCCGAGGGGCAGCTCCAGGAGTTTTCTCGACGGCTGCGGATCGAGAGTCTGATAGACGGTGATTCGGTCGATGATTGCCGGCTCCCGCACGCGCACCGCAAGCAGCTCCCGCTCGGCGTCGCGCGTGAGGGTTGGATACAAGCTCAACGTGCAATGCGGACTGAACGTAAACCGCGCCCGTTGAAATAGCAGGCCGGAGGTCGCGATCCGGTCGTGGAAAACACGCAGCGGGCCGTGCGGATCGAGTGGAAGCACGACGATTTCCGTCTGCATGAACCGGAGAGGAGGGCCGAACCTCAGGGACAGCGCGGCGGTGCTGGACGTGATCGGCGCCAGCTTGTCCCATAGCTCGGCGATCGTCACCGACGCCAGAACCGGTCCCACCCCCGACGATCCGGCGAGTGTCACATGCGGCGCCTTGTATCGAGCGAGACGTGGGTCGTACTTCTCGTTGATCTCGCAAATTCGCTTGCCAGCCGCGCCTCCGATCTCGGCGATTATGAAGATGCCGTTGGCCTGCACTTACCTCGAAGCCGTTGAAAAGGTCAGGGCCCAGTTTCCGTCGTTCATCGCCTGGACTCCCGCGCGCAACAAGAGCTTGTCGAGATGGTTGCCGGGGTGCGAGTGCTGATACCGGAACACCTTTATCCCCGCGAGCGTGCCAATTGCCGCGCCAGCTATCACGTCACTGGCCCAGTGGTCATCGTTGTATATGCGCGAAATTCCGGTTAGCGTCGCAGCTCCGTACACGACCGGACCAACGATCCATTTCGTGTGCGGCCACCAGTGGCTCGTCTCGGCCGATATGATCGACGCGAACGCGAACGCGGCCGTCGAATGGCCCGATGGAAAGGAGCGGTAGTCGTCGCTCTTCAGGCCCCGCATGAGCTGAAAGTTCGCGGCATTCGCGGTATCTGCATACGGTCGCGCGCGACCCGTCACCACCTTGATCCCCCCCGCCACCACGCTCCCCATCAGAATAGACTCGACGGTGTGCAGGCCCAGATCCTCGACCCTTCGGCTGCCCCGGCCAAGCCCTATCAGGTACATGCTGCCGCCGGCGACCAGTCCTCCCGGGCTCCCGAAAATACGAAATGCCGTCGCGCCTCCCTTGAGGAACCGGTTGGCCTGCCGTGCCGGCTCCTGCAGTTGGCGAGTGAAGTACTTGTCCGCAGGCGCAGCAGCGGCCGCGGCGGCGATGAACCCCGCGGCGAGGACCGCGTCACTGGTCCTGAAAAGCGGACGCTCCTTCCAGAGAGTGTCCGCGGTTTGCGCGCCCGCCGAAGCGGAGATGGCTAGCGACAGAAGCAGAAGCGAAAAGCCGGCTCTTCTCAATCGAATACCCCAGGGTTCATGACGTTCATTTCGGGATTCGGAATGCAAATCCCGGCCCGTCTCCCTTTGCCGCAAATACGCGATTGGGACATATTCCTCAACATGCTCAATATTGACCTCAACGGGCGCCGCGCGCTCGTGGCCGGCGTCGCGGACGACGGTGGTTTCGGCTTCGCAATCGCCAAGGCACTTGCCGAGGCAGGAGCATCGGTGTCGGTGGCGACCTGGCCTCCGGCACTCAACATCTTCATGAACCTGCTCGAGCGCGGGAAGATGGATGAATCCCGCCGGATGTCGAACGGACACCTGCTGGAATTCGAGCGGATATATCCCCTCGATGTCGCATTCGACACCATCGCCGACGCTCCGGAGGACCTCCGCGCGAGCAAACGGTACAACGGTGCGGGCGATTTCTCGATAGACGGCCTCGCCAATCGCATTCGGGCGGATTTCGGCGACAAGGGTCTCGACATCGTCATCCATTCCCTCGCCAACGCACCCGAGGTGAAGAAGCCGCTGCTCGAGACCAGCCGCAACGGATACCTCGCCGCCGTGAGTGTCAGCGCCTACTCGCTCGTCGGAATGATGAGCCGGCTGGCCCCGCTGATGCGTCAAGGCGGATCGTTCCTCTCTCTCACCTACATGGCAAGCGAAAAAGTCATTCCCGGTTATGGCGGCGGAATGTCTTCGGCGAAGGCGGCACTCGAGAGCGACACCCGCACGCTTGCCTATGAGGTCGGAAGAAAGTACGGAATCCGCGTGAACACCATCTCCGCCGGACCGTATGCCTCACGCGCCGCGAGCGCGATCGGAATCATTGAGCGAATGGTGCAGTACTGCGCGGAAAACTCGCCGCTTCCGGATCCGCTGACCGCGGAGGAAGTGGGTGTCACCGCGGCATTCCTGTGTAGCCCGCTGGGAAGCGGCATCACCGGCACGACGGTCTACGTGGACAAGGGTTATCACACAATGGGAATGTCCCTCTCCGAAATGGGCGGAAACGACAGCCCTCCCCCTGCGTAAACCCTCGCTCGATTCATCCCTGAAATTGCTTCGTAGCCCGCTCACTGCCTGCTGCCTTTTTTTCGCATCGCAGGGCTGCTTTCTCCTCTCGCGGACGACTGTCATGCCGGAGTCGAAGAAGTCTCCGGCACAGATTCGCACCGACAGTATCGAGAAGGCGAACGAAGCGGCAGGAATCAGGCCTTACGGCAAGGTCGTCACGAGCGCTGCACGCACGCGCACCGGCCTGTTCACTACCCACCGGGTCGGCGACACTCTCCTCTTCGAGATTCCACGTCGCGAGATGGGGCGCGACATGCTCCTCGTTGGACGATTTGCCCGCGCCTCGGGAGGATCATCCTACGGTGGCGACGAATTCACCGAGCGCGTGCTGCGATGGGAGCGCGAAGGCAATCGCGTGCTTCTCAGAAGCATGACGTTCGAGCTTGCCGCCGACTCCACGCTGCCCGTATATCAGGCGGTCTTCCAGGCGAGCTATCCCACAATCGTCGCCGCCTTCAAGGTCGAAGCTTACGGTCCCGACAGCTCCGCTGTCATAGACGTCACGCCGCTCTACACCACCAACGTTCCGGAATTCGTCGCTACGCGTGGATCGTTCGACGAGAAGAGATCCTTCGTCGAGCGTGTCTCGGCTTTCCCCGAGAACGTCGAAGTCGAAGCGACGCAGACGTTCACTCCGGAAAATCCGCCCGATTCGGAGCGCGGACTCAGCCCGGTCCCGGCGCAGAGCATCCTCGCTCACTGGAGCATGATCCGGCTCCCCACGCGTCCGATGATGCCGCGCTTGGCCGACAAGCGACTCAGCTACACGGACGTGAAGCAGACGGACTTCGGAACGTCGCAGCATCGCTCCGTCGCACGATCATATATCCGGCGATGGCGCCTCGAGAAGAAATTCCCGGATTCGGCACTTTCCGATCCCGTGAAACCGATCGTGTATTACATCGATCCGGCCACGCCCGCTCAGTGGATTCCGTGGATCAGGAAGGGAGTCGAGGATTGGCAGCCGGCCTTTGCTGCCGCCGGATTTCGTCGCGCCATCATCATCCGCGATGCGCCGACTCCTGCCCAGAACCCCGACTGGTCACCGGACGACGTTCGCAACACCGTCGTGCGCTGGCTCCCCTCGACGACAGAGAACGCCGATGGGCCCGATGTCCACGACCCGCGCAGCGGCGAGATCCTGAATGGATCCATCCGCGTCCATCACAACGTCCTCAATCTCGCGCGGAACTGGTACATCACTCAGGTCGCACCGCTCGATCCGCGCGCGCGTCGCATCCCCTTTCCCGATTCGCTGATGGGACGGCTCGTGGAGTACGTCGTCGCACACGAGGTCGGACATACGCTCGGTTTTCAGCACAACATGAAAGCGAGCTCGACATATCCGGCCGATAGCATTCGCAGCGCGATGTGGGTGCACCGCATGGGCCACACGCCCACGCTGATGGACTACGCACGATTCAACTACGTGGCACAGCCCGAAGACCACATCGCCGTCGAGGATCTGGTCCCCCGCATAGGGCCCTATGATCTGTTCGCCACCCGGTGGGGATATGCGCCTGTTCCCGGCGCGCGCACCCCGGATGAAGAGAAACCGACTCTCGATAGCTGGGCTCGGATGCAGGACACCGTTCCGTGGTACCGCTTCAGTACTTCCGGAGCCCGCGACAGCGATCCTGGCGACGAGACCGAGGCCGTCGGAGATGCGGACGCGGTGAAATCCACCGCGCTGGGACTTCGCAACATCCGGCGAACGATGCCCATCCTCATGTCCGTCGCGCTCCGGCGAGGAGAGGACAACTCCGATCTGTCGGAGCTTTACGACGACCTCGTTGATCAATGGAGCCAGGAGCTCGAGCACGTCGTCAACATCGTTGGCGGCTCGGACTCACGCGAGAAATACGGTGGACAGCCAGGACCGCGCTTCACCCCGATTGCTTCCGCGCGCCAGCGGGCTGCCATTCGCTTCCTCGCCGACAACGCCTTCCGCACGCCTGAATATCTGATAGACACGAATCTTCTGCGACGTATCGAGCCCGACGGCACGCTACGCCGGATAGGAGCGGCACAGGCACGCATATTGGGCGGTCTCTTCGACACCGATCGGCTGAACCGCCTCGCCGAGTATGAGGCCCTCGCCCGAGGCCGCGCCGACATCTACCCGCTCGGCGAGATGCTTGGCGATGTTCGTCGCGCTGTCTGGAGAGAGCTCGCTGCAGAACGTGTGACCATTGATCCGTTCCGCCGCTCGCTTCAGCGCGCATGGCTGGCACAGGCGGATTCCCGGCTGAACCCCGTGCCCGCGATGATCATCAGCTCGACACCTTCGCGAGGCCCGCGCGCCAGAAGCAGCACCGGCCCCAACAGCGATGTGAGATCGCTGATGCGCGGCGAGCTGCTGGATCTCGACACCGCGCTCAAGTTGGCGATCAGCCACGCCACTGACCGGACAACGCGGCTTCACATCGTGGATGCCCGCTCAGAGATCCAGCGCATTCTCAATCCCGAGCGGTAGGAAAATCAGAACGACACGAGCAGTCCGCGCGTGATCTTGTCCGGGTCGCCGATCACGACAAATCGTGCGGCGTTGTCTATTTCCTGGCTGAATCCGCGGGGGTCCGGCGCGTATAGCTGCCCGGCCGGCGAACGACGCGCACGTTGATCAGCTCGCGGTCGGCGCGGTTCACCGTCTCCTCCAGATTCTCGGCATTGTCCCGCGCTGCCCATCCGAGAGAGAACGAAACCGACCCGCGCTCCTCGCCCGCTTTCTCCAGACGGTGCGCGATGAGCTCGGTCTCCGCGAGATCGGTATCGAATAGCGCGACCATGAATTCGTCGCCCCCCATCCGTATCACCGGCTCTTCCGCCCGCACGTGCCTCATGAGGAAGCGACTCATCTTCACCAGCACAGCGTCGCCCGCCGCGTGGCCGTTCATGTCGTTGTACTGCTTGAAGTGGTCGATGTCCACGTAAATGCATCCCCACGTTGCCGTCAGCTCGCGAACCGCGGCATACAGCGTCCCCAGATACCTTCTGTTGTAGCATCCCGTGAGCGGGTCGCGAAGGCTCTGCTCGATGAGCTGCGTCTCGAGCGCCTTGCGTCCCGTAATGTCCACCAGGATGCCGTGAAAGACGTGCTCCCCTGTCTCGGGGTCCGTGTTGGTGTACCATGTGTCCAGAACCGTTCGCACTCCGCCATCCGGACGCGTGATCTGAAGTTCCCGGTCGCGGATCGAGCCTTCCCGCTCCACCAGCTCCACTTCCTGTTTCCTGATGCTGGCATCCACGAAATCGCTCACGCGGTAGCTCTTCAGCTCGTCCAGTGTGGCGACGCCGAAGATTTTCAGGAATGCCGGGTTGGCGTCCAGAATCTCTCCGCGCTCTGTGGTTATGTAGATTCCTTCGCCGAGATTTTGTGCGAACCTGGTGAGAGTCTCCGGATCGCTCAGGCTCCTGAACCGGGAGTGAGTTGAGGCGTCGGACTTTTTGCTCAAGGGATCGATTCCCTGATATGCGGCATGTCCATTGCCCGGTTATGTCAACTCGACGGAGACCCGATGTATGACGCACGGAGATTCTAAGGAACACATGAACATGCGCGAAGAAAACCACAACGGATAGGTACGGGACAGAGTGCTGGTGCCTCCGGAATTAGCTTTCCCGCATGCCCGATACCCTTCCCGATCCCCTGGTCGTCAACAGCCGCACCGCGGACGCTTCGGTAGATCCGCAATTCCTGGATCGCTGGTCTCCGCGCGCCTTCTCGCCCGAGCCCCTGGATGAAGCCACCATCATGTCACTCTTCGAGGCCGCTCGGTGGGCTCCGTCCTCCGGGAACGAGCAGCCGTGGATCTACCTCTACGCCACTGTTCCCGAGGAACGCGCCCGATTTCTGGACATCCTTGACGAGTCCAATCGAATCTGGGTAAAGCACGCGCCGATGATCGCTTTCGTCGTCGCCCGTCTCACGCTCGCCCGGAATGGCAAGCCGAATCGCACCGCTCGCTTCGACGCCGGTTCCTCATGGCTCTCTCTCGCCCTCGAGGCGCGAAAGCTCGGGCTCTACGCACACGCCATGGCGGGCTTCGACCTGAACAAAGCGTACGATTCGCTCAACGTCCCTCGCGATGGATACGAAGTGATGGCCGCCATCGCGATCGGAAAGTATGGCGATCCCAGTCAGCTCGATGAACGCAACCGCGGACGCGAAAAGCCGAGCGGTCGCAGGCACGTCTCGGAATTCGTGTTTCGCGGACAGCTTCCGACGTTAACTTCAGACTCGACGCAAAGCCCCCATGACTCCGATGCCTGAAACGAAATCCACTCCCTCGTCCGCCAGTCTCGACCAGCTTTGCATCAATGCTATTCGGGTCTTGTCCATGGATGCGGTCCAGAAGGCGGACTCAGGACACCCGGGCACGCCGATGGCGCTCGCGCCGCTCGCCTATGTGCTCTGGACCCGCCACCTTCGATACAATCCGCACAATCCCGGGTGGATAGACCGCGATCGCTTCATCCTCTCTGCCGGCCACGCTTCGATGCTCCTCTACAGCGTGCTCTATCTCACCGGCTACGACCTCACCCTTCAGGATCTGAAGCAGTTCCGGCAGTGGGAGAGCAGAACTCCCGGACATCCTGAGTACGGCTACACCGCGGGAGTCGAGACCACCACCGGCCCGCTCGGCCAGGGAGTCGGCAACTCGGTGGGAATGGCGGTGGCCGAGGCGCAGCTTGCGGCGACGTTCAATCGCCCGGGGCACGAGATCATTGACCATCACACCTACTTCATCGCCAGCGACGGTGACATGATGGAAGGCATCTCGCACGAGGCTTCATCATACGCCGGACATCTTGGGCTGGGAAAGATCGTCGGATTCTACGACGACAATCACATCACGATCGAGGGTGATACCGACCTCACCTTCAGCGACGACACCGCGAAACGCTTCGAGGCATACGGCTGGCACGTCCAGCGCGTCGAGGACGCGAACGATCTCGATGCGCTCGACAACGCGACCGTCGCCGCCAGGGAAGTGCGCGACCGGCCCTCGCTGATCATTGTCAGGTCGCACATCGGATACGGCAGTCCCCACAAGCACGACACGGCCGAGGCGCACGGATCACCCCTCGGCGTCGAAGAGATCAAGCTCACCAGGGAAGCTCTGGGCTACCCGTCACAGGAGCCTTTCTACGTTGTGCCCGAAGCGCTGGCGCATTGGCGGACGATGTCCGATCGCGGCGCGAAGATCGAGAGCGAGTGGCAGCACAGGTACCACGCATATAAGGCCACTCATTCCGCAGATGCGGCCGAGCTCGAGCGCCGGCTGCGCGGCGAGCTCCTCGAAGGATGGGAAGATCTCATCCCGTCGTTCACAGCGGAGAACGGAAGCGTCGCGAGCCGTGCTGCTTCCGGGACCGTGCTCAATGCCATCGCTCCGAAGCTGCCCGAGCTCGTCGGCGGTTCTGCCGATCTCGCATCGTCCACGAACACCATCGTGAAAGGCGCGCCCAACATCACGCCGGACAATTATGCCGGTCGCAATTTCCATTTCGGGATTCGTGAGCACGGCATGGCCGCGATCATGAACGGAATGTCGGCCCATGGCGGATTCATTCCATACGGAGCGACGTTCCTGATCTTCTCGGATTACATGCGCCCCTCGGTGCGCCTCGCATCGATCATGAAGCGCCATGTCATCTACGTCTACACGCATGACTCGATCGGGCTTGGCGAAGATGGTCCGACACACCAGCCCATCGAGCAGCTCAGCACGCTCCGCGCGATTCCCGGGTTCACGCTGATTCGTCCCGCGGATGCCTCGGAGACCGCGGAGGCCTGGCGAGCGGCTCTCAAGCATTCCCACGGGCCGGTCGCGCTCGTTCTCACCAGACAGAAGCTCGGGTTCATTGACCGCACGAAATATGCGCCCGCGAGCGGCCTGGCGAAGGGTGCCTACGTCCTTGCCGACGCCCCCGGCGGAGCACCCCAGGTCGTGCTCATGTCGAGCGGATCCGAGGTCGCCCTCATTCTCGAAGCTCAGCAGCAGCTCGAGGCTCAGGGCATTCGGGCACGCGCCGTTAGCATGCCGAGTCATGAGATTTTCGCTTCGCAGGGCGCTGAGTATCGCGACAGTGTCTTGCTATTGGGGGTAAAACGGATTTCCATTGAGGCTGGACACCCCATGTCCTGGGATCGGTGGGTTGGGTCAGATGGGATCACCATCGGCCTCGAGTGCTTCGGTGCCTCGGCACCGTACAAGGAGCTCTACGAGCACCTCGGCATTACGGTCTCGAAGATCGTCGAGGCCGTAAAACAGCTCGTCGCCTGACACACACGTAACCGATTCCACGCAGATGGCCTGAATGCGCCTGTACGACGTCAGCATCACACTCGCGCCCGGCATCCCCGAGTGGCCGGGCGACACACCGTTCTCGTGCGGATGGACGGCGACGACATCGAACGGATCGAGCGTCAATCTCTCCAGCATTACGTCGAGCCCGCACGTCGGAACACACGCCGACGCACCGCTGCATGTGCGCGATGGCTGGCCGGGCTCGCACGAGCTTCCGCTCGAGGCATTCTACGGCCCCGTCATTGTCATTGATGTGAGCGATGTGAGCGATGTGAGCGATGTGCGCGGTGAGCTGAACTTCAACGACATCGAGCCGCTTCTCGCTGGACAGCCCACGGAGCGATTGATCCTCAGGACCGGAGCGACCATTGCGTCCGGCACTTTCCCCGATCACTGGGCTACTCTCTCCGAATCATGCGTGCGTGTCCTTCTCGGGCTCGGCCTCAGGCTGCTCGGCGTCGACGCGCCTTCAGTGGACGCGAGAGATAGCAAGTCACTCGCAGTTCACAAGATGCTCTTCTCGGGAAATGCCTTCATTCTCGAGAACCTCGACCTCCGGCGCACGCCGCCAGGCCCGTACGACATCATGGCGTTCCCCATCAAGATGATGTCGCTGGATGCCGCGCCGGTGCGCGCGATCCTGCTCGAGCGCTAACCCCTCCGCACTACCAGCGGCTTCGCGTACTGCGTCTTCTCGGCGAGCCGAGGAGCGCGCCCATCAGCCCTCGCGCCCCTTTCGCGCCAGTAAGGCTCAGGAACTCGACGGGGAATGCCGACGGCTGCCACTTGTAGCCAGTCTCTTTCGCCCGGGAGTTTATCCTGTCGCTGGCCGGGCCATCAGCGCCAATTCCCGACAGATCACCCTTCATGTCGGCAACGAAAACCGGCACGCCCACCGCCGACAGCTGCTCGGCGATGAGCTGCAGCGTTCGCGTCTTGCCGGTGCCCGTCGCTCCCGCAATCAAGCCGTGCCGATTCATCATCGATATCGGTATCGTGACGATCGGTTCGGGATTGCATTCGCCACTGTGGACGATGGCGGCGAGAGTGACAGTGTTGGCTATGACGGGAAATGCGGCACGAGCCGCGTCCAGGACATTCGAATCCATGATCTTCTTTCCTCGAGCGTCCGCGGGAGTGGACTGTGAATTCAGCTGCTTACGGCTAGAGTATCATTGGCATACGCTATGCGCCATAGGACGCGCCGGCTCTCCGTGATGCCATCACCTTACCGCACTCACCGCAATGCGAAGCGATTCAGGTCACACCACTTCCGTCTGGATGGGCACGACAGACATGCCCGAGCCCCCGCGTGTCACGCAGAGCTTGCGCACCAGTGTCTGCGTCATCGGAGCGGGGATAGCCGGTATGACCACAGCGTACCTCCTCGCTCGCGCCGGCCGTGCTGTGGTCGTGATAGACGATGGCCAGATCGGCGGTGGTGAGACGGGCCGGACTACTGCCCACCTGACCGCCGCGCTCGACGACAGGTACTATCAGATTCAGAAGCTCCACGGTCAGGAAGGCGCAAGGCTCGCCGCCGAGAGCCACACCGCTGCCGTCGCCCGTATCGAGTCCATCGCTTCACAGGAAGACATCGACTGCGACTTCGAGCGCGTGGACGGTTATCTCTTCCTCGGTGACAGCCACAAGAATGAGCTCGATCGCGAGCTCGCTGCCGCCCATCGCGCGGGGCTTGCCGACGTCGAAATGGTGGATCGCGCACCTCTCGATTTCTGGAATACAGGACCCGCGCTCCGCTTCCCTCGCCAAGCCCAGTTCCATCCGCTCAAGTATCTGAATGGCCTTACACGAGCGATTCTCCGCGATGGCGGGCAAATTTTTTGCTTCACTCACGCCGAAAAGATCGAGGACGGCGAGCCCTGTCGCGTGACGACGAGCGAAGGCCACGTCATCACCGCCGATCACGTGGTCGTCGCGACCAACACGCCTGTAAATGACTGGGTGATACTGCACACCAAGCAGTCCGCGTATCGAACCTTCGTGATTGGTGCGCGCATACCGCGTGGATCGGTGCCACACGGATTGTATTGGGACACTCAGGATCCGTATCACTACATACGCGTCCAGGAAGTGGATTCCCGCCTGGATCCCGCCCGCACTGAGGAGATCCTCATCGTCGGTGGCGAGGACCACAAGACTGGCCAGGAAGACGACGCCGATGAGCGCTTCAAGTCCCTGGAGGATTGGACGCGCAAGCGTTTTCCGATGGTCGAGAGCGTGGACTTCAAATGGTCGGGACAGATCATTGAGCCGGTGGACTACATGGCGTTCATCGGAAAGAATCCGGGAACCGACGAGCACATCTACATCGCCACCGGTGATTCCGGAAACGGCATGACCCATGGCACGATCGCCGGCATTCTGCTCACCGATCTCGTGCTCGGAAGACCCAATCCATGGCAGATGCTCTATGATCCGTCACGCAAGAAGCTCCGCGCCACTCCGGAATTTGTGAAACAGAACCTCAACGTCGCTGCACAGTACGGGGACTGGGCAACGAAGGGTGAGGTTGCATCACTCGACGACATTGCCCCGGGTACCGGTACCGTCCTTCGCCGCGGGACGAAGAAGATCGCCGTTTACCGCGACGACCAGGGCAACATCCACCAGCGCTCGGCCGTCTGCACGCATCTCTATTGTATCGTCGACTGGAACACGGCCGAGCGAACATGGGATTGCCCCTGCCACGGCTCGCGATTCGATGCCTATGGCAACGTCGTCAACGGCCCGGCGATTACTTCGCTGGCTGAGGTGGAGGAGGAGGAGATCCCAGCGTCACGATAACTTCGTGAATGCGACCATCCTTCACGAGCGTGATGGGCCCGGAGACCGGTGTTCCATCGAGCGTCGTCGAAGCCACGCCCCGCTCGACTCCTCCCGGATTTCTCACAACGATGGAATAAATGCTGTCCTCGTGTCGATAGCCCACGCAGAATTCCTTCCACGATGATGGAATACACGGATTCATCTCCAGTGTCTCGCCGCGTTTGGTGAACCCGAGTATTGCCTCCAGTCCCACGCGGTAGAGCCAGCTCGCTGAGCCGGTGTACCAAGTCCAGCCGCCGCGGCCGAGATGGCCCTCGGCGGTGTACACGTCGGCCGCGACTACGTATGGCTCCACCTTGTAGGTCGCGACGTCTTCCGGTGTCAGCCCATGCGTCACCGGATTCACCATCTGATAAAGCTCCATCGCGCGACCTCCGTCTCCCTGGAGAGCGGTCGCCAGCACAGCCCACAGTGCCGCGTGCGTGTATTGCGCACCGTTCTCGCGCACTCCAGGCAGATATCCCTGGATGTATCCGGGATCATGCTTCGAATTGTTGAACGGCGGCGTCAGCAGCATGATGAGACGCGCGTCCTCACGTACGAGATGCTCGTTCAGCGCGCGCATCGCTGCTCGGCTGCGCGCGGGGTCGCCGGCGTCGGAGATGACGCTCCAGCTCTGTGCGATCGAGTCGATCTTGCAATCGTCGCTTTCCCCGGATCCCATCGGCGTGCCGTCATCATAGTAGGCGCGCCTGTACCATTCGCCGTCCCATCCCGCGTTTTCGACCGCTTCGTTGTAGCGCTGTGCCGTCGCGCGGAATTCGTCTGCCACAGCTCGGTCGCCGCGCTCTTCCGCGTGCTTGGCGAACTCGCGCAGCGTGACGATCAGGAACCACGCAAGCCACACGCTCTCTCCGCGCCCGTCGATTCCCACGCGGTTCATTCCATCGTTCCAGTCTCCGACACCGATCAGCGGAAGCCCGTGCTCGCCGGTTGTGCACGCTTTCCTGAGCGCGCGAACACAGTGGTCATACACCGGCTCGACGAGTTCCGAGACCTGCGGCAGTTCGTACAGCTCGTGCTCGTCAGCATTGAGCTGGCGCATTCTGAGATACGGTGCCGTCGCGTCCAGCACCGAGTGGTCTGCCGTTAGGCTCAGGTAGTGGTTTACAACATACGGCAGCCACGCCAGGTCGTCGGAGAATCGCGTGCGCACACCGCGACCGCTATGCGGGTGCCACCAGTGCTGTACATCACCTTCCTCGAACTGGCGCGCTGCACACCGGACGATGTGCTCCCTCGCGAGCGCCGGTTCCGTATAGACGAATGCCAACACATCCTGAAGCTGATCCCTGAACCCGAACGCGCCGCCCGACTGATACACCGCCGATCTGGCCCACATGCGGCATGACAGCGCCTGATACAGCGCCCACTGATTGAGCACGACGTCGAACGTGGGCTCCGGTGTTTTCACCGTGATCGTCCCGAGCCGCGCTCTCCATACTCTCGCAGCGTGATCGAGAGCGGCGTTTGCGGCGTCGGCATGCTTGTATTTCTCGAACAGTGAGATCGCGTCTTCCGGTCCGTCGCCGGCGCCAAGCAGCACGACGATATCACGTGTCTCCCCTGGCGCCAGCTCGACTCTCGACTGGAGCGCTCCGCACGGGTCAATAGTGTCTCCGATGTCGCCCGTGAGAGTCTCGCGCATGATCGCCATCGGCGCGGACAGTGTTCCGTTGCGTCCTATGAACTCGCGCCGCGCCGCGGTAAACGCTGCAACCGGCTCGCTGAGCGCCGTGAACGCGACACGCGACGAGAACACCGGATCGAAGTAGTTCCGCGCCAGCATCACCTGCCCGTCGGCAGCCATTTCGGTCCGAATATTTGCCTGTGTCTTCTCCCTGTTCACGCCGAGCACCCATTCGACGTAACTGGTGATCCTGATGCGGCGTGACCTCGATCCGTGGTTGGTGAGCCGCAACACCTGGATCTTCACCGGATCGGCCTCCGGCATTCCCACCCTCAGCATCGTTGAGATTCCGTCGTGCAAATGCTCGAATACCGTATATCCCGCGCCGTGCTTCACGGTGTATGCGGTCGGCTGCCTGATCGGCTCCGGAGTCGCCGTCCACACTGTGCCACGATCGTCATCGCGCAGGTAGATGCATTCCCCGGCCGGATCACGCACCGGATCGTTATGCCACGGAGTGAGCCTGAAGAAGTAACTGTTGTCCGTCCAGCTGGAGCCCGCCCCGGTCTCGCTGACAATGAACCCGCCCGCAGGGTTTCCGATCACGTTCACCCATGGCGCGGGTGGAAGATTGTCGCCTTCCAGTCTGATCTCGTACTCATGGCTGGAATTGAATCCGCCTAGGCCATTGAACAGCGCGAGGCCGGATGTGTCGCCGCCCGGAACCTCCACTCCATCAGACCCGCCACCGCGCATTGCATTCACGACCCGGGACCTCGCTGCAGCTATGCCATCGGACGCGGTGACGTTCACCCTGTCGCCGGTGATCGCTGACAACGCAGAAATCTGGCTGCTCGATACATACTTGTCCTCGACATTTGGGAACTCGAGGAAGTTGCCAAGACCCAGGCCATCACAATCAACCTGGATTCTCGCAAGCGAATGCAGCAGCCTGATATCAGCCGGCTGGAGCACGTCCGATCGGCGGATGAAGATTCCTCCCGGCCTGTCGAGCAAACCTGCCTCGCTCGATGCCATCACCGTCGACAGAAGCTCGTCGTTCAGCTCCTGCAGGTATGTCGGCGGATGCTCGTTCAGAATCACGAGATCGCATGCCACTCCTTTCATTCTCCAGTAGTGGTGCACCTTGAGAAGCTGCCGTACGCTCGGAAGTCCATCCGCCGATGCCAGTGTGGCCAGAAGAATTGGCCAGTCGCCTGAGATGCCGAGTCCCCAAAGCTCCGCTTGGCCCAGGGTGTTGTCACTTCCCTTCGCCGGCAGTCCCTTGAACCCCGGGTGCGCGTAGAGCAGGTGGCCCGCCAGTTCCTGATACAGCGCGGCATCGGCGGGAGTGATTCCCAGATCGCGGAGCTCGGCCTGCGCGTGGGCCCACGACAGATCGAGCGCACGCCGCGCACTGTATGGATCATGATAGAGATCCGCGAGTTGAATCGCCTGCTCGCGATCCTCCGCTATGAACGTCGTGAACGTCACCTCGGCGGACCTGCCCGCAGGTATCGTTACCGTCGTGCGAAGTGAGAATATCGGATCGAGCACCGCTCCCACCGTGCCGGACAGATCACCGGGAGCGTCCATGGCGACCGGATCGCGGCCCGACCGCCCCCGTCCCACGAATCGCGCGCGATCCGTCTCACACGTCACGGTACTGTTCCCGACGGCTGTTGCCATCACATGTCCGCACCAGCTCGGCTTGTCTGTCGCCGACCTTGGGCGTCGCATTGCCAGGAGCGCCGCACTGTTCGGTAGCCACTCCGTCTGCACGAAGAGATTGCCGAACGCCGGATGCGCACGATCCGAGTCGGCGCTGGCGAGCACCACTTCCATGTAACTCGTCAGCTCCATGTCGCGGGATTTTTGCGAGCGATTATGGATGGTAACCTTCCGTACTTCCGCCGCTTCTCCCGGCACGACGGCGATCTCCATCATCGTCTCGATGTCGTCGTCCCTCCGATGCAGCGTGACCCGATCGCTGGCGAAGAGCACCCGATACCACGCGTACTCCGCGCAAACAGGTTGGTGTCCGGCCGACCATATCTTCCCGGCGCTGATGTCGCGCACGTAACACCACTGGCCGAAGTCGTCGCGTGTTCCGTCGCTTCTCCATCGGTTGATCGCGAGTTCGCCATAACGGGTAACTCCGCTGCCGGCGTTGCTGACGATCGTCGTGTACGGAACGTTGCCAAGCAGAGCCACCCGCGGCTGTGGAGTATTTGCTGTGTCGAGCTCCCGCACTGCCGGCTTTTCCATTTCCGACGGCACGCGCATCGCCTCGTCCTGCTGCTGCACGTCCTGGAGAACGAGTCTCCGCGGAATCCTCTCCTGGAGTATCAGCTCGGCCGATCTCACTATCGGATCCGTGTGGAAGCGTTTCTGCCACACATTGGCGTTGAGCGCGTTGTCGAACGCAACGATGCTCATTCCGATGTGATGAGCCATGTACGCACCGACGACCGCCTTCGTCGATCCGGGCAGTGGACGCGTGTAGTCGATCGCGTCCCTGAAGCCGTATGGGCCCAGTGCTCCTTCGGCTTCGAGCATCGCCAGATTCCTGATCGCCTGATGCGGCTCCACGAGCAGCGCGAGCGCCGTGGCGTACGGAGCGATCACCACCTCTCTGCTCAGACCCCGCTTCAGCGCAAGCTCGGGAACACCGAACCCTCGATACTGATATGTGAGCGCACGATCTCGCAGGTTATACGCGGATTCCGACGTGCCCCACGGTACGCCGTGTTCCGCGCCGTAGGCTATGTGCCTGCGCACGGCCCCCTGATATGTCTGGCTCAGGAGCGTCGAGGGGAACGTCCGCAGCACGAGGGCCGGCATGAGATACTCGAATATGCTGCCGCTCCACGAAACGAGCGTGCGCGTACCGCCCGCTGCCGTGAGCGTCCGGCCGAGCCGGAACCAGTGATCCACCGGTACATCGTTCTTCGCGATCGCAACGAAGGAAGAGAGACGCGACTCTGACGCCAGCAGATCATAGTACGAGTTGTCGAACGTGTTTGCCGCCGGCTGATAACCGATCGAAAACAGTTTTCTCCTTTCGTCGAACAGGAACCTGAAATCCATTTCCAGCGCGTATGCTCTGGCACGCTCGGCAATCGCCCGCAATCGCTGCGCATCCTCTGAACTGCATTCCGGCTCATGCGTCGCCTCCAGACAGGCTTGCTTCATCGCGATCAGATGCCCGGCGAAGTTGCCGCTGTCCACGGTCGAGATGTACGCCGGCTCCAGTACGTGGAAATCGGTCAGATTGTACCAGTTGTAGAAATGGCCACGGTAGCGTCGCATGCGCTCGAGCGACCTGAACACTTTCTCCATGCGCTCGATCATCGATCCCAGTGTAATGAACCCGAGGTCCCACGCCGAGATGATGGACATCAGCTGAAGTCCGATGTTCGTCGGCGATGTTCTTGGAGCCACCACAGGCTCCGGATCTTCCTGGAAGTTGTCTGGCGCCAGCCACTGCGTCTGCTCCGTCACGAAATGCTCGAAGAACTGCCAGTGCAGACGTGCATATCGAAGCGCGGCCTGACGCTCCGTCCCCGTCAGTCGTAGCTCCGGAGGCGTCGCCGGTGCGCTGAGAGAATGCGCGATCGCTGGCGAGCCCAGCCATAATCCGAGCAGCGGAAGCGTGCCCACGAGAAACAGCACTCGCCCCGACATCTCGGATTCGGCGGGATTCGCGCGCAGAGCCACCATGGCCAGAAGCATCAGGCTCAGCACGGTGACCGGCCACATCCTGCGCCACATCTCGACACGCGAGCCGGTGCCCATGGCGCGCTCCACCTGCGACGCTGTTTGCCATTCCAGCAGATTTCGCTTCGTGATCCAGAGACGCGCTAACGTACGGATGATCGCGTCCGCGCTGACGACCGCCTGATGAGGAAGGAATGCAACCGCCAGCGCCCACTGCTGCACACTCACTCGCGTATCCCGGCCGACGGCCGCGTAATACGCGATCCAGGATTGATCGCGCGGCGGTCTCAGCAGCGATACAAAGAGGGAAAAGATCCATGGAGCGGCGATCGCGAACAGCAAGACCGTCGTCCACAGCAACGCCGATCCGGAAAGCACGAACCACCCGCATACAACAAGCGCGAGCTGCGATATCTCGACAACGCTTCGCCTGAGATTGTCGAAAATCTTCCACCGGGAGATCGCCGACAGCCTGTTTCTCGTCGGTCCCTGAGGTCCCGGCACAATCGGGCCAAGCCACTGCAGGAGCTGCCAATCGCCTCGGATCCATCGATGCTTCCGGCGCGTGTATGTCAGATATCTCGCCGGATAGTCGTCGTACAACTCGATGTCCGTCGCCAGCCCGGCTCGCGAGTACGCGCCTTCTATGAGATCGTGGCTAAGAAGCGTGTTTTCTGGAAAGCGGCCGTGAGTTGCCTTCTCGAACGCATCTACATCGTAGATACCCTTGCCGGTGAAGCTTCCCTCACCAAACAGGTCCTGATAGACGTCGGACACCGCCGTCGTGTACGGATCGACGCCCGGATGCCCGGAGTGAATCGCCGCGAAGCGTGACGCGTGCGCGCTCGTCAGCGACACGCCTACCCTTGGCTGGAAGATGCCGTACCCGCGAACAATTCGTCCAAGCTGCGGATCGTAATCCGCCTTGTTGAGCGGATGCGCGATCATGCCGGTGAGTATCTGCGCAGCATCGCGCGGCAGCACTGTGTCGGAGTCGAGCGTGATTACATAGCGGACTTTCTGCAGTGCCGCGGTGTTTCCCGCGATCGTCGAGAACGCATCGTCCGCCATTTCGCGTAGAAAACGATTGAACTGGCCAAGTTTTCCACGCTTCCTCTCCCAGCCCATCCATACACCCTGCTTCTCGTTCCAGAGCCGGCGACGGTGAAAGAGAAAGAACACATCGCCACTCGCTCGCTCGTACTTCTGGTTGAGCTCGTCGATTCCCTCTACCGCCGCCTGTAGTATTTCGGCATCGCCCTGCTTCTTCTCCGTCGCGGCGTCCGTGAAATCGCTGAGAATGGCGAAGTGCAGGTTCGGATCGCGATTGGCGAGGTATTGCACTTCAATGTGCGACAGGGCTTCCTGCACAGCCCTCACGCTTCCGAAGAGCGTCGGCACCACGACTGCTGTCCTGCAGTCTTCCGGAATTCCGTCGTCGCGGAATTCCATCTTTGGAAGAAGATTCGGAGGCATCAACAACGTGACGAGCTGATTAACCACGCTGATTGCAATCTCGTTAACGGGAATCACCGCCACAAAGAAGAGCACAAACCGCTCGCTAACCGTCATTCCCGGCGCGATCCAGAACAGAGATGCCAACAGGACAATCGTCATCACGAGAATCCCGCCGAAATACAGCGACGTCGGATGGCGCTTCGTCCACCTGTGCACACGCTCGCCCCACGGTGGCGTGTAGCCGGTCGCCTCCTCGAGCTCGAGCCTGCCGTTGTCAATCAGATAGTACCCGACGTGCGATCGGCGCTCGTCGCCCTGCCCGTGGCCCTGCACTGAAAGTCCCAGCGCCACGTTCGCGACTTCCTCTTCCTGCCTGATCGTCTCCTTCGCGATGTGCTCGATGACGTGGCGGTAGTAATCCCGCGTCCCGAACGTCATGGCCGTGTAGTGCCCCGACAGATCCTTTCTCAGGATCTTCTCCGTCGCGCTCTGTGACTCGACGAAGTCTTTCCAGTTTAGACGCGCGATCGTACGCAGGCTCGTGATGCAGTTCGAGACAGTCACCTGCGTCAGCGCGATCATCCGGTTCGAGCGCATCACCGCGACTTCGGCGCTTGGCCCATCCTCCGCGATCCACTGCTCGAGCCATATCAGCGGCGTGAAGTTGACCTGATAGCCGCGAATCTGGTGAAGGAACCGCGCGACAAAGTTCGGGCTGAACGGAGGATGATCGCTGATGAACGCGTTGAGAGATGCGGCAAGCGCCTCGGGCGACTGGTTGTTCGCCGCCATTATCCCGGCTGCCCAGCGGTCCGCTTCCTCTACCTCATCCAGGCGCGCAGCCACGCGCATCGACATCCGCCGAAGATTCTCCACGAGGCCGAGACGGAGCATCGTGGGTATCGCCCACAGCTCGCCCATCTTGAGCGCCGCGACCTTCTGATACTCCCGCACGAACAGCGTGATGTTATCAATCGAGAGGTGGCCTTCGGAATGTGCGATGAGTTCGATCGCCACGTCGTACACGCGCGGATAATGCGCCAGCATGCCGCTCGCCAGTTTTGGAAGCTCCTGATAGTATCCACCTGGGAGGTTCGTCCGGATCTCGCGAATGTGCTCCTGCACGATGTACGAATTATCCAGCAGCCACTCGCCCGCGGGGCTGATGTCCACTTCCCGCTCGGCGGCGTCGCTCAGACGATCGTGGATCTCGTCGAGTACGCGCCGTGTGTCGTCGAGCCGCCCGAGAAGCGGTCCATGACCGCGCTGCTTCTTCGGCGGAAGCAACCGATGCTTGCGCGCGATGTTCCGGGCGTGCTTGGCGAGTCGGTCGGTGCCGAAGACTTCGCCCCTGATCGGTCCCACGAGCTTCCAGTCCGCTTCGTCTGTTGAGCGGCGAAAAAATCGCAGAAGTCTGCTGGAGGAGTCTTTTGCCGGAGTTACGGTTGCCACGAATCGCCGAATGTCAGAGGTACGCCGGAAGAAAGCTATCGGGCTTTTCGATCTTCGGGCCCTGTGAGGATGAACGTCCCTGTCGCATGTGCGTATAGTTTGCCGTCACTGTCGGTCAATCTCCCTTCCGCGGTTGCCGACCGCCTGCCCATGTGAACGACATCGCCGGAACAGTAGACCTTCCCCGTCGAAACCGTGATCGGCCGGACGTAGTTGATCTGGAGCTGCAGCGTCGGAGCCGTGTGCGCCGGCGGCAGCAGGCTCTGCACCGCACAGCCCAGCGATGAATCGAAGAGGGTGGCCGCAAGACCACCGTGCACCACACCGAGCGGATTGTAGTGGTACTCCGCCGGTTCCAGGGTCACCACAACGCGTCCCTCTTCTATCTCCTCCAGACGGAATCCCAGAACCTGCCCCAGCGGCGATGGCGGTGCCTCTCCGCGCGCCATTGCTCGCAGATACTCCACGCCTGTGAGTGTTGTCGCCGCCTCGACTCCGAGTGCGGGATCCTGCCATGTGACGGTTCGCGTGCGCTCCATTAGAGGTAAGATCGTCCTATCACACTTTCGCGCTAGGTGGGCGTGACGTCGTGTGGACAAAAAAACACCCCGTCCGACATCTACGGGGTGCTTCCCCATTTCAGGCGTTGGGCTACTTCCCGCTGTAACTCTTCTTTACCTGATCGCGGTAGGCTTCGCTGGCGTAGATCGCGACCTCCACCCTGCGGTTCTGCTGCCTGCCCGCTTCGGTGTCGTTCAATGCCACCGGCTCGGACTCACCGCGGCCAGCAGTCGAGATTCTCATAGTCGGTACGCCCTGCGACTGCAGGTACACCGAAGCTGAGTTGGCACGACGATACGACAGGGTCTGATTGTATGTGTCGTCGCCTTTGCTGTCCGTGTGACCGACGATGAGTAGACTCGAGTTGCCGAACTTGTTGAGGCTTTGCGCGAGCTCCTGCAGGTTCGCCGCAGCAGCCGGACGGATCTTGTCGGAATCGAAGTCGAACAACAAACCCGAGTCGAATGTGACCTCGATGCCTTCGCCCACACGCTCGACCTTGGCACCGGGTATGGACTGATCCAGCTCCTTCGCCTGCTGATCCATCTGATGACCTATCACGGCCCCCGCCGCCCCACCGACAACCGCTCCGATGATCGCTCCTCTGGCCGTCGATCCGCCGGTGGTTTTGCCGATCACGCCGCCTATCGCGGCGCCAGCGCTGGCTCCGATCACAGCACCACGCTCCTTGTTCTTCATGCTCGCGCATGCAGAAAGGCCGAACGAGCCAACGACTGCAAGGACTGTCAGCACCCTTCGTGAATTCAGTTGCATCATGTTTCTCCTGTATCGGTCGCCATTACGTTGCGCGCCTGATGGTAATACGTCGATTGGGACGTTTCTGTCTCCGCTGAGAATGCAGCATTGTTACGGATTACAGGAATCGTGCCTCACTGCGTTGCGAGTCGATTCTTTTTCGGGGAACAAAAAAGGGGTGCCCCGTATCGGCCACCTCTTCATCAGACGCTTGCGGTCTCTACTTGCGGAGATTATTCACGGCCTTGTCGAGTTTTTCCTGCATGCGAAGGTATTCTTCATTGATCGCCTTCGCCGCTTCAGGGATCTCCTCTCTCGCCTTCTCGATCGCATCGGAGAGCTTCGACATGGCAGCATTCAGCTCCTTCTCGATGCTCTCCCACTTGTCCTCAAGTTCGTCGCTCATGAGCCCTCCGGTTGTGCTTCGGAAAATATCGCACAATGCCCGTGAATTCAGTGTCTATTTTTCGGTGGAACCGCCCCGTCTCCGGTCCTAGATTGGCTTCCATGACGACAGCATCTCTTCCCTCCGCGGACCGCATGTACCGCGCGCTCGCCGAGCGCGATGGGACATTTGATGGCGTGTTCTTTGCCGCCGTTAAAACCACTGGAATTTTCTGCCGGCCGACCTGCGCCGCGAAGAAGCCACGCCCCGAGAACGTCGAGTTCTATCCGTCCGTTCGCGACGCACTCGTCGCTGGCTATCGCCCGTGTCTGCGCTGCCATCCGATGCAGCCTGAGGGCGCCGCTCCCAACTGGATCAAGAGGCTGCTCGAACAAGTCGAGGAAGATCCATCGAGACGCTGGAAGGACTCGGATCTCAAGGCGGCCGAGCTGGATCCGGCGCGCGTCCGACGGTGGTTTCTCCGCCACCACGGGTTGACCTTCCAGGCGTACCAGCGGGCACACCGCCTTGGCCTTGCGTTCGGACGGATAAGCCAGGGCGAAAAGTGGGAAGGAGTCGGCTATACGCACGGCTTCGAATCGGCCAGCGGTTTCCACGACGCGTTCACGCGTACATTCGAGACAGCACCCAACCGCCTAGCCGACGTCGCCCCTGTCGTCGTTACGCGCCTTCTCACTCCCCTCGGCCCCATGATCGCCGGAGCCACGGCCGACGGAATATGCCTGCTCGAGTTCGCCGACCGCCGTATGCTGAAAACGCAGCTCGAACGCGTGAGAAAGCGGTTTTCTCGTCCGACGGTGCCTGGCGAGAACCGGCATGTTGCCCAGCTCAAGGATGAGTTAGATAGATATTTTACCGGAGGTCTAAGGAGCTTTACGGTGCCGCTCCTCCTCAAGGGCACCGATTTCCAGACTGCGGCCTGGAACCAGCTCCTCAAGATTCCCTACGGAGAGACCATTAGTTACGAACAGCAGGCAAGGGCAATGGGACGGGCAGGAGCCCAGCGCGCTGTGGGCAAGGCAAATGGAGACAATCGAATCGCGATCGTTATTCCCTGCCACCGCGTGGTCAGACAGAATGGAGATCTTTGCGGATACGGCGGGGGACTATGGCGAAAGAAATTCCTGCTCGACTTCGAGCGCGGCCAGTGCGCCTCAGGCGGCTGAGTGCCTTTCGCCGTCCTTCTTCCACACCACGTAGGAATAGACGAAGAGAAACACCATCATCGCAGTTCCCGAAACGAGAAGCACCCACATGGCCTGCTTCGGCGCCAGCAGCGTCGTCAGCATCGTCAATGTCCCTGTCGCGATGAACAGCAGGCCGCCGACCTTGTGGGTGCGCTCCCACGCGAGGTCGCTGCTGAGTGTCCACGGTGTTCGGATTCCCACGAACCAATTCGGGTGCGCGTGTGGCAGCAGTACGCCGATCACCACGAAGAACGCGCCGACCGCACCGATGACGATACGGGATATCGGGATATGGCTTCCTGTCGCCGCCGCGAGCAGCAGCAGATGCATCGCCAGCATGAATGCCATCGTTGCGATGATCAGCGCTTCATACATCCCTCTGAATTTTGCGTAGTTAGCTCGGTGCGGATCGATGTGTGGAATCAGCCGCATGACCGGCCAGATCACCGCCATCATGAGCGGCATCATCCACGCTCCCCAGAATCTGCTCGACCATCCGTCAATCTCACCTGACATGTTCCAGTGCGTCGGAATCCTCTCCGGCAGCTTGGAGTAGATCGCCACTGATGCGATCGTTGCCACCGCGATCAACAGTACGGGAATCCACTTCCGCATTCGATCTCCATTTTAAGAACAGCTATCCGGTGTTGCTCGCGACTTTCAGACCAAGTCCCGGCTTCGGCGACTTTATCCTGCCGGCTCGCCCTCATTGATATGACCGCGAGCAGCAATACGCCACATGTTAATTAATTAGATAACTATCTAATCGCCGAAGCTAATACCGGTCGCCCGGGCCGTCTGCACGATGTCGTGGCCTAACTCAACTCGTTTCTCCCGACGGATGACCTCGCTTATTGGCACCGTCACCAGGTGAGGTGACTGGAGCGCCACCATGTGGCCCCATGCCTCGCTCTCGATGGCCCGCACTGCTGCAGCCCCGAACCTCATTGCCAGCAGGCGGTCATATCCCGTCGGCATCCCGCCTCGCTGCAGATGCCCCAGCACGAGAGACCGGCATTCCTTCCCTGTCCCCGCATGTATCCGCTCCACCAGACGCTCAGCCACTAACCCGGCGTGAATGATCCGGGGTGGACCCGATACACTCGAATCGCCCGTCTCCGTTGACTTCGGATAGGCACCCTCCGCCGCAACCACGATCGAGAAATTCTGGCCCGCCCTGTCACGCGCCAGAATCTTCGCACAGACCTTGTCAATATCGTATGGAATCTCCGGGATCAGAATCACATCGGCGGTGCCCGCCACCCCCGCATGCAGCGCGATGAACCCCGCGTAGCGTCCCATCACCTCCATCACAATCACCCGGTCATGGCTCTCGGCTGTTGTGTGCAGCTTGTCGATCGCTTCGATCGCCGTGTTCACCGCCGTATCGAAGCCAAATGTCGTAATCGTGCAGCTCACGTCGTTGTCGATCGTCTTGGGAACTCCGACGATCCTCAACCCGCGGTTCACCAGCTCGAGGGCGATTTGCAGCGTTCCATCGCCGCCGATTGCGACCAGTGCGTCAATGCCAAGCTTCTTCACGTTGGCAATCAGCTCGCCCGAGCGATCCTTCTCGACGTAGCTGCCATCCTCCATCCGAACCGGAAAGGAAAGCGGATTCCCCCGGTTCGTTGTACGGAGGATGGTGCCACCAAGATGCGCGATTCCGCTTACCGACAACCGTGTAAGCGGAGCGACGTCACATTCGCCGAGTAGTCCGGCGAACCCGTGGCGTATCCCGAGCACCTTCCAGCCGCGATTAACCGCCGAGAGCACGGCCGTACGAATCACGGCGTTAAGCCCGGGAGCGTCGCCACCCCCCGTGAGAAGACCTATGCGCATTTTGCTGTACCTCGGACTGACGTCGTCTGCAGCACAAACGCCACCACTGTCGACTCCGGTGGGTTGGCCTCACGGAGTTCCGGGCAGTTGATGGCGTTATCTGCTATTGAGTTCTCAAGCACACCTTCATGAATGGCCAGGGGCAGAATCGAACTGCCGACACGCGGATTTTCAGTCCGCTGCTCTACCAACTGAGCTACCTGGCCCCTGCCCCTGCGACACACAATGCCGCGGCTCGCAATGTAATTCTGCCCGCCTGACGCTGGAACCCCTCGCGCAGACCAGGCAATTGAGGGAATCCTTCACCGATTCACCGAAGGTCTCTCCCGCCTTCACCGTTTTCCTTTCTCCGCCGTGATCACCGACTTGATCCCGCCTCTGAGATTGAAATCGCCCACAACCTGCATCCACTTGGGATTCGCCGCCGCAACGAGATCGTCCAGAATCCGGTTGACGGCCCGCTCGTAGAATATTCCGTCGTTACGAAAGCTCCACAGATAGAGCTTGAGACTCTTCAGCTCGAGGCATACTTCTGCGGGCAGATAGGTAATCCTGATGATCCCAAAATCCGGAGCTCCGCCCTTTAGCAGCGCAAGCTCCTCCGCGTCGCTCTCGATTCCGCCCAGCGGGCAGAGCGACGTGAACTCGTTGCAATCCATGTGGATTTCGTAGTCGCGATCCGCGTACGGATTCGCGAAAGTCTCAAGCAGGTCGGGCTTCGGCATTCCGAACTATGCACGATTCGGGATGCCGTTTCAATCAGTGGATGTCGCGCCCCTTGAGCTTTCGTGACATCTCATCAAGAACCTGCAGCTCTTCGCTCGTCAGGCTCTCGATCCCATGTTTCGAGATCTTGTCGAGCACCATGTCCAGCCGCTCCGCCGACTCCCGTGAGCCGTCACTGCCTGCTCTCGGAAGAAGCGCTCGGCGGGTGGTCTTCGCTGCGACGGCGTTGCTCTTCGCGACAACCTCGTCGATGCCCTCGGCGTGTTCCTCGCGGTTACGATTCCTGTGCGTCCGTGGTATCGCCCGAAATGCGTCCTCCGGCTCGTCCGGTACCGGTGAGACCCATCGTCTGAAATTGTCGAGACCGCCGAATGCTGACACACGCAGATAGACCCAGCCGAATCCGAGTCCGCCCAGATGTGCGAACCATCCTATCCCGGAGCCGCCTTTAGTGGACGATATGCCCATGGCGAGATTGATCAGCCCGAGCCAGACGACGAGCCAGCGTGTCTTCATCGGAATCACGCCGAAGATGTAGACCTCTTCGTCGGGCCACCTCAGAGCATAAGCGAGCAGCACTCCCATTATCGCCGCCGATGCTCCCACCAGTCCCGCATTCCCCCCCAGTAGCAGATGGGCGACGCTACCACCGATTCCGCACCAGAGATAGAAGTACGTGAAGCTCCGCGCGCCCCAGACGTTCTCGATTCGCGGCCCGAACATCCACAGCGACAGCATGTTGAACGCAAGATGCCAGAGCCCCGCATGGACGAACATGTAGGTGGCAATCGTCCACCACGCAGACGGGAAGTGGCCGGGATCGAGTCCCATCACGCCGAATACGCCTTCCGCACCGAACAGCGTGACCTGAAGGAAATACACTCCGACGTTCGCCGCGATCAGCCACTGCACGGCTGGCGTCATTCTGGGTTGCGGAGGCGAATCGTACAGCGCGTCGGACATGAGAGCCTGCTTACTGCGTTGGGTTTTCTTCTATAACACTGATCGTGCCGCGCGGTTCCTCACTTGCCTGCAGAACGAACTATCTCTTCACACAATTCCGGAAAAGACAGTCCCGCCGCGGCCGCGCCCTGTGGTATCAGGCTGAACTCCGTCATCCCGGGCAGGGTGTTGGCCTCGAGACAATAGAACCCTCCACCACTATCTCCATCATCGGACTTCGACAGCCGAAAATCAATCCGTGCATAACCACTAAGCTTGAGCGCCCTGAAAGCCGCCAGTGCCTGCTGCTGCACGAGCGAGGTCTGCTCGACTGAGAGCCTCGCCGGAAACTCTTCCTTCGCCATGCCGGCCGTGTACTTGCACTCGTAGTCGTAGATCTCGTGCACCGGGATAATCTCACCCACGGGCAACGCTCGATCACCGAGTATTCCCACTGTCAACTCACGCCCGGCGATGAACTGCTCGATCATTACCTCGTCATCATAACGCCACGCTTCTTGAATCGCCGGCTGCAGCTGCTCGGCCTGCTTGACGACCGACAGGCCCACGGTGGATCCCTGCTTCGAGGGTTTCACTATCACTGGAAAACCCAGCGTATTTTCGACTTCCTCGATCGTTGCGGGCGCCATGAGCCAGTTCGCAGTCTGCACTCCCGCGGCCCGGAAGAGCTTCTTCGAAAGATCCTTGTCCATCGCCAGCGCACTCGAGAGATGTCCACTGCCTGTGTATTTCACGTGCGCCATGTCAAGCAGCGCCTGAAGCGTTCCATCCTCGCCCATGCCTCCATGCAGCGCCAAAAACACGACGTCCGCACCGGATATCTCGGGAAGTGCTTCGAGCGCTGGCAGAAATGCTCCCCCGGTGCTCCGGGCCAGCGCGTCGAGAGACGGCGGTTCGGTGCCGACAGCGCTTAACGCCAGTCTCTGCTCTTCTTCTCGGCTGATCAGTCCCTTTGACGGGTCGAATGCGATCACGTCGTGACCGCGCGATCGCAGAGCGAGCACGATTCGCATGCCCGACGCGAGCGAAACGTTTCGCTCGGCCGACGAGCCACCCATCAAAACCGTGATCTTCAACTTCATGCTCCTACCGGCTCATCATGTAATGCAGCATGTCCGATCGCGTCACGATTCCATCAATCACTCCGTCGTTTCGAACGAGAACCGCAGGATTCGACTTGGAGAGCAGCCTTACAACGCTCTCCACTGGCTGGTCTCCCGACACCATCGGAAACGGAGAATCCATCACCTCACTCACGGTCGCGTCGAGAAGCTTCGGATTCTCCAGGCTCTTCTGTGACAACGACCAGTCGCTTACGGAACCAACACAGTTCTGGCCTTCCATCACAGGAAGCTGTGAGATGTCGTGAAGCGACATCAGCCCGAGCGCCTGACGAACGGGTGCGCCGGGTGTGGTGCTGACCACCGCTGGCGTCTCAGCTCCCTTTCGACCCAGGACATGCATGAGCGTCACGCGGGTTGAATCCAGCAGCTGGTTTTCCTGCATCCACTCATCGTTGTAGAGCTTCGAGAGATACCGTTCTCCCGTGTCGCACAGCACGGCTACGACGAATGCATCGGGATCGTTCACCTCGCGCGCCACACGCAAGGCGACGTGAGTAATGAGCCCCGACGAGCCGCCAACGAACAATCCTTCTTCACGGGTGAGACGCCGCGCCATCGTAAACGCGTCCTTGTCGCTGACCGACTCGAAATCGTCGATCACGCTCATATCGAGCGCTCCGGGAATTTTGTCCTGACCGATTCCCTCGATCTTGTACGGCACTCCTTCACGAACCTCCTTGCCGTCCGTGCGCCAATGGTCCGCCAGAATGGAGCCGACGGGATCACCGGCAATGATGCGGATCTTCGGGTTCTTCTCCTTCAGGTAGCGCCCGACCCCAGTGATCGTCCCGCCTGTCCCAGCCGCTGCTACGAAATGCGTGATGCGGCCTTCGGTCTGCTCCCAGAGCTCGGGCCCGGTGGTGTCGTAATGAGCCTGAGGGTTTGCTTCATTGTAGAACTGGTCGGCAAGAATTGCGTTGGGCGTTTCTTTTGCGATTCTCCTTGCCATTGTCACGTAACTGTCGGGATGGTCTGGCGGCACTGCCGTGGGCGTGATGATCACTTTGGCGCCGAACGCCTTGAGCAGACGCACTTTTTCCTGGGACATCTTGTCCGGCATCGTGAAGATGCATTTGTAGCCGCGGAGTGCCGCTGCGATCGCCAGCGCTATTCCGGTGTTGCCGCTGGTACCCTCGACGATCGTGCCGCCTGGCTTGAGACGACCCTCCCGCTCTGCGCGCTCGATGATCGGCATCGCGATTCTGTCCTTGACCGATCCACCGGGATTGAAGAATTCCGCCTTGCCGTAGACCGGCGTGCGAATTCCACGCGTAACCGCGTTAAATCGTATAAGTGGCGTCCACGCGATAGTCTCCAGCACACTCGCGTACGGCCGTTTGTTTCGCTCCTGGAGAGCCATCAGCGGTTCGTGTTGGCGGGCTGTGCTCCGGATCCACCCTTCTGGAGAATCGTGTCGCCGGGAAGCGGCGATGCCTCCGGGTGACGGAAATACACCGGAAACAGAATCGACACCGGCACCGCCCGTCCCCGTGTTTTTGCCGGAACAAACCGAAGGTCCTTCGATCCCTTGACCGCCGCGGAATCCATCGGAGGGTAGCCAGAGCTTTCGGCGACATGTGTCGACTCGGTCACGATCTGCCCCTCTTTGTCAATGAACACCCTGAGCGTCACGTTGGCTTGCACCTTCTTCGAGTAGAGCGAAGAAGGATATCTGAACGGAAGATCCTCGTTCAATATCACCGGAAGAATGTCAGGTCTCGGCCCCACTCCAAAAAATGTCCCATTCGGCGCCCCATCCTTTCGGCAGCTCGCCAGGGTCCCAAACGCCATCACTGCCAGTATCCGGACTTTCATCGACATCACGATAATCTACCCCTGCCTTGCGCGACTCACGAGTCGATTCAATAGCGTCAGCGCCTCGAGCGGCGTCATGGAATCAGGATCGACCTTTCTGAGCTCGGCCACCACCGGATGATGTGCACTCGCGAACAGTCCCAGTTGATCCGATCCCATCGTTCCGTCTTCACCGCTTCCGCCCTGCTCTTTTTCCGCCCCCTCAGGCCCCGTCTTTCTATGACTGCGTCCGCCGAGCGCCGACACGATCTGCTCACCTTCGAAGAGCGCAAGCAGTTTCCTCGCCCGCTCCAGTACCACCGTCGGCAAGCCTGCCAGCCGCCCCACCTCTATCCCGTACGAGCGATCGGCCCCTCCCGCAACAAGCCGATAAAGGAACAGCACCTGATCGCCTGCTTCCTTTACTTCCACGCTATAGTTGCAAGCGGCTACTAATTCATCGGTGAGCTGCGTCAGCTCGTGGTAGTGCGTTGCGAACACGGTCTTGCACTTCACCACGTCGTGCAGGTGCTCGCTCACCGACCATGCGATTGACACCCCGTCGTATGTCGACGTGCCACGCCCGATTTCGTCCAGCAGCACCAGGCTCCTCTGCGTCGCCGTGTGGAGGATCGCACTCGTTTCCGACATCTCCACCATGAACGTGGACTGACCGCGCACAAGGTTGTCGCTCGCCCCCACCCGTGTAAAGAGCCGATCTACCACGCCAATTTCCGCTGCTGCTGCAGGAACGAAGCTCCCGATTTGCGCCATTAGCACGATCAGCCCGATCTGTCGCAGGATCGTGGATTTGCCGGACATGTTCGGTCCGGTAAGAATGATCATCCTTGCCGATTCCGGCAGTCCCACGTTGTTGGGAATGAATTTCTCCCTCGCCATCATCCGCTCCACCACCGGATGTCGGCCGCCGGTAATCACGAGATCGAAGCCATCGGTTATCACCGGACGCACGTAACCCTCACGCTCGGCCACTTCGGCAAACGTCGAGAGAACGTCGAGTTCCGCAGTGATCTGCGCCGCGCATTGCAGCCTGCGGATCTGTGCTCCAGTTCTTTTTCTGAGCGCTTCGAAGAGCTCACGCTCGCGCTCTTCGATTCGTTCCGCAGCTGTAAGAACTTTTTCTTCGTGCTCCTTCAACGCCGGAGTGACGTATCGTTCCGCCCCCGTGAGCGTCTGCCTGCGTTGATAGTCGCCAGGCACGAGATGGGCATTGGCGTTCGTCACTTCGATGAAGTATCCGAACACCCGATTGTAGCCCACTTTGAGGGAATTGATCCCGGTGCGCGCCCGCTCTTCCATCTGAATGCGCGCGATCGCGTCCTTTCCGCCGTCACGCAGCGAGCGCCATTCATCGAGCCTGGTATCCACTCCGTTGTGAATGCAGATCTCTTCGCCCATCACGATCGGTGGCCGCTCCACAATCGTCGCGATGATGTCGGCGGCGAGATCAGCACATGCGTCCCATCGCTCCATTACCTTGGAAAGCGGCCCCAATGCGACCCCCGTGGTTCCTGCCAGCTTCTCCAGCACGGCGTACACGTCCGGCAGTCTGGCGATGGAATCACCCAGCGCGCGAAGATCGCGCGGTGTCCCACGACCCACTGCCGCCTTGCTGGCCAGGCGCTCGATGTCACGGACACCGTCGAGCGCCGTACGCAGAGCTTCCCGTCCTATCGGATCCCGTGCAAACGCAGCGACAGCGTCGAGACGTGCGTCGATCTCTCTACAATTCGTCAGCGGCGTAAGTATCCATTGCCGGAGAAGACGCGATCCCATTGGGGTAAGCGTCCTATCCAGCACTGACAATAGTGTCCCGCCAGTGTCGCCACCACGTAGAGACTCTACAAGCTCCAGATTCCGCCGCGTCATTTCGTCCAGCGGCATGGTGCCTCCCGGACGCTCCATCGTCGGACGCGAAAGATGCGGCACGCCTCCCGGCTGAAGCTCATGCATGTATCGCATGAGCGCGCCGGCCGCGGCTAGCGCTGGCGCATCCTTTTCACCAACACCAAGCCCTTCCACCGACGCAACGCCGAAATGCCTGGCCAGGTCACTCGACGCAAGTGCCGCATCGAACTCCCACGGCTCACGCTCCGTAACAAGAGCTCCTTCGTCGTGGCTCTGCTGCACCAGCTTCATTGCCGGACTCAGTCCGCGCGCAACGAGGATTTCCCGCGGAGAGAGACGTGACAACACGGCGTCGGTGTCACCGGATGCGGTCACTATCAGTCGCAGCTCGCCCGTTGACAGGTCGGCTGCCGCGATTCCAACTTCCTCGTCCGCCGGAAAAACCGCACACAGGAAGTTGTTCCGTGCACGATCGAGCAGATCGTCCGCAAACGCCGCACCGGGTGTTATCGTCTCGATTACTTCGCGCCGCACTATTCCTTTTGCCTGTCGGGGATCTTCGGTCTGCTCGCAGATCGAGACGCGGAATCCCTGCTGCACCAGGCGTCGCAGATATTCGGCAGCCGCTTTCACCGGCACTCCGGCGAGTGGGACTTCAGCGGCTCCGCCGTTGTTCCTCGAGGTCAGAGTCAAGCCAAGGGCGCGCGATGCGATCTCCGCATCCTCATAAAACATCTCGTAGAAATCACCCATCCGGAAAAACAGGATCGCATTCTGATGCCGATCCTTGATTTCCCGGTACTGCTGCATCAACGGTGTTGATGTGGCGCGGCTCACCGGGTGTTGGCCTGTACAACGAACCCGGTTATTTGCTTCGCCTTGAGTGACCGCTGGACGGCGCTCGCTTGCGCCTGTGTCGCGTACCTGCCGATGCGAACCCTGAACGGCGCGCTGGTTCCATCTACGCGCGCTTCGTAGCCGCTCTTCTTCAGTTTGGCGACCATCGCGTCCGCCTGCGACTTCACGTTGTAGGCCGCAACCTGAACCGAGTAACCGCGATTGCCCCTCGCCAGCGCAGCGCTCGGCTCAATCATGCTCGGCTCGGTATCACGTGGCTTTGCAGAAGGCTGCGATACCTGCTGTCGGGGTGGCGTTACTTTTACCGGTTCGGGAGTGGCTGCGACGGGCGCTGTGACCGCGACCTTCGTACTGTCCGCCGCAACTGGAGCCGTACCCGGATCTGCCGTTACGGAAGCAGTGGCTACAGAAGCCGGCGGTGACAGTGCCGGCCCCGCCAGTACCACGCCTGCACACCGCTGGTTCAGATAGTTGATCTGATTCCGCAGCTCGGCATCGTCTTCACTCGTGCGCCCGAGAGCATCAGCGGTCGCGCTGCATCCGCCTTGAACATCGTTTTTCTCGAACATGGCTCGCGCCATCCAGTAGGCGGCACGTGCCCGTACCGGACTCTGGGGATGTTCCGTAGCCAGGCGATTCAGGTGCCGCAGTGCACCATCGTAGTTCGCGCGCGCGATCTCCAGCTGCGCGAGCCGGATCAGCGCGTCCTCGACCCTTGGCGAAAGTGGGTAATCCACCACGATCCGCTTGTAATCCATCTCCGCGTCGGCCGCGGTCGCTGCAAGCACCGCACGCCAGTAGATGCCTTCAGCGTAATTGTTGGATCCCGGAGCAGTGACCGCAATCATCGAGTCCACGAGTGCGCGTCCCTGCGCGGCATTTCCATCATTCACCATCGTCTGCGCCCTCCTGTAGACAGGATTCAGACCGGTGGTTCCCTGCGCCGTCGCGACGACCGGGCATAGTGCCAGGATCGCTCCACACCAGAACATTCTCGACATTTTCACTGTCCTCACTGCGTTATGCCGCGATGCTGCGTTCGTCGTCCACACACATTGACAGGACTAGCGTCGCCATGACCTGCTCCTCGGACGAGAACCTTGTTTCCTTGAGCGCTATGTCCGCCTCAAGAAGAGAATCGAGCGCGCGCCCTAAAGACTGTTCGTTCCATCGATCCACCGCCCCTGTCCAGGCCGCGACGGCGGATCCCCACGGCCTCCCGGTAAAAGCTGATCCGGACTGCTTGAGGAATCCGAAGTATTCGCTCTGCAGCCTGCTCTGCGACAACCCTTCATTCCGTCTCGCCCGACCCCACGCCAACGCGATTGTCTGCGTCGCCAGGGCCATTACCAGCGACACGGCCGTTGTCTTCGGCTGACTGAGAATCTGCGGCACGAGCTCGAGTGCCCGCGGCACGTTGCGACGCGCAATTTCGTCAAGAAAATCCGCCATCGTTTCGCCACGACGCACCCCTACCACCGCGGTCACGTCCGACTCCACGATCTCATGGCCCTGAACAAAGCTCGCAAGCTTGTCCAGCTCTGCGACAAGCTGGTGCAGGTCAGTTCCCACTGCGCTTTGCAGAAGCTCTGTCGCCTCAGCCGATATTCGCATCTGAAATTGGGTGGACGCATAATGTGCGATCCATTTTGGAATCTCGTCTGCCGTCAGAAAATCGAATTCCAGGGAAGTCGAGTTTTTGGCCAAGTCCTTTTCTGTCTTTCCACCGGACGTCTCTACAAGAAGCAGCAGGACATCAGGAGACGGCTTCGACAGGTACCGGTCCATCACCTTCCGCACGTCCTTCTTAAGCGCGCTGGCATCACGAATCACGACCACTCTGCGATCGGCCATCATCGGCAATGCCGACAACGCGGCGTCGAGGGACTTGGCATCGGTATCCTGCGCACGCTTGATTTCCATGTTGAAATCAAGCATTGCCGGCTCCACGGCCGCCTCGATAAGCTGTCTCATCGCATCTTCTTTCTGAAAATCGTCCTCCCCGCAGATGTAATACGCCCCATCGAATGTGCCTCTCTTGAGGGCGTCACTAAGGGTCTTGGGGGCGGTCGCGGACATGATGCTAATATAGATGTCCGCTGGCGGCTGACGTGCTTCTGCTTCTACCTGGTAGCAGGCGTCAGATCGGCCGAAGCGAAATGGACAGGGGTCTGCTCAGCGAAAAGTGCGGCAGTCCAGATCAGCAAGCCGGCGGGTACTGAAGCTACCATGGCTGGCGCTGGAGCCATCATCGATACCGTACCCGGAGAGGAAGCGGTGGCAACTACCGGAGGCAGTACGATGTCCTGCGGGAAATCCACCTGCCGGAGAGAAACTCCGATGTAGCCGAGCATGACAACGCTCGTGATCGCTACAGTCGCTGCAAATGTGAGGGCTCGTCCTGATTGTGCCGCCGTCGCATCTGCCACTCTTGCGTTACGAAGCTTCTGCTGAAGACACGCTGAAAAACCCGATGACGGCTCGATCACGGGAAGGCTGCGGAAAAGCATCAGCGACCGGCGGATGATCGCATCCTGTCGGGCGCATTCACCGCATTCGCCGATATGCACCTGCATGCCGACCAGTTCGACACCCGGCAGGGTGTCATCCACGAATGCGAAATGTTTTTTCCGGAATTCCCGACAGTCCATTTAGGCGGCTATGAGGGTTCGGATAGCAGTACCCGTCTCGAGGGCACTGGTTCCCGAATCCCTCAACGCTATCACCTATTCCAGATAGGGCGCAACAATCTCCGCGAACGAGTTTCTGGCTCTGTTCAGCCTCGATTTCACAGTGCCGAGATTGCAGTTGGTGATCTCGGCGATTTCTTCGTACGACTTCCCTTCGAGCTCCCGCAGGATGAACACGTTCCTGTGATGCTCCGGCAGCTTCGCTACTGACTCCTCGACGATCTCTCTCAGGTGGCGCTTCCGATACATGTCGTCAGGACGCGACCTGCTGTCCTCAAACTGTAGCGGACGATCCTCATCCTGCCAGTTTTTCTGAACCGTCTGGAAGAGAACAAGCGGATTCCTTGAGCGGTTCCGGAGCTCGTTCTTGGCCAGATTCGACGCGATCGTATAAGCCCACGTCGAGAATTTCTTCGAGCGATCGAACCTGTGAAGATGCCGGTATACCCGGATGAACACCTCCTGTACCAGATCTTCCGCCCTTTCACGGTCGCCAATGGTCCGGTATACAAAATTCAGAAGCCGCGTTTGGTATCTCTCGACGAGCTCGGAGAAAGCCCTCTCTTCCCCGCCCAGGAACGCGGTAACGACGGCTGAGTCATCCATCGTCTGCAACTGCTCCCTGACACTGGTCCCCTGAAGCTGGTCTACCTGCTTACGAGCAATAGTTGCCATTGCTGCTACCCCCAGAAATTGAGAATCTGATAAGGAAAGAATTGGGTCTGCCTCCTTATAGAGATTCTTCACGCATCTGATATAGCAGAGCATATGCCGATCTTGGAACGCGACGTAAGTCCTTATATATCAAGAAGATAGAACGTGGGAAGCCGTCCGGTTGTCCAGTTATGAATCATCAAGTGTCCACTCTTCCGGACACCTGTCCATTCTGGCTCTACGTCAATTGGATGCTTTTGGGTTCCAGGGGGTTTACCCACCCCGGCAAAATAAGCTTACGAAGAGAAGCCCTACGATTGTCTTGCCGTCCACGATTTTACCAGAATCGACCATTCTCAGGGCCGTCGATATCCGCATCGGCTGCAACTCTACGATTTCGTCGGACTCCAGTTGAGAAATCCCGGCCGTAAGTCCAGATGCCATGAAAAGGTGGATCCGCTCGTCGGTGAAGCCGGGCGTCGTATAGAAGGTTGTCAGCGGTTCCAGGATTTCCGCCGTGTATCCGGTTTCTTCCCTGAGCTCCCTTCCCGCACAAACCTCCGGGGCTTCCCCTGCATCGAGCCGGCCTGCCGGAATCTCGTACACATGTCCGCCGGCAGCGTACCGATACTGTCTGATGAGAAGGACTCTCGGGTCTTCATCAGATGGATCGTCCAGAAACGGTACTACCGCGCTTGCTCCCGGATGTCGCACCATTTCCAGCTCGCCGGTCGAGCCGTTGGGAAAGCGAACGGTATCCACGTCCAGAGACACGATCCGTCCTGCATAGACACGCCGCGACGCAACCTGCCCGGTGTCGGCGGACATTCTTTCTCCGTCCTGATCCTTCTTAGAAATCCGTCACCTCCCGCGTTCGCACTGAACCGAAGCCCAGCGCCTCAATCGACGACTTTACCAGTTCCGGATTCCCTACGACCACGATTTGCAGGCGCTCAGGCTGGACATGCTTTCTCGCGGCGTCAAGCACGTCGTGAGTCGTCACAGATCCGATGTTGGCCCTGTATCTGTCGTAATAGTCCTCCGGAAGATCGAACATCACAAGATTCGCCAGCGCCGATGCGATCGCCGAGGTCGTCTCGTAGCGAATTGGGAACACACCTTCCAGATAACTCGTCGCCAGCGTTAGCTCCTCTTCTCCAATTTCTTCTTCATGCATTCTATCAATCTCCTTTAGCGTCTCGGCGATTGCTTCCCTCGTCACTTCGCTCTGTACCGCCGTCGAGATCACGAAAGGACCAGACTGACGGCGCCAGTCGTAATACGACGACGCCCCGTATGTGTAGCCGTGCGCCTCGCGCAGATTGAGATTGATTCGTGATGAGAAGAGTCCACCAAGCACCGCGTTCATTACCACTATCGGGAAATAGTCCGGATGCGATCGCGGGACGCCCACGTGCCCGATCCTGAGCTCCGACTGCGCGGCATCAGGCTTCACAATTATCTCTATGGCCCGTGAGTCCCGGGCACCTCTGTCCGCGTCCACCGAGGACGTCTTGCGCTCGCCGCACCATTCGCTGAGCGCTGATTCGGCCAGAGTCACTGCTTCTTCGATCGTAATGTCCCCGGCCATTATCAACGTCGTCTGCGGCGGAACATAGTTGCACTCGTAGAAGCTCACGACATCGTCTCGCGAGAGGGACGATACGGAGCGGCTGTCACCGCTCATTGGCTGAGCGTACCGGGAATTGTCTGCATAGATGAAACGCGCAAACGATTCGTCAGCGAGGCCGCGCGGCTCCGTGAGGAGCTGCATTCTCTCGGCGAGACGCTCGGCCTTGAGACGCTCGATGTCTTCCGTCCGGAAACGTGGCTTCGTCAGCACCTCCGCGAAGATGCCAAACGCCGCCGCGAGCCTGTCTTTCAGCACCGTCATGCTTGCGACGGTGCTATCCCAGTCAGCACCGGCCTCGATGGAAGTACCCAGCTTCTCGAGATCCAGGGCGAGCCTGGTCCCATCGCGTGTAGTCGTGCCTTCTCTCAGCGCTTGTGCCGTGAGATTCGCGGTGCCTTCTTTCCCCTTCTTGTCCCCCAGTGCTGTCGCATCGACGACGGCAACGACACTGACGATGGGCAGTTTGTTTACGGAGGCAACAATAAGCGTCAGCCCGTTATCGAGTTGTCTCCGGACGAAATCCGGGAAATGGTATTCCCGCGCAGGACCCGGTTGCGGCCGTATAGCGACTGTCATGACACGGTCGCTCCAATCAGATCAGCGTCACTTTCGACAGCTCGTTCCGGCCGTGGAACATAGAGCAGCAGCGCCCTGTTGTCGGGCCCAAGTTTCTCGCAAGCAAATTCGCTTACCTGTGCCGCGGTTACCGAGTGATATCGGTCAGCTTGTTCATTGATGAGCGAAGGATCACCCAGCAGCGTTGCAAACATCGAGAGCCGGTCGGCCCGCTCGCTGGCAGACTGTAGGGCGGTGATCATGTCTGTCTGAATCAGCGCAACCGCACGTTCTACTTCTTCCTGTGTCACGCCGTCGCTCACCAGAATGTCGATTTCGTGCTCGACTTCTTCCTGCAGACGGTCGACCGTAATCTCCGGACGTGCCGTGACATCCACTATGAGAAGATCGCTTCCTTTGGCCAGATCGAACGTGAAGGCCGTCGTATCTGCCGCGACCTGCTTCTCCCTGACAAGGGAGCGGTACAACCTGCTCCCGCGGCGCATGCCGAGTATCGCGCCGCATACGCTTGCTATGTAGTATCCCTCGCTGCCGAAAACAGGCGACCGGAACGCCATATAGAGACGTGGAAGGCTTACGTCGTCTTCCACTACGAGGCGAAGTGTTTCACCAAATTTTTCCGGTAGCTCCATTCCTTCCAGAGGCGGTTTCCCCGCTCCACGCGGAACGGATCCGAAATACTGCTCCACCAGATTGCGGGCTTCTGCGGAATCAAAGTCTCCGGCTATTGATAAAACTGCGTTATCGGGCGTGTAGTACGTTCTGAAGAACTGCTCGACATCTTCAAGTGAAGCTTCCGAGAGATCTTCCATCGATCCGATCAGCGAGTGATGAAAGGGATGCGATTCCGGGAACACGAGGGCAGGTAGCCTCTCCCACCATGTTCCGTACGGCTGATTGTCCACCGACCACCGACGCTCATTCTTCACAACGTCGCGCTGTGTGTCCAGCTTCTTCTGCGTCATCGCTGGAAGTAGCGCTCCCATCCTGTCAGCCTCAAGCCATAATGCAAGCGCCAGTTGGTTTGACGGCACCGTCTCGAAGTAGTTGGTCCGCTCCAGCCATGTACTACCATTGAGCGTGCCTCCGGCCCGTTGTACCAGCTCGAAGTGCTCATTGGCACCTACATGTTCGGACCCCTGAAACAACATGTGCTCAAACAGGTGGGCGAAGCCCGTTCTGCCGACTCGTTCGTTGGCAGAGCCAACGTGGTACCAGAGATTCACGGCGACGATTGGGGCTGTATTGTCCCGCGACAGAGTTACCACAAGCCCGTTGTCCAGGCAAAATGACTCGATTGGTATTCGCATGCCGATAGATTGATTGTCCTTGCAAGGCAGAGTAACCCAATGCCGTCATGGTCTCAATCGCTCGCAGCCGGGTAATGACACAGATAGCTCTCATCGCGAGCTCGCTGCTCGCTCTTTTCGTTGTAGCGGTGATCTTCGCCTGGAGCTTTCAGGAGCGGATTGCCTTCCAGCCTCCACGTCCTCCGTATCCCGACGATGCGGGAATACACCGAGTTGGTTACTCGGCGTCAGATGGCAAGCGTTTGTTCGCATATCTGATTGGCAATCAGCAAGCGCCGCGCGGAATTCTGCTGGCATTCCACGGAAACGCCGACCTTGCCGTACGCCAGGTGGAATGGGCAAACGAAGCCGTTCGCAGAACCGGCATGACAGTGATGCTCGCAGAGTACCGTGGATACATGGGTCTCGCCGGCCGGCCGACATATGCCGGATCGAAGCTGGATTCCGAAGCGGCGTATCTCTTCATGAGACACAGCATTGGCGTACCCCCGGAAAAGATCGCGTTCTTCGGACATTCGCTCGGTAGCGCCATAGCCGTTGAGCTTGCA
Organism: Gemmatimonadaceae bacterium; assembly: GCA_030647905.1. Taxonomy (NCBI): domain Bacteria; kingdom Pseudomonadati; phylum Gemmatimonadota; class Gemmatimonadia; order Gemmatimonadales; family Gemmatimonadaceae; species Gemmatimonadaceae bacterium. Next base: position 337,845 of record JAUSJA010000026.1, on the reverse strand, counting down.
GTCGGCCATCCGCCCGCGGCATTACTACTCGAGTCACCGTTTACATCGGCCCGCGATATGGCTGGATTGATCATCAGATGGACTCCAGGTGTCATCTGGAGGATAGTATCACGACTCCATTTCGATACTGGCGCCAAAGTGGCGCAACTGGACATCCCAGTCTCCGTTGTCCACGGAGGTAGTGACCGACTGATCCCGCTTTGGATGGGCAGCCATGTATTCGCCGCAGCAAGGACGCAAGGTCGGTGGCTCCTCGTGCCGGATGCATTACACAACGACGTAAGAATAAAGGGAGGAGAGGGCTATTGGAGATGGGTGGTCGAGGCGCTTGATCCGATCATCACTTCATTCAAGTAAAAAGGGCCCGGAGTGTATGGACCCTTTCTGCTCGCCGCGACAGCCAGACACTCAGGGTAAGATTGGCTGGCCAAAGAAGTCACGAATCGTGATTGGACCGGCGTTGACCGCCTTGAGCCCGGACTCGATGCTCTTGCGGTCTCCCACGATGACGATCGCGAGCGATGCTGGATCTATGTACCGTCTCGCTACTTGTTGGACATCGGCCTGAGTCACACCCTCGATACTTGACACATAGTTGTTGTAGTAGTCGAGCGGCAGATCATACAGGGCAACCGGCACCAGCTGGCTGGCAATCTGCTGCGTAGTTTCAAAGTCGCCTGGCATTCCGAGTTGCAGCAGCCTCTTCGACTTCCGAAGCTCTGTCGCTGGCACTGTATCCCGGATCGCTGTCAGCTCTTTCATGAACTCGATCAGTCCTGAATCTGTTTTCGCCGCCACTATCTCAGCCGAAGCGATGAACGGGCCTGCGGAACGGCGCATGTCAAACCTCGACCGGGCTCCATAGGTGTAACCATGGGTCTCGCGGAGATTCTGGTTTAGCCTGCTCGTGAAAGAGCCACCGAGGATGGTGTTCATCACGTTCAAGGCGAAGTAATCCTTCGTCGAGCGAGGAACACCGATCAAGCCGATCCGGAACGATGACTGAGCGGCTCCCGGTTTGTCGATCAGATAGACCATGGTCACTCCAGCCCTTGGCGCCTCACCGAATATGACCGGTGTCACCGTTCCACCTTGCCACCCTCCGAATAGGGAGCCGATCTTGTTTTCGATCTGCGCCGGGATCACGTCCCCTACGATGATCAGTATCGAGTTGTTCGGAATGAAGTTGGCGCTATAGAACGCTTGCAAGTCGGCTATTGACATCGCGCTGATGGAGGCCTCAGACCCTATGAGGTTGTGGCCATAGGGATGAGCTGCGCCATAGAGAATGGATGCGTATGCCTGATCGGCGATCGCCGTAGGACGGTCCTTGAGCTGAATGAGACTCGTAAGCCGGTTCTTTTTGACACGCTCGAAGTCTTCTGCGGGAAATGAAGGCTGAAGCACCACGTCCGAGAACAGTGCCAACGCACTGTCGAGCTGAGATGTCGGAGTGTGAAGGCTCACCGTGTTTGCGTCCCAGTTACTCCCGGCCGAAAGACCGACACCCAGAAACGCTATCTGATCCGCGATCTGGAGGCTATTTCGCGTCATAGTGCCCTCGGTTAGCATCGCCGAAGTAAGGTTTGCAACGCCCCCTTTGGTGGCAGGGTCCGTCGTGCCCCCTCCTCCCGTCACAAGAACGAAATCGGCGAGCGGCAGCTCGTGCTGCTCGACAATCATGAGCTTCAATCCGTTCGGTAGCTGCCGCGTCACGATTGGAGGCAGAGACACCTTCGGAGGCAGTCCGAGAGTTGGCACCTTGGATCGGTCGATCGTGCGCTGTGACGTTGCCAGTGACGGCACGACAAGCAGTGTCACTGAGGCCGCGAGCGCTATTCTCGCACATGTGCTGCGCGGTCTCATCGGTCACCTCCGTTTGCTGTAAGCATCATCTCGCGCTTTCCCTCTGGAACTACCGTGAGCACGACCTTGTGCCGGCCGAGATACGTTTTCGCCACTCGCTGCACGTCGGCACGGGTGACATGATCGTAGCGCGCAGCGTCCTGCCGTACATAGTCGGGGTTGCCGGCGAGATAGTTGTACGAGTTGAGTGTTTCGGACTTGCCGAGCACTCCGGAAAGACGATTCAGAAAGCTCGAACGGAATGAGTTCTGGACTCGCTGTAGCTCGCGCTGGGTGACCGGCTCGTTCATCAGCCTTTGCAGCTCTTCCTTCACCACCTTGTCGATGGCTGCCAGGCTCTGGCCCGGCTTCGGGGTGATGTCAATCTCAAATCGGCCGGCCAGCTTGCTCGATTGCTGTGAGGCGAAGACGTTCTGCGCCACTTGCATGTCATAAACAAGTCTCTTGTACAGTCGCGAATTCTTTCCATTTGCCAATACTGACGCAAGAACATCGAGGGCCGCATCGTCCTTCTCGAACACCTTCACCGTTGGCCAATCGTAGAACACCCTCGGGAGTTGCACGCGGTCTTCCAGTACCATGAACGTGTCTTTCGCAAGCACAACGGGAGCTACCTTCGGCCGGGTGGGAAGCGTCGGTCCCCTCGGGATACTTCCGAAATACAGCTGCACCAGCTGCTTCGCATTAGCCGGATTAAAATCTCCGGCTATTGTAAGCGTCGCGTTATTCGGAGCGTAGTAAGTACGGAAAAAATTCTTGACATCCTCGAGCGACGCCGCACCCAGATCGGCCATGGACCCGATCACCGACCATGAATATGGATGACCCTTCGGATAAAGCGCCGCGAGGATCATTTCGTCTCCACGTCCGTAGGGGACGTTATCCACCCTCTCCCGGCGTTCGTTCTTCACCACCTCGCGCTGCAGGTCGAGCTTTGCCCTATCCATCGTGGAAAGAAGGAATCCCATCCTGTCCGAGTCGAGCCAGAGCGCAAGTGGCAGCGCGTTCGAGGGAAAGTTTTCGTAGTAGTTGGTCCGGTCTTCGGTAGTCGAGCCATTGTTATCCGCACCTGCTGCCTCGAGCTCCTTGTCGAACATGCCGACAGGCACATGTTCCGATCCCATAAACATGATGTGCTCGAACAGGTGCGCGAACCCGGTCCGGCCGATCTTTTCGTCGCCGGAACCAACCTTATACCATGTATTGACCGTGACGATCGGCGTCGAATGGTCTTCGTGCAGAATCACCTCCAGCCCGTTTGGAAGCGCGTACTTCTCGAACTTGATCTTCGGAATTACCTGAGCCCCTGCAATTATTGCAGTCGTTGTGGTGATTAAGACGCTAATCGCTATTAATAGTGCTCGTCTCACTTTTTCCTCTCGAATAGGAATGCCAGTGGTGCCTTGATCGATTCGCCCAGCATGTATCTCCAGCGCTTCTCCCTGTTTGGCGATATTGGACTCGTCCGGGTGGGGGAAGTGTAGGTCGTGAGCCCGAATCGCCTTCCAATTATGGACAGCCTCAGCATGTGGAATGGATCGCTCACCAGGATTACGGTCCTGATACCCTGGCTGCTGAGAATTCCCGCAACGCCCAGCATGGACTCGCGGGTAGTTCGCCCCTTGTCCTCGAGAAGAATCACCTCGTCCGGCACACCATGCTTCCGTGCATACTCTCTGCCGACCGCAGCTTCACTCGTGGTATCCCCGTATCCGCGGCCACCGGTCAGAACCAGGACCTTCCCCATCCCCTTATTCCACAGATCTATCCCGTGGTCAAGCCTGGCTCTCAGAACCGGTGACGGCTTGCCGTCATATTGCGCCGCGCCCAGCACGACGATGGATCCAGCCGGGCGGGCTTGGTCCATTGAGCTCCACACCAGAACAGCCGCCATCCACCCGGCCCAAAACACTGCAACGCCGAGAAGAAGGCTCACTACAATTCGACCCAGTGCCCTCAATGCCCAGCCCATCCCTGAAATTACCTAGAAGGCAACCCGTGTGTGGGGCTCCGGACAGCTCACGGAATAGCCCTTGGACGTAAGGCTCGTCCTGAACTCGTCCTGGACTTCGGCCTCACCATGCACAAGCCAGATGGGACCGAGCCGGGGTGAGGCCGCTTTGACTCTGTCTATCCACATCATCAGTTCCGTGCGATCCGCATGCGCGCTGTACCCGTTGATCACTTCGATCTGAGCCCTCAGTGGAACCTCGTCCCCGAATATCTTCAGCATCGGCTGCTTTTCGACAATTCGCCTACCAAGCGTGTGCTCCGCCTGGAACCCGACAATAAGGATCGTGTTTCTCGGATCGCTGGCTTCATTTGCCAGATGATGAAGTATACGTCCTGCTTCGCACATGCCGGATGCTGCAATGACAATCATCGGACCCTTAGCATGGTTGATCGCCTTCGATTCTTCCACATCACGCGTAAAATGAAGAAGCGGAAATTCGAACAGCTCCTTGACCCGCTTCACCATGTCCTCGGACTGGTCAAAGGTCTCCGGATGCATCTCGAACACGGTCGTCGTATCGATCGCGAGAGGGCTATCCATATAGACCGGGATCGACGGAATGGCTCCCTCTCGCAACAGTGAATGCAGGCTATAGAGCAGCTCCTGCGTCCGCCCGACTGCAAAGGCCGGTATCAGCACCCTTCCGCCTCTCGCCGCTGTCGCCCTGACTACCCGCGCCAGATGCGCACGCGCCCCATCAATCGATTCATGGTCGCAATTACCATAGGTGGATTCCATGATGACTGCGTCGGCGTTAGCTGGAGCTACCGGATCGCGTATTATCGCCAGTCCGGACCTGCCGATATCACCTGAAAACACAAGGCGCCTTGTCACGCCTCCTTCCGTGCAGTCGAGAATCACTGAAGCAGAGCCAAGGATGTGGCCGGCATCCACGTATGTCCCTCTCACGCCGGGCACCACGTCGAATGGCTTGTTGTACGGAACACCAATCATCAAATCCATTGTACGGGTGGCGTCCAGCATCCCATACAAGGGCTCGACGAAATCCTTGTTCTTCCTTGCCAGAAACTCAGCGTCCTTTTCCTGTATATGCGCCGAGTCGGCAAGCATCAGAGCGCTAAGGTCACGGGTCGCAGATGTAGCCCAGATCGCCTTTCCGTATCCCCGAGAAACGAGAAACGGAAGACGCCCTGCATGGTCGATGTGCGCGTGCGAGAGGACTACGGCATCGATGTCAGTGATGGGTAACGGCAGTGTCTTGTTCTTCTCCGCTGACTCCCTCCGCCTCCCCTGGAACATCCCGCAATCCAGAACCACCGTGTGATTGCTCACGTGCAGCAGATGACACGACCCTGTGACCTCCCGGGCTGCGCCTGCGAATGTGATTTCCAATTGGTCTCAGCCCTCGGCGATGGCGCTACGCTGAAAGAGGATCGTCAGACGCTGCTCGTCCTGCGACATGAGAGCCGGCTCCCACCCGCCCCGGCTTCGCTCGTTGAGAAGGTCCGTCAGGGTGTCCTCGTCTTCACGGGTGTGTCTGGTGAGCTTGACCACAACGGCCTGGTATTCTTTCATACAAACGGGAGATGAAGATATGTTAGAGTCGGATAATTCGTATCTTCAGGCGGTCATGCCAGTGAATTCACGGGGTAAACAGTACCGTAAATGATTGAACCGATCGCTGAGTTTCCGACGCTCACAATTATCCGGCATCCACTCGTCCAGCACAAGCTGACGATACTGCGAAATCGCGATACTCCGACGAAGATCTTCAAGGAGCTCGTCGATGAGATCGCAATGCTCATGGCGTATGAGGCCACGATCGATCTCACTGTCGAGCCGTTGGACGTCAGGACTCCGCTCGAGGCTACCGTCGGGCGACATATCAGCGGAAAGAAGCTCACTCTCGTTCCCATACTTCGCGCGGGACTTGGCATGGTGGAGGGTATTCTCCGCCTCGTTCCAGCCGCTCGCGTCGGACATATCGGATTATATCGCGACCACGATACCCTTCAGCCGGTGGACTATTACTTCAAGATCCCGGGTGATGTCGCCGAGCGAGATTTCTTCGTGCTCGATCCGATGCTTGCCACCGGAGGGAGCGCGGCAGCGGCTGTCAGTTCCCTCAAGAGAGCGGGTGCAACGCGGATCAGATTCCTCTGCCTAGTCGCCGCTCCGGCTGGAGTTCGGAAACTGGCGACAGATCATCCTGACGTTCAGATATACTGCGCCGCGCTCGACCGCGAGTTGAACTCCCAGGGCTACATTCTCCCCGGCCTCGGCGACGCAGGGGACAGGTTGTTCGGAACACGCTAGACAGGACGCTGCCGTACGTGACGCTTCACTAGCCGAACCATTCCTTCGGATCGGTCCTCTGCTGCTCGGCGGTGGTGGTGACCTGGCTCCACCTCGATGTCACCTTCGTCCTCATAGCACCGGGTGGCGCGTAAAGGAATTCTTGTGCCATGTTTTATTTTCGCTGCGAAGGATTATCGCTCTTGTTGGAAATTTCCAGTCAGAGTATTTTCTCGCATCCTTCGAGCGCGCCGCGCTCTCATCTCACTCATGACCTGGTTGTTGATGCTGATCAACCTGCTGCCTGACTTCTTCGCAGTCCTGAACAGCACCGATCGCATCGCGGCATACCTCCGCTACTTCGATAACCACCGCAGTCTCCTCGAAGCCTACTGGTCCAACTACGTCGTCGAGCCCGATAGTCCGCATTTCTCCGAAGTCGTGAAATCGGCGGCATTGGCGGGACGCACCGATTTACGGACGATGCTCGAAAGGATGGATGTAGTCACCCTGGCCCGGAACACCGAAGATCAATGTCGTACCCTTCTCGAGATTGATTCCGATATTGACGTCGTTCTCATGATCGGTGTCGGAGCGGCAAACGCTGGAGAGCTCGTCGTGAACGGTCGGGGAGTGGCTTTCGTATGCCTCGAGCACTTCACCAGCATAGCCAACCCGGAAACACGTGGACTGGGCCTGGACCCCGAGCTGATTCCACTCTGGCTCTCTCACGAGATTGCCCACGGGGTGCGTTATACCTCGCCGGGAAGCCGGAGTGAAATGCGGACCATCATCGACGAGATGAACGGGAGCTACTCCTATTGGGAGACCGGCAAGCGAGCGACCCTCCGAGAGCTCCTCATCAACGAGGGGATTGCCGTCCAGATTTCCCGCATGATCAGCCCCGGTCATGCTGCCTGGGAGTACTACGGATATGACCGGAGAGAATACGCCCGCATCCGTGAGATGGGGCCTGTCGTCGCTCGCTCTCTCATCGGGAATTTCGACAAGTCCGGGTTGGGCCTGCGCCTGAAATATCTGTCCGATGGAATGAGCGAAGATGCCCGGCGCGTCGGTGACTACGTGATACCTGACCGGTGTGGCTACTACATCGGCGCACGAATGGTCGAACAGGCAATGGCAACCAGGGGTGTCGCGTGGACGGTCCGCGCCAGCGCGTTGGAGATTGCCTCCATTTCGGGCGAAACCGCAGCTACCGCCTAAACTCGCTACTTCCCCACACAGAATGAGCTGAACACGCGGTCTAGTACATCATCGGCACTGACCGCACCGATGAGTGTCTCGAGAGCTGTGGCGGCCGCCCGTAGATGAACAGCCGCAACCGGGGCCGGCAGCATCTCGTTCTGCCATGCCTCCCCGAAGGACGCGACCTCAGCGCGTGCCTGCCGTATCGCCTGAATATGACGGCTTCTCGTAAGTATCGGAACGTCAGCGATGACCGCACCGACCTTTGAAGAAAGAACGCCATCCACCAGGGCCATCAGACTAGCGAGCCCTTCACCGGTTTCCGCGCTGACAGTAACGTCGGCCGTGGACGATAATAATTGTCCGCTGGCAGTTCTCCTCCCAAGATCACCCTTCGTTTTCACCCTGATGATCGGAGATTCTGTCCTGCCCTCGAGCGCTTCGAGCGTTGCCGACAGCGATTCATCACTGTCGCCGCAGGCAAGTACTGCATTCGCCCTGCTCAAATATCGCTCGCTCACTTCGATGCCGATGCGCTCGACCGTGTTTATGGTCTCACGCAATCCGGCCGTATCAACGAGACGAAGAGGCCACTTCTTCGTCTCGAGAAAGCTTTCTATTGCATCGCGAGTCGTGCCGGGAGTATCTGTCACAATCGCACGCGATTGGCCCAAGAGCGCATTGAAGAGCGACGATTTCCCGACATTCGGCCTGCCAGCGATCACCACAATCGCCCCCTCACGGATCATTTCCCCCACGGGCACCGTTGCTAGCAGGACGTCGAGGGAGGTGAGCAGGACTTCTACATCCATTCCAATCCTGTTGCGGGAGATTGGTCCATCATCCTCTTCAGGAAAATCGATATCGTAGGCAATCAATGACTCGACGGATATGAGATTGCTTCGTATAACCGCAATCCGACGGGATAATCCTCCGTCAAGCTGTCCTAATGCGGCGCGATGCATTGCCTGCGATCTGGCGTCCACCAGATCCCCGATAGCCTCCGCCTGCGTCATGTCCAGCTTGCCGTTCAATACGGCACGACGAGTAAACTCGCCTGCCAATGCCGGCCTGGCCCCACATGAGATAAGTGTCTCCACCAACAACGCTGGTACGTAGTGGCCACCGTGCCCCGATATTTCCACCAGGTTTTCCCCGGTGAAGGAATCAGGCCCGATGAACGCCGTGATCAGGGCCTGATCGAGCACCTGTCCCTGATCAGCATCGGAGACTCTGCAAAGCGTAACCCGGCGCGGCTCCAGCGGCCATGGATCTATCACTCGTTCCGCAATTCGGAGAGCATCAGGCCCGCTCATTCGCACGATCGAGATCGCTCCTCGCCCAGGTGGCGTGGCGAGGGCGACGATTGTATCCCGCCCGCCGGTGAGGCTCCCCGCCAGCTCAGGGTCGACCGTCATCCTGGCTCTGAGTGCAACTCGAAAGACATTCCTGGTTCGAGAATCCGGACATCGGCTTGCCTGGCGTGTCCCGGAAGTTGTTCTCTCAGGCGCTCGATTGCATCGTGCGCCCTGGACGTGACATGATCGAACGTACCCCAGTGATAGGGAATCAGATACCTCGCCTCCAGCCGGTCGAACAGAGTGAGGGCGTCCGCACTGGTGAGATGCCCCTTCCGGAATCCCGGTTTCCACCACGGCGCGTGCCCTATGGGAAGGAGCGCCATGTCGAGCTTCCTTCCGTGGGGCACGAGGCGCTCGTCTATCATCTTCGTGCTGTCCGGCGTGAGCCCAGTATCGCCAGCGAAAAAGCAAGAGACAGCGTTAGTATCAAATAGATACATATTCGCCGCGCCGCGCCACCGATCGATTCCATAACGGTAGCCCTTGTGAGTAGCCGATGCAGCGGAAACACCCACGTCCCCGGTATTAATCGTTTCACCCGGATTGATCCCGACAACATTCCGGTAGCCGCGTCGGCTGAGCCACCTGGCAATCACTGGCGGAGAGAACACTGGCACGCCGTCCTGAAGACCATCAAGGGATTTGAATGATAGATGGTCGGCGTGTGCATGTGTAATGAATACCGCGTCGATTGGCGGAAGATTCTGAAGCAGAATACCAGGCGCGCTTACCCTGGGTAGCAACTTGCCCAGAGCTGGATCGAAGTTGGGGTCGGTGAGAAATGTCTTTCCACCGATCTCAATTAGTAGCGTTGCGTGACCAATGTAAGTAATTCGCACAGCCGCTTTCCTTACCTGCTATCCCGTGCGGCGCGCCTTCTGCCGCTCCCTTGCCAGCATCCACTGCTGTGGCAACGCTGCGATATTCTGCGCCGTGTAGTAGAGATTGAGCCCCGAGGCCATGTTCGCGAGGACAAACGTCATCATCACGGGGAACATGTAGCTCATCATTTTTGCCTGGGGGTTCGGCGGTGCATTTCTCAGTCCGATCCACGAAAGCAGATACATCGAGATGCCCATGAGGACCGGAAGGATGTAGATCGGATCCTTAATGGAGATGTCCGTCAGCCACAGAAACGGAACACCGCGGAATTCGATCGTATTCTGAAATACAAAGAAGAGCGCGAACAAGACCGGCATTGGTATCAGCATCGGGAGACAACCGGACAATGCCGTGAATGGGCTTGCACCCGCTTCTTTGTAGGTCTTCATCATTTCTTCGCGCTGCCTTTCCGGCTTGTCCTTGTACTTCTTCTGAACTTCAGCAAGCCGTGGCTGAATTTCCTGCATTTTCATGCTCGATCGCATGGCACTCTGATTGAGCGGCCATAGCGCTACTCGGATGACTACTCCGAAGATTACGAGGACCCATCCATAGCTTAGATTCAGGTGCTTGTGCATCCAGAGCAACAGCTTGATACAGAGCGCCGCGATCGGGTTTACGACTGGCTGAAGAGCGCTCCATCCATAGGGGTTCACGTTATCGAAATCCCGCCCCATCGCAAGCAGCTGCGTGGACTGTTGAGGTCCGATGTACATGTCGAAAGCGAAAGCGCCGCCTTTCACCGCCTTGACCGCGGTGGCCGAAGCGGTTGTGGCAATCTTCGACGTGCGCACACCACCAGTGAGCGTCATTTCTTCAAACGCGCTGCCCTCAGGATTAACCAGCCCGATGACGAAGTACTTGTTGCGTACTGCCGCCCAGGTAAGAGGGCCTGCTTCCAGCCTTTTCTCCCCCGGATCCAGCTTACTGAATGGAACCCCTCGAGCATGATCACGAGACGGCTTAAACGAATAGGACAACGTACGAAGGTCGCTAAGGGTGTCCGCTTCCGTCGTCGGGAGACTCGACGGAAGATCCACCAACAGATAGGTGGACCCGGCTGCGCCCTCAATCCTCCCGTTGATGGCTATGGAGTACTTGTCAGGAGCTATCTCGTAGGAGACGACGACACCCAGGCCATTTACAGAAGCTCTATAGGTCAGGACCTTGTTCCCGCCGGAGCCCTGTGAGCTCAAGAGCTTAAAGGCAGTCGCATAGAGCGGGACCGTGTCTCCTTTCGATACTAGGGAATACCGGAGAAGCGGGCGCCCAGGAATCCTGAGATCGACAGGTCCTTTTGCCGGGCCGAGATTCTTATACTCGCGAAAGACTGCCGACACAGGCGCAGCGCCAACATTCGTAAACTGATATTCAGTTGTCGCCGTCAACACTGTCGTGACTTCCGACCGCGGCGGCACCACCGGCTGCATCGAAGGGGAGGTGACGCTCGTATCAATCACCGAGCCCACTACGAAGGGAACCGTCGGGCTGGTGACTGGCAGAGAGCGTTCTGGTGTTGCCGGTTCAGCGTTCCGTGTCGGAGTAACAGCACTGGTCGCCGGTGGTGGGCGACGAGACGTTGGAAATAGAACCGGAGTGACCGCCACGATTATGGCGGTAAGAAGCAGGGCGATTGAGAGTCTTTTGTCCATTTACGGGACCGGGTCGTAACCACCCAGCCGGAAGGGGTGACATCGCGCGATCCGACGGATCGCCAGCCAGCCACCTGAAACTGTACCATGCTTCTCGATTGCTTCAATCGCATACGATGAGCAGGTTGGATAATAGCGGCATGCAGCCGGAAACAGTGGAGAGATCCACAGCTGATAGCCGCGTATGAACAGCACCAGCGCGGTTCTCATGAACTCCCAAACTCGGGAGACAACTTTCTGGCAATCATCTCCACCTCATCCAGCAGCCTGTCGAAACTCGCTGCATAGGCAGAAGGAAGAGATCGAATGACAACATCCACTCGGCCAGAGGATGGAATCAGCTTCGTTCGGGCAAGTTCACGCAATCGTCGTCTAAGCTGGTTTCTCTCAACGATCGTATGGCCATATTTCGCCACGATTACCGCCACCCTTGCGTGAGAAAACAGGGAGTCGGTTGCCCGAACATCAAGATGCTCGGTACACAGCCGTCTCCCTGCCTTTTTCACCAGCTCTAGATCTGATTCCCGCGTAAGCCTGTAACTACGCGGATAGCCAAACCGCTTACGCGCCGGCGTACTTGCTCGGCAACCTTACGCTCAGCTGCTTTCTCCCCTTCTTCCGACGGCGGCTCAATACCTCGCGACCCCACCGGGTTGACATTCTCTCCCGAAACCCGTGCGTACGAACACGACGCTTATTTCGAGGACGGTAGGTTGGCTTGCCCATTAATGCTCCAAAATTGCCGATATGAACTAAAACGAAAACAACCCTAAACCTAACTCCTGGTGGAAGATACGGCAAGTCACCTTGAGTCAGGCTATGGTGATGCTAATTGACTTTTCCACAATGATACGCTACGGTTTGCGTCCCCTATGTCACTCACTCCCGCTGAAACTTGGAAGCGCCTTCTCGACCGGGCTCGCCAAGACATTCCTGAACAGACTTTCCGCACTTGGCTCGAGCCAACCGAAGCACTCAGCATTGATGGCAACATCATTTCAGTGGGGGTTCCAGATCAATTTGCCGCCGACTGGAACGAATCCAAACATGCTGAGCTCTTCTCCGCCTATGCGCCGATTGCCCTTGGACATCCGATCAAAGTCATATTTCGCGTTCATGAAGAGCGGAAAAAACGATCTCAGATGGATTTTTTTGTAGCACCACCTCCCAGCACTAACGCAACAGTAAAAGCCCAGCATGGTGCCAGTGCCGCACAGTTAAGCGAACGATACACATTTGACCACTTTGTCATAGGAAAGTCAAATGAGCTCGCTGCGGCTGCTGCTCATGCTGTCGCCCAGGCTCCAGGAAAGGTCTACAACCCCTTGTTCATCTATGGTAACACCGGGTTGGGCAAAACTCATCTTATGCAGGCAATTGCCCACGATATTCTTGAAAGAAGCCCACAAACTCGAATCACTTTTGTCGGAACCGAGCAATTCACAAATGAGCTCGTCTCAGCGATTCAGACCAGGACTAATGCGGGTTTCAGGCGCCAATATCGAGAGACCGACCTACTGCTGTTGGATGATGTCCATTTTCTAAAAGGCAAGGAAGCAACTCAGGAGGAGTTCTTCCACACTTTTAATGCCCTTTACGAAGCAGGAAGACAGATCGTACTCACAAGCGACAGAGCACCCTCCGAAATCGCCGGTCTTGAAGGGCGATTAATTAGCCGTTTCCAGTGGGGAATGGTCGCTGATATCGAACTGCCTGACTTTGAGCATCGCGTCGCAATTCTAAAACAGAAAGCACATCTCGACCACCTCGAACATACAATACCCGATGACGTCATTCGGTTTATCGCAGAAAACGTACGCTCAAGCGTTAGAGAACTCGAAGGGTCCATCATCAAGCTCCTCGCCTATGCTTCACTCAAGCATAGGGATATATCTCTTGACGTCGCACGCGAGGCTCTACGTGATAAGCTTCGCGGAAGTGAAAATACAATTCAGGCTGGCCAGCTCGTACTCTCCATATTAACCATTCAACAAATCATCGCTCGTGAGTGGGGAGTAACTCCTGATGGCTTACGTTCCAAGACTCGTACAAAGACCCTTACCCTGCCTCGCCAGATTGCCATGTTCCTCGCGCGCGAGCTCCTTGGCACCCAATTAATCGAAATCGGGCATGCTTTTGGAGGCCGAGATCACTCGACCGTCATACACAGTATTGACAAGATTGCTAAGGCAACCGCTGCTGATCCCGTGTTAAAAGGCCGCGTTGATAAAGCCAGGTCCATGTTGGAATCACTGCGCGCTTGACTCATATCACATATCCGCGAGGATACTGGCGCACAAACAACCTGCCTTCACGCTAGAATCCACATGGCCCTCAATGGCGGAACTCCTGCAGATGCAATAACTTCTGCCCTTCTATCAACATCTCCACAGCCTCTACTACGACTACTGTTTTTGTCTTTATTAGAACAGTTATAGTAGAACAAACAAAACTATCCACACAGGAAGGATACGGGATGCGTTTTACAATCTCTCGAGAGAAGCTTCAGGAAGGCCTGAATGCCGTTACTGCGAGCATCCCGAGCAAAACAACGTTACCTGTTCTGGCCAATATCCTGGTTGAGACGACAGACCGAGGTATTAAGCTGTCGGGGACGGATCTGGACATTGCAGTCAGTACGGAGGTCGCTGCAGACGTAGAGGTGTCGGGCGCGGTAACAATTCCAGCCAAGAAACTTTCGGAGATTGCCAAGGAATTGCCGCCCGCTCCGGTTAGGATTGCAGCGATCGGGGAACAACGGATTACTCTGGAGTGCGGACGTTCTCGGTTTAAGTTGCTTGGTTTGCCTCGGGATGAGTTTCCGACGTTTCCTTTGGTCAAGTTCGACGAGAGCTGGCGAATCAAGTCAGGAGATTTGCAGAAGCTTATTTCTCATACGGCCTTTGCTGTATCAACAGAGGAAAGCAGGCCGATTCTCAATGGGGTTTTATGGGAGCTTCGGCCTGACCGTATGAGCATGGTAGCAACAAATGGCCATCGGCTGGCTAAGATGGATGTTCCGATTGCTTCGGACTCGGCCCCATCCAACGATCTTATTGTTCCGCCAAAAGCGTTGGAGCAGGTTCGTAGACTTTTTCCAGCCGAAGAGGAACTGGAAATCGGACGCGGCGAAAATCATATTGGATTCCGTTCTCCTTTTACCGCCGTCTATACCCGATTGATTGAAGGGCCGTATCCGAACTATGAGCAGGTAATCCCAAAGGATAATGATAGAATTGCGGTGGTTGATAAGGTGGCACTGGTAAGTGCGCTGAGGCGGATGTCTGTTGTTGCGTCCGACCAGACTCACAGAATTCGTCTCTCCTTTAACTCGGGGATGCTGAAGTTCAGTGTTCAGACGCCAGATTTGGGTGAAGCCCAGGATGAGTTGCCAGTTCGGTACACTGGTGATCAGCTGGATATCGGTTTTAATGCAAGCTATCTGCTGGAAATCCTGCGGTATATCCCGACGGATGATGTGCGTATTACCCTGAAGGCACCTGAGCGTGCTGCGACACTCGAGCCCGAAGGGTGGTCCGATCCAGCTTCGTATTTCTGCCTCGTAATGCCACTCAGGCTTGTTGACTGAGGCAATGCTTAGTGAACCGCTGCTGTCTTTTCTTTCAGGGTCTGGATGAATCGGTAGTTTAGGCCGGACGATGTCACGGTAACGATGGCGTTCTGCTCCCCTTCGTAATAGACCATTGTTCCGGTGATCCGGTTCACGTAAACGACACCTGATCCAGACCCTTCAGCTTTCATGATGACCCTGTGCTGACCCTGGGTACCTTCACCACCGAAGTATTTTCTGTCAGTTCTCTTGAGAGCAATTACGATCGTACCGGCATAGTCTGTTTCGCCGAGAACCTCGTAAGTCCGGATTGATATAACCGTAACCGGAACGGATCCAGTGCATCCGGTCATTGAGCTGCTATCAGTCCAGCTGACGCCCTGTTGAAGCTCTTCTGGTATTACCATAAGGCTTCGCTCAACAATACCAAGTGCGGTCAGTTCTGGGTTTGCGCAGTCAGTAGTTTGATCTTTGGTTTGTCCGCCTACTGGTTCGAGCGTTAATCCCTTGGTAGTAACCCGGCCGGCGAAAGAAAGAGGAAGCGTGGTTAAGCGAACTGGGGCTCCTATCCTGCTACCGGCTTCGATCGAGAAGGCCTCGACACTTCCTGAAACTACCACTAGTGTCGGAAATCGCCTGAGTGACAGGGTAAAGCGGGCGTGAACGGTGACAGTGTCACGGATTCTGGTTGAAGCCGAATCAAGCTCAAGGGTTGTGTTGACGATTGAGCGATATTCCTGCGGCTCGGTAGTCGGGATAATCCTCCATTCAGTGGCGGATAAAGGGTGTGTCGAATTTGCAGGCCTTGGTACAGGCCCCGAAGCTGGAACCGCTCTCGTACAACCAGCGATCATGGTCAGCAAGAGTGTGAGCTTATACCGGTGTAACATTTATGTTCCATGTTCGTATTCGCTGGAAAAAACAACAACCCTCTACGGAAAGCTCCGCAAAGGGCTGCTGTAGATCAAGCGATCGGTCTATAAGCCGGGTTCTGTTCGATGGTCTAGCCACCGTGACGATCATTTCTCTCGGAGCACGATCGCTCGTGCTCTCTAGCAGCCTACCCGCGGCGTCTTTATCGAGGTGGGCACTCTCGCCGCTTACTTGGCCTTGCTCCAGCCGGGGTTTACCGTGCCGTCCATGTTGCCATGGACGCGGTGGGCTCTTACCCCACCTTTTCACCCTTACCTCCGGAGAGGCGGTTTGTTTTCTGTGGCACTTTCCGTCACAGCAGTTTCCCGCCATGCCCAGGCATTACCTGGCAGCCCTACCCACGGAGCCCGGACTTTCCTCGAATTAGTATCGCGAGGATACTAATGCGCGACCGTCCAACCGATCTCCTATAACCTTGAAATATATGCAGGGCGCTGACGGAAATGGGCTAATCAGGTGTGGTTTTGTGTTTTGTCGGTGACGGGGGTGTGACGCAGTGCCTTTATAATGACCGGCATTGACGAATTAACCTTTCCAGCCAGGGAGAGCCGGCCATGTCGCGCGAATCGAAACCATTGTCCAAGCTGATGCCGGTATCGACTATCCTCACTCCAGGCGAGCGACAACGCGTGGACGCAGCAGCTGAGGGACTGTATTCGGCTCTTCATCGCGAATCGTTCGATGAAGTCATGGCGGATCTGAGGGAGCGAAGAGCAGGAGCTGTTCTGATCTCGATTGCCTGCTATGGGTTACAGAGCAGCGCAAGAATGGCAGCCATGGTGCGCGAGTTTCCACGTATTCCGGCGATGGCGCTGTTGACTGAAACCCAGTATTCGACGCCACAGAACCTTCTGGATCTTGGACAGCTGGGGGTGCGTATCCTGATTGATGCCCGCCATCCCTCCGGGTGGCAAATGCTTCGTGAGATACTTGCGGCTGAAAAGTCGAGTGATCTTCAACGTACAGCGCTCGGACAGTTGAGCGCTGATCTCTCTGGAGCGCCGAGTGACTGCTGGAGGTTCTTCGAGTTGCTTTTCAGCCACACTCCACAGATTCATACGATTCGGCAACTTTCCCGTCAGCTGCATATTCTACCGAGTACTTTGATGAGTCGATTCTTTCGGGCGAAGCTTCCTCCTCCGAAGAGATATCTGGCGTTGGCGCGTCTGATTCGAGCCGCGAAACTGTTCGAGAACCCTGGTCTCTCTGTGGCTAGTGTCGCGAACTATCTCGATTACTCTTCACCCCAGAGCTTCGGACGCCACGTACGAACCATTATGAAGATGTCACCGGTGGCATTCCGGGAGTCCTACGATGGCGCGGGGATGCTTCAGTATTTTCGAAGTGAAGTGATTCTGCCCTATGCCGGCGTTCTTCGGTCCTTTCGGCCGGCAGCCACCTCGCCCGGCTGGATTACACGCCAGCGAAATTATGAGCAAAACAATACTGGATCAACGACCAAGTGAGTAAAGAGCGGGGCTCAATTGATAAGCTCGGTAATTGTTGTGAGCGATATAACGTCGTATCCTCTCGCTCGAACTGCTTCTCGTCCGCCATCTTCGCGATCTACAAGTGCGAGAACGCCAAGAACCTTTCCCCCGGCATTCTCGATCGCACCGATTGCCTGGATAGCTGATGTGCCGGTTGTGATGACGTCCTCGATGATGACGACGCTGTCGGCTGGTCTGAACGGTCCTTCAATGAGGTTACTGGTGCCGTGGGACTTCGGCTCCTTTCGGACCGTGAATGCTCTCAACGGATTAGATCGGTCAGCACTTGTACGGGCGATTGCAAATGCAATCGGGTCAGCTCCCATGGTCAGCCCACCGATTGAATCCGGTCTCCATCCTTGCGCCTCAATACGGGAAAGCCCGACGGATCCTATCAGGACCATTCCCTCTGGGCTGAGCGTTGTGAGCTGGGCATCTATGTAAACGTTGGAAGACTTTCCGGAAGCAAGAGTAAAACTTCCGGTTTTTACTGAGCGTGCCACAAGAAGCTGCCTAAGCGTGTCTAAGTTGCTCATAGCGTTCCGGATATGCAGTTGGTATCATGGCGTCGGTATGATGTGAGACGCGGTGGCACGTGGATTTGCACCTGTTGTCGTAAGGAGGTAGATGCAACCGCTCGTTTATCTGTTTGTCGCCGCTATCGTGATCGGACTCGTGTTTCTTCTGCAACATGAGCGTCATCAGGCTGCACGTCTAGTCGAGCGCTCGAGAGAGCTGGAGCGGCTTTCCTCCGAGCTCCTTCGTGCCAATCGCATGAAGAACGATTTTCTCGCCAATGTATCGCATGAACTGCGTACTCCGCTTAATGCCATTGTCGGCTTTGTAGATCTCTTGCGAGAGGGGGTCTACGGAGAGCTAAGTCCAAGGCAGGCAAAGCCGGTCGAGCGGATTGAAGCATCTGCGAATCATTTGCGTCACCTTGTCGATCAGATTCTTGACTTGGCGAAGATGGCTGCGGGCAGACTGGACGTGCATACGGAATCCTTTGACATTCGACCATTCATCCTCGACGTGGCAAGCGAGGTGGAGTCTCTTCTCAACGAGAAGAACCTGAGCCTTTCCCTGGTCATGGGTGGAGCACTGCCGAGGATTCGAAGCGATCCTACGCACGTACGGCAAATTCTCGTGAACCTAATCGGGAACGCCATCAAATACATGGATACTGGATCGATAGTGGTAAAGACCCGTGTCTTTCCGGGTAAAAGCGGGCTTGACGAGGGACTGCCGCAGGTGGTTGCGATGGCACACGATGGGGCGATCTCCTGGCTTGCCATTCAGGTAATCGATTCGGGAATCGGAATCGCGATAACCGATCAGGAACGAGTTTTCGAAGAGTTCGAGCAGGTAGAAGCAGGCCCGCGAACTGATTCACCCCGTCGGGGAACCGGGCTTGGCTTGACTATCTCGAGACGTCTTGCGCGACTTCTGGGAGGGGACCTTCTGGTGGCAAGCGAACCTGGAAAAGGATCGACGTTTACGCTATGGCTTCCTGTTAACGAATCTGAATCAGGGGTTAC
Source organism: Gemmatimonadaceae bacterium (assembly GCA_030647905.1). Lineage (NCBI taxonomy): Bacteria > Pseudomonadati > Gemmatimonadota > Gemmatimonadia > Gemmatimonadales > Gemmatimonadaceae > Gemmatimonadaceae bacterium. The sequence continues at coordinate 319,076 of JAUSJA010000026.1, read as the reverse complement.
GGCGAAGGATTCCGCGCATCCTGGCTAACATTCCGCCGCCTTCGGCTTCAACCAGTTCAGCTTGTTTCGAAGCCGGGCTTGATACGGCCTCCTGAAAGGCCGCAGTGAAAGCCATGACGTCCGGATAGCGGTTCGCCGGCTCTTTGGAAAGCGCCTTCATAACGACCTTCTCGAGAGCCAGCTGGAACTTGAGTCTTTCTTTCGCTGCGTTGAGGGGGATTGGCGGAAGGGTTAACAACTGAGTGAACATCTCCCGAGGCGCCTTGGCCGTGTATGGCAATGCCCGTGTGAGAAGGTAGTAGGCGATAGTAGCGAGGCTGTATTGATCTGCCGCAGGGGTTACCAGCTCACCGGAAAGTGCCTCCGGCGCGATGTACATGAGCGATCCGACGAAGAAACCGGCCCGAGTGAGCCTTTCATCGGCGGCCGCCTGGACATCTGTGGCAATCCCGAAGTCGAGCAACTTGACTTGCTGGGTCTCGGGATCATACATCACATTTTCGGGTTTCAGATCTCTATGGACAATTCTCGCTGCGTGTGAAGCGTGTACAGCAGCACCGATCTGTGTGATGATTATCGCGGTTTCCTCACAAGACAGCGGGGCGTGCTGCTTTGCGTACTTCTCGAGAAGCTCACCACCTGCCCACTCGATGGCGAGAAAATGCAGGCCCGTCTCGGACTCGCCAATCTCGATTGTGCGCACGACGTTAGGGTGCCGTACACGGGTTCCGTACTGCGCCTCCCGCACGAAACGGGCAACGGCAGTTCGGTCATGGCGAAGCTTTTCTCTGAGCACCTTGAGGGCGACGGTACCATTGATAGGGTGCTGGGCCCTGTACACTGCCGATGTACCGCCCTCCCCAACCTCACCCTGTATGGTGTAGCCGGCTATCTTTGAGCCGATCAAGCTCTGATGAGACACGCGTGCGAAAGTAACAGAAACCGTTTTAGGTAGATAGGGTAAATCCAACAATGTGCGCTTTCATGCTTCGTCGATCAGCCCTTGTATATCTCCCGTTTCTCGCTGGTGCCGCGTGCAGCCGGCAGCAACAGGGCGCCTCCCCCGGTTCTGTTCCGGCTCCGGTCGTTACCGGATCCGTGGAGCAGGGCCGCGATCCGACCACCATTTACAATCAGATGGGCCTCATTGCTACCGGGAGTCCCCTCTCGTACGTGGGCAAGATCGCTTATTTCGCCGCACGCAGTCCGGAGATGACGATAGTTCTCGCGAGTGTCTCGATTTCCAACCGGACGCTCAGCTTCGTTCGGGATGGAGACACTTACCGTGCGTCCTACGAGGTGAGGCTCAAGCTGAGCCAGGGCAATACCGAGATCAAGACGGTTGACGCCCTCGAGATTGTGCGGGTAGCCACGTTCAAGGAAGTGAATCGCACCGACGAGAGCGTAATCTTTCAGAACTATTTCGAAGTACCCCCGGGTAAGTATACGATCTCATTCCTGGTAAGGGACGCCGCCAGCAACAGGAGCGCAGCACAGGAAGGCGCCATCACCGTTCCTCGTCTTATTCAAGGGCGTCTCTCGACTCCAGTTCTCGTCTACGAGGCGAGCCATCGGTCAACGCTCGATTCACTACCGCGGGTTCTGGCAAGCCCGCGCTCCAGCGCGGTATTCGGACAGGACAGTACGGTTTCCGTCTATCTGGAAGCATATGGCCAACAGGCACGGCTTCCTGTCTCGTTTGTCGTTCAGAACGATCGTGGGGCGGTTACCTGGCGCGACACGACTGTTCTGGAGAGGACGGGCGGACTGCTGAGTGGAGTGGTAACAATTCCAATATCCCGCGTCGGGATAGGCATTGCGAACGTCACTTTCACACATGCCGACGCGACCGATACGGTAAGGACTCCGGTCTTCGTCAGCTTCGGCAGCGACATACCGCTTCTCTCCTACGAAGATCTAATGAGCCAGCTGCGGTACTACGTATCGCCGGAACGGCTGAAAATGTTGCGGGAGGCTCCGGTGGAGCAGCGGGGACAAGCGTGGGCGGCGTTCCTCCGGGCTAGCGACCCCGCTCCCGCCACCCCGGAGCACGAAGGCTTGCAGACATACTTTGCCCGATTGCGGCTAGCTGGCATTCGTTTCCGGGACGATGGCAGCGCCCGCTCGGGATGGCTTGCCGACCGCGCACGAGTCTTTGTCGTATTGGGAGAGCCCGATCAGCTCTACGAGCAGACTACGAACAGTCCGGTAACTCGCACGTCCGTGTCGCAACGCGGCCGGCTCCAGTACTGGGAGTATGGCCAGTATCGGGTCAGGCTCATTTTTTATGATGAATCCGGCTCGAGCAGATGGCGACTGACGCCGATCAGCGAGACGGAGTTCCAGAACATAAACGCACGTCTCCTGATTCACTGAAGTGGATGCACAGGCGCGGATTATTAGCGACTTGACAAAAATCCGGCTCGATTCTATATAGGCGCGCACCCGAATCACATGCCGGAGGCGGTTCAAATGGCAAAGGGAAAGGTGAAGTGGTTCAATGACGCCAAGGGATATGGCTTCATCGAACAGGACGGTGGAGAAGACGTGTTCGTTCACTTCTCTGCGATCTCGATGGAAGGGTTCAAGACGCTGGCAGAGGGACAGCAGGTGGAGTTCGACATCGAGACCGGCAACAAGGGCCTGCACGCGACCAACGTTCACACGATGGTCCCGGTCTAACGCCGGAACGGCTCAAGAACTGAAGGTCCTGACGGCCCCTGTCTGCGGAACCCCGACGGGGGCGCCTTATATTCAGTGATGCAGCTTCCGGAATCCCCTCGTCTCTTTCTGGTAGATGGATACGCGCTGATCTACCGCGCCTTCTACGCCCTGATTTCGCGTCCTCTCACCACGAGCAAGGGTGAGAATACATCAGCAGTATGGGGGATCTCGAATTTCCTCCAGAGGCTGCTCGACAGGCACAAGCCGGACTACCTGGCATGGGTCCATGACTCGGGCCTTTCTTTCCGGCATGAAGTCTATCCGGCGTACAAGGCGACTCGCGAAAAACTGACGGAGGAACTCCAGGCGGACTTTGATCGCGGAATGGACAGGATATGCCAGCTTCTCGAGGCGTATCGTATCCCGGTCGTGACGCTCCCCGGTTATGAGGCCGATGACGTTATCGGCACGCTCGTGGCCAAGGGCCTCGAGCAGAAGCTGAACATCGTTATAGTCTCTGGGGATAAGGACTTCCAGCAGCTCGTAAAGCCGGGAGTGTGGCTGTTAAACCCCGGGCGTGGTGGTCCAGCGGGAGTGGAGGAACATTGGGTCGGAATGGAAAACGCGAGCGAACGCCTTGGCGTTCCGCCGCATCATGTCACCGACTACCTGGCGCTGGTCGGAGATTCTTCGGATAACATTCCCGGGGTCCGTGGTATCGGCGACAAGACTGCCTGCGAACTCGTAGACCTGTATGGCACCCTGGAGTCCATCCTGGAGCACGCGAACGAGATCCCGAAGAAGCGTCCCCGTGAGGCGCTGCTGCAGTACGCCGACAATGCCAGACTTTCCAAGGAATTAGTAACGATACGAGACGATTTATCCGTATCGTTTGACGGTGAGCGAATGCGCCTGCACGAGCCGGACTATGCAAGGCTTCGGGATCTTTATATGGATCTCGAGTTCCACTCATTGGCAAAGACGGTCGGTGCGCTTGCCGCACAAAGCCCGGCTTCTGCTGAATCCGTAAAGATTGAAGCGAACGATCCTGTCGTCGAAAAGGTCTCGTACACGATCGTGGACGACGTCGAAAAGGTGACTGCTCTCGTGGCTCGTGCACGTGATGCAGGTATGATCGCACTGGCTACGGAAACGGTAGTAAATCCCGATAGTCCACTCAAGGTTGACCCGATGAGGTCCACCCTCGTGTCAATCGCCATCGCTGTCGCGCCCGGAGAGGCGTACTACCTGCCTCTCCGCCATTCGACAGGACAAGGATTGCAGGGAGAGCTCCTAATTGACGCCGCTGGCGATCGTTCGGCGACAGACGCCCCTGAGGACAGAGGCCTGATCAGAGGTGGTGATGAGCCGCTGACCAGCGGCTCCAAGGCAAGGAGGGCAACGGCTTCGGCTGGCACAGGCGGAGTCACGCTTCAGGAGAAGCAGCAGCCAGGAAACGCCGCCAGCGCCGTGAGAAACCTGCCATCCATCAGCTCGGATGAGATGAGACCCTTGAGGGATCTGCTCGAAGATCCAGCGGTGAAGAAAACGGCCCAGAATGCCAAATATGACGTGCTCGTGCTTCGTCGTGCCGGAGTAGGTCTTCGGGGTCTGGATTTCGACACGATGCTTGCCAGCTACGTTCTTGATCCCGGTAGAAGATCACATGGTCTCGATGTACTGGCCCTCGAGTTTCTCGAGTACTCGATGATGTCGTATACAGACCTGTGCGGCAAAGGAAGATCGGCAATTCCATTCGACGAATGTCCGGTTGAAGCAGCACGTGACTATTCGTGCGAGGACACCGACATGACCCTTCGGCTCCGGAGCATATTCGAACCGCAGCTCGACAGCTCGGAAGTCCGTCCTCTTCTGGAGAATATCGAGATTCCTTTAGTGGGCGTGCTTGCCGACATCGAGTGGACGGGAATATCCATAGACGTGTCGTGGTTTCGCTCTCTCAAAGAGCGCTTCCGGCGCGAAAGAGAAGCTGTGGAAAAGCAGATCTATGCTGCCGCCGGTACCGAGTTCAACATCAACTCGAACCCCCAGTTGCGGGAGATCCTCTTTACCAGGCTCGGGCTTCCGACGCTTAAGAAGACAAGCACTGGACCTTCAACCGATGCGAGTGTTCTTCAGGAGCTGGCCGATGCGGGACATCTGCTCCCTGGCCTGCTCATGGAATATCGCGAGCTCGCCAAGCTCGAGAACACGTACCTGGATGCCTTGCCGGCCATGGTGAACCCTGAAACGGGTCGCCTGCACACTTCCTTCAACCAGACAGTTGCCGCAACCGGGCGTCTCTCATCCAGCGATCCGAACCTTCAGAACATTCCGATCAGGCGGGAGCTCGGACGCGATATCCGACGTGGATTTATCCCCCGTCCAGGATGGATTCTGCTTACTGCTGACTACTCGCAGATAGAGCTACGTCTCCTTGCGCACCTATCCGGCGATCCTGCTTTTGTGGAAGCATTCAATGCGGGCGGAGACATTCATCGTCAGACCGCAGCAATCATCTTCGATGTCGGTGTGGATCAGGTCACAGCCGAAATGCGCGCTCGTGCGAAGACGATCAACTTCGCAACGATCTATGGACAGGGAGCTCATGCGCTTTCGCGCCAGCTGAAGATCGAGCACGCGGAGGCCAAGGAGTTTATCCTTCGCTACTTCGAGAGGTTCAGCGGGATCAGGAAATATCTTGATTCGAGTGTCGAGTTCGCGCGCGAGCATGGATATGTTACTACCATCTTCGGCCGGCGCCGCTACATACCTGAGCTACGCGAGCGCAACTTCAACATCCGCGCATTCGGAGAGAGAACTGCCGCAAACTCTCCGATACAGGGATCTGCCGCTGACCTGATCAAGATTGCCATGATCCGGATTGACGATTCGCTCAAAACTGCTCGACATTCAGCGAAAATGCTTCTCCAGGTTCACGATGAGCTTGTGTTCGAGCTTCCAGTGGAGGAGCTTGAAGCAGTTCGGTCGCTTGTCAAATATGAGATGGAGCACGCCGCCAGCCTCTCCGTTCCACTGGTGGTAGAGACGGGAACAGGCATTAATTGGCTTGAGACAAAGTGATGATTCAGCGAATAATGGGCTCTCTGTCCGGCCTCGAATGGTATCTGAACGCAGCCCAATAAGCTCCCACGGGAAGCATTGCGACATAAAACACCGCCCACCACAAGCCGGCTAAGGCCCAGGCAATCGCGAACTGCACGATGTACGATGCGAGTATGAAGATGAGCGCGAAAATAATCGTCAGCATCGCCGGATCGTCAGGTGATCGGCTCTGACGGATGGCGAGATCGCGTGCGTAGTTGATGATGTAGCGATGGGTGAGCTCACCCCATGCGGCAAGCGGTGATGCCAGGGGACGAATTCCTCTCTTTCTCCTGATCGAATCACGATCTGGCGATGGCTCCGGTGTTTTCAGCGACACCGCGGCAAGTCTCTGCGCGACGTTTGCGGTCAGATCGTCAACTCCTGTTGGTCCGAGACTGTCCATCAACACGGGATCGCCGACTTCTGCGAGAACCGCAGTTCCCGGCTTGCCCTTGTCCTCGAAGCTCAAGCCGAGCGGCACGATCCGCAATCCGCGAATACCTCTTTCGTCGCGTGCTGCCAGCGCAATCCTGGATACCCCTGTCTTGAGTGGAGCCAGCGCCGCCTCGCTGTGACTTCTTCCTTCTGGAAAGATGAGAACCATTCCGTTTCCTTCGAGGACGTCCAGAATGCTCTCGAACGCACCCGTGTTACGCGCCTTATGCGAAGTGCTGCTTTTAACGCGGTTCCTCTCGTCGCTCGCTCTTCGCAATGGTACGACACCGAGGATCGGAAACAGCCAGGCGAGAAATACGTTGTCCATCAATGTCGCCTTGGCGGTGAGCGTAAGCCTTCGAGGAGCGACCCAGCCTGCGATGAGTGCATCCACAAGTGCGTTGTGATGGCTTGCCGCGAGAAGAACCGGGCCGTTAGCGGGAAGGCGCTCCCTACCAACGACTTGAATACTTGAGTAAAACCAATGAAGCGCTATTCCCGTGAACCAGCGCAGCAGTCCGTAGATCACGCCCCGCTCTGCACGTGCCACTTGTCTGGAACTTTCCAGAGCAGGACAAGCGACAACAACATCCCGATGGCGACAGTCATGACTGCTGCTCGATATGCCACACCGGTGCCGAACGAGGGCAACAGGCCATCAACGGTCCATCCCCAGATCAGCGGACCAGCAATTGCCGCGGCGCGAGAAGACAGGACCATCAGGCTGAAGAATCTCGCCGCCTCGATATCAGGAACGAGGGTAAGAAGCAACGGCCGCTCCGCTGTCGCCACCCCGCCGAAGATCAGTCCTATGGCTGCGCCGACTATCCAGAACGAAAACTTGCTGGGCACCACTATCATCGCTATCAGGAGCACGACCCAACCGGCGATCACGAATACCAGACTCTTCTTCGGCCCTATCCTGTCCACAACCAGCCCGATGAGATAACTGCCGATCACGGCAGGCACAGTGAGAACCACGAAAAGTGTGACTTCCTGGCCCTTCTCGAATCCCATGGCCATCACAGCATACAGTGCCATGTACTGCACGATCGTACCGATTGCGTCCTGGTAGAGAAACGACGCGAGCAGGAAGCGCAACGCACCCGGGTATTTTCTGGAATCACGAAGCGTGTCGATGACACCCTGGAATGCTTCCTTCCATGCAATTCTCTGTTTCCCTGTCTTTGCGTTGTGATCTTTGCAAAACAGAAATAGCGGAAGAGAAAAAAGCAGGAACAAAATTGCTGTAGGTACGAAAGTTGACACTCGACCTGCATGCCCGGTGAACGGGATGCCCGCGCGGAGAAACCCAATCACTTCGGCAGGCAGAGCTCCAACTACCGGCATTACGCCGTTGAAGAACGGAGAGACCAGAAGCACGCCTACGATCGAGCCTACATATCCGAGAGCGGTTCCTGCTCCGGACAAACGACCGAGCTCGTTCGGCGGCACAAGCTCGAACATCATCGCGTTGTAGAATGGCATTGCTCCCTGGTACGCCCAGTTCGCAACAATGAACGCGGTTAGAATGGCAACGGCGGGAAGACCGGCAAGCGTGTACGAGGCAACCGAGGGATCTCTGACAGCCTCTCCAATCAACGGAACCATGGTCTGTCCAATGATGCCCATTACCATGGTCATCGCGACCGCGATGATGGTGAACCCGACGACCCAGGGCTTACGTCGCTGGGTTGCATCGGAGATCGCCCCAAAAATGGGAATCGATATCACCACCAGAAGGGACGATACGCTACTCGCAACAGCAGCCATGGTATTCGATGTCCCTACGTCCCTGACCAGCCACACCGCGAAAAACAGCGTCGCGATGTTCATCGAGAAGATGGTATTGGAGAAGTCGTAAAGAGCCCAGCTCCACCTCTCTCTCGCCGGAGCCCTGACGGCTATTACATCACCTGTGTCCGTAATGACCGGCTGCGTGTGTTCAGCATGCGACATTGAGGAGTTCCGGTGGCGGTTTCTGTCATTCTTACGCTTGTTGCATGGGGGACATATCTGCTCGCAACTCGACGGACTGGTTCGAGGGGCTGCAAATTATCACCTATGATACGGCAACGCCCCCTGATTTCTCTGCCCGTCTACCTTCTTGTGATCGCCAGTGCGTGCAGTGGTGAGAAAGCCTCACCTCGGACAGATTCGGCATTGGCAGCCCACCTTCCTGCTGCTCAGCTTCCGTCGCCAGTTGCCAATACGGGGTGGGATGAAGCTGTTGCAGGCCCGGTGATACTGGTCCCTGTGTCAGACAGTGGCGCTCGTGCCGCGGTGGTTCTCCCGTACTTGACTGACAGTACTCTGTCTCATGCCTCGGCCTTTCAACTCGACTCACTTGCAAACCTGCCAGTCGACCTGTTCGGTCCTTCGGGTGCAATTGCTTCGGGGACGTTGCTCGTTGTGTCGCAGAAATCGAATATGGAGTGCCCGTCGTGGCCTGTGGCTTCTCTTTTCGGATCTCTGGAGCGTTCCTGGCGTGTGGGTTTTCGCAAGGGCGTTGCCCAGCCGCTACCGCTCGATTCGCTTGAAGGAATGAACTCGAGCGACTCTTCGCTGATCTCGACTGAGCTTGCACGATTGGCATCGGCTGTGGCTGAAGGCGCTGACCCGGCGTTTCGCGGGCTACCGTTCTCCATTAGAAAAGCTTATCGGTTCTCGATGGGCGCCACGTCTGTCGTCGTCGGAAACGTTCTGCGGAAGATCAATGAAGAAGCGAACCCGCGTGAAGAGAACCTTCTTTTGATTGCTGAGCGTTCTCCGTCTACAGACGGCAAATATGTCGTAGCATTTCAGAGTCGCGCGACAGGCTCGGAAGATCTTGTACGCACGAATGATGTGCTCGGGGCCGTACGCTTCGTTCGCACGAACCGACTTGCTGTAGTGGTAAGCTTCGAGTACGAGGACGGCGGGAGGATCATCCTGCTCGATAGAGTTGCCGACACGCAGTGGAAGATCACGTGGCGAAGCGCTTACGCGGGATGCTGAACCGGGTGGTGGTTGCGGTTCAGGACTGGTCGTGCCATTTGCCAAGACTGGCCGGAGCGGAGGTTTTTCCTGCGATGCCGGCTAGGCCGAGTAGCGTTAAGACGTATGGAAGTGCCAGAAAGGCCTGGTATGGTAATAACCACCCCATTGCCTGAAAGAGATACTGCAAAGCGCTGGCAGCTCCGAATACAACTGCAGCAGCGGCAACCCCAAGGGGGTGCCAGCGACCCAGCACTACGATTGCAACGGCGATGAACCCGCGTCCCGCTGACATCCCTTCGGCAAAGGATCCTGCCTGAGCGATAACCAGCACACCGCCCGCGATTCCTCCCAACGTTCCGCCGAACAATACTGCCGCAGTCTGTACCTTGCGGGTCGAAATACCTGCAGCTGTTGCAGCCCTCGGGTCTTCTCCGGTTGCGCGAAGCCCAAGGCCGGTGTGGGTGTGATACATCCACCACCAGACGGCCGGGACGAGCAGGTATAGTAGATACGTGATGGATGGCTGCGCAAATAACGCGCGTCCGATGACAGGAATGGATGAAAGGCCTGGCACTTCGGTCACGCCCATCGTTGGAATGCTGAGCGCTGCACCGGCTGCGCCATAGACCTGCCGGTACATCGTCGCTGTCAGACCAAGGCTCAAGAGGCTGACAGCGGTTCCAGCGATGATCTGATCTGCGCGAATACGCACAGTGAAGAACGCGAATAGCGTGCTGATCAATGTGCCGGCGATAGCAGCCCCGACGAACCCGATCCACACGCTTCCTGATCCAGCTGCGACGAAGCCTCCAAATGCACCGGCGATGATAGCGCCCTCGAGGCCGATATTGATAACGCCAGATCTTTCAGCGACGGTTTCCCCCAGTGCGGCAAATGCGAGGGGTGTCGCGGTGCGAATGGTTCCTTCCAGGAACGTCTCGAAAGCGATCACGAAGTGGTGACCCTTCTCGCGGCGAACAAAACGCGGCCGCGTACGCTGGCAATTGTGAGCGCCGCAAGAATGAATGCCGCCTCGGCCACTGATGCGAGCGAAGACGGAATTGCCAGCTCACGCTGCAGCGCGATCGCCCCAGTCTCGAGGACTCCGAAGAAGATTCCAGACGCAATAACGCCCAGTGGGTTCAGTCCCGCGATCAGCGCGACTGCAATTGCGGTATAGCCGTAACCAGGGGAGATGTTCTCGTAAAGAGCGAAAGTCACTCCAGTCACCTCGATGCTGCCGGCCAGTCCGGCAAGCGCACCGCTCACGAGGAATACAATAACCGATGTTCGTTCGACGTTTATCTGACCAACGCTCCACGCAGCGTCAGGAGAAGCGCCGGTTGCACGAATTCGGAACCCTGCCACGGTACGTCGGAACACCCAGGCAGTGAGGAGCCCAAGTGCCACCGCAATTGCGAACCCTAGATGCAACCGGGTTGGTGGCAGAATGATCGGAAGCTGCCCGATGCCTGTAATTGATTTTGTCTGCGGGTAAATGTGGCTTGGCTCCTGAAGCGGACCTCGTACGAGATAAGAGACCAGATGAATGGCGATGAAGTTGAGCATTATCGTGCTGATGATTTCCAGCACATGAAACCGTCTCTTCAGCTCTGCTGCGATTCCGGCCCACAACGCACCGGCAAGCAACCCGGCAAGCAGAGCGACAACGATCACACCTCTGCCAAGAGCAGGACCGAATGCGAGCGTCACCGCAGTAGAAGCTGTTGCTCCCATCAACAGCTGGCCCTCAGCGCCAATGTTGAAGACGCCACCGCGAAACGCGAGTGCGACGGCGAGACCGGCTATGATGAGCGGAGTGGCTCGGACGAGCGCATCAGCCAGCAGAGACAGCTCAGCCACTGGTACCGGTTGCAATATCGGTGGCGAGAAGAATCCTGCCGATTTCATCGCGGTCGGGCCGGGCCATTGTGATGCGGCGGTTATTGATCACAGCGACACGGTCCGAAAGCTCGACAATTTCATCCAGGTCGCTGGAAAAGAAAATGACTGCAGCTCCGCTGTTGCACGCGCTTCTCATTTTTGCATGAATTGATGCGGCAGCGCTTACGTCGAGTCCCTGGGTCGGATTATCGAGAACCAGCAGCGAAGGGTTGTCGGCCAGCTCACGACCGAGCACAAAGCGTTGCTGGTTTCCGCCCGAGAGCTGTTGTGCTGCCATGTCGGGGCTGTCGGCGCGTACATCGAACTCGCGGACGATCGCAGCCGTTCGATTGCGCAGGTCCTTCCATCGTAGCAAGCCTTTCCTTTTACCTGCCCCCTTTAGTGCGAAGTTCTCGGTAAGAGAGAACTCTGGAACGATCGCGTCCTGCTGACGGTTTTCGGGAACGAACCCGACGTGAGACGGAAGCTCAATCTGCCCCGATTTCGGGGCAAGTCTTCCTGCCAGTATTCGCAGCAGGCCGTTTGCCGCTCCCTCGAGCGCAGCAACCCCAAGAATCTCGCCTGCGAACAGCTCCAGGCTTACTTCAGAATCCGAGCAGATACCACGGTGATCCGGTAAGGGTACCGAGTGTATTTGCGCAACGACGTCAGTCCGGGTCACCGGCTTCCGTGTTTCCTGAGATTGCATATCGGATAAGCCGATCATGGCAATCGCAAGCGTGGATCGTGTTACATCGCTTACGGGAGCGTTCATCACGAAGCGGCCACGCCTGAGTACGGTTACTTCATCCGCGTGATCGAGAACGTCCTGCAGCCTGTGCGTAATGAGCACTACGCTCCCTCCGGATTCGGCAAACAGTCTCAACTGTCCGAACAACTCACTGGTATCCCTCGGAGTGAGTACGGCTGTTGGCTCGTCGAGAATCAGCACAGACGCGCCGTGTGCCAAAGTTCGCACGATCTCGAGCTTCTGCCGGTCTGCTGTAGCGAGATCCGAGACCCTGGAAGATGGATCGAGCTTGAGGCCTGTTTGCTTTCCTACTTCGGCAATTCGTTTCGCCGCTTCATCGAAGCGATACAGTCCTCTTCCGCCCAGGGCAACATTTTCCGCCACTGTCATTGCGGGAACCAGCGAAAAGTGCTGATGCACCATCCCAATGCCTGCGGCAATCGCTTCGGCGGGAGAAGAAAGCCGACGCCTGACACCTGCGACTACAATCCATCCGGTATCCGGTGGGATCATTCCGAATGCGATGCGCATGAGAGTGGTCTTGCCGGCACCGTTCTCACCGAGCAAGGCGTGGATCGTGCCCGGACGGATGATGAGAGAAACGTTGTCGAGTGCGGTCAGTGTTCCGAATCGTCTGGTTATCTCATGCAGCTCGAGCGCCGGCAAGACCACTCTCATGCGGATCCGGCTCGCGTTGTTGGGAATTGCTGATGCGTGATCAAAGACCCGTGGGCGCGTGAATCATCGTCCATTCGAGATTGAATTTCTCTGCCAGATGCTGAGCGAGTGCGCCTACTCCGAGCGTCTCTGTCGCGTAATGGCCGGCGTAAATGATGATAATGTCAAGCTCGGCTGCTTCTACCGCTGTCCAGTGCGGCCCCTCCCCGACGATCAGAGTGTCCACACCAGTCTCGGCCGCCTCCTGCAGCGTGTCTGCGGATGCTCCGCCTCCGGTGCAGATAGCCCATCGCAAAGTGCGTCGGCCTTCCGGGATGACTGTCGTGACAACATCACCGCCATGAGTCTGTGCGAAGCGTCTCGCGCGTTCCAGCAACTCGTTGGTGGCGATGTCGGCATTGCCGCTCACTCCAATGGCGATGCCCTTGTATTGAGCGAACTCGCCGGACGCCCCGAGTCCAAGCTGTCTGGATAGTAGCACATTGTTACCAAAGATAGGGTGCCGGTCGAGGGGCAAATGTGATGCGTACACGGCGATGTCGTTTTCCAGCAGCATTCTCAGTCTCTCGTAAGCGGGACCCGTGATCGGCCTCAGACCGCCCCAGAACATTCCATGGTGCACGAGCAGGAGATTCGCCTTTTCCTCGATTGCGTGTGAAATGGTTCGTGTCGAGAAATCCACACATGCAGCGATCTTGCGAATGGCTCCGCCGTTTGCGAGCTGTAGACCGTTGATGGCGTTCGGATAATCGGGAATGGTGCTCGTTTCAAGGAGCGTATCGAGGTACCTGACGATCTCTATCACTGGCTTGTAGCCCCCCGGAGCGAATCGGGAAGCGGCCTGGTGCGAAAGGATCCGATGATCATTTGCCTCTCCGCGGAATCAACTGCTGCGAGCACATCCGCCGGTATCGTGTTTGCGATACGCGAATTGAGAACGAAGTTCACGACATCATCATGAATGCCGAGGGAGAATACATGCCCGGTGAAATTGGCCTTCTTTACTTCTCTTGCGATCAGCAGGAATGCGTGCGGGAGATCTATGACTACACTGCCAAGGGTCTGCTGTGGAGTGATGTCGTTCTGGTTCGAGTTTGAGCCAATGATGTAAACGCCTTTTGCTTCCTTTACCGCTTGAAATATTCCAAGACCAGCAGCGTCGGCGTTTTGGAAGATCACGTCCACTCCGCGCGATATCTGTGCAATTGCCTGCTCTTTTCCTGCACTGACGTCGTCCCAATTTCCGATATACGAAACTACGATTCTGACTTTTGGATTTACGGATCTTGCTCCTTGCCCGAAAGCTGCGAAGCTCTTTGCGACCGGCGGGAGCTCGGTTCCTCCGATTACGCCGAGGATGTTCGATTTTGTTACGTGTCCTGCAATCATCCCGGCGAGGTATGAAGCCTCCTCGAACCCGAACTCGGCTCCTGCGACGTTCTTGGCTACACTTGTCCCGGAAGTCGTGACGTAGACCGTATTTGGAAAGTTTGGCGCAACCCGTAAGGCAGCGTCCTGAAACTCAAACCCATGACCGAATACGAGGTTGAATCCTTTTGCTCCATACTGGCGGAAGTTCTCATCGAATTCAGCTGGCGTTCTGGTCTGAATGTGACTGACCTCGGCGCCGAGACTGTCTCGGATTGCCATGAGCCCGGCGTAGGCGCCTGCATTCCAGGACTTGTCTGAGATTGGACCGGGCGTGAGAAGAGCTACTTTGAATGTGGCCTTCGGCTTCCTGGCTGTGGCTGCGTCGTGCCCCGAACAGGCCCCCAACGTGATTGCGATAATCGTCACTATGGCTGTGGATAACAAGCGAACAAAGCTCATAGTGTGTTGAGTAACTTATTTAAGGGCAAGGACTTAGACCAATTGTTGAAATCAACGTGGATGGTTTGTTAACCCAATGATGTCAATGACTCGGTCAAGATCTTCCGGGGAATAGAAGTCAATCACAAGGGATCCACGATTGCCGGGCTTGAGAGAGATCACTACATCTGTCTGAAGGTATTTGCGTAAGCGTTGTTCAAGGCTTCGAATTTCTGCCGGTCGGTCGTCAGTCTTTCTTGGACGTCCCCTCCGGGTGGCCGAATCCCCTGCTGCAGCCTCCCGTACCCTACGCTCCACTTCCCGCGCGCTCCAGCCATGTTGTACGGCCTGTCTCGCAAAGGCGGTAATTCTGGCTCCGTCATCCAGAGCCAGAAGAGGTCTTGCCTGTCCCGCCGACAAGTGTCCTTCCTGAATAAATGCCCGCACCGACTGAGGCAGCTGGAGAATTCTGAGGACGTTCGCAACCGTGGATCGGTCCTTTCCGACGATACCAGCCACGGTTTGCTGAGTATACCCGAATTCTCTGATAAGTTGATCGTAGCCTTCGGCTTCTTCGATGGGGTTGAGGTCGGTTCTCTGAAGATTTTCAACTAGCGAAAGTGTCAGTATCTCCTGATCGCTCAGCTCCTTCACGAGCGCGGGAATCTCAGTCCATCCGAGATTTATCGCTGCGCGCAGTCGCCGTTCGCCTGCTATCAATTGGTATCCGCTTCGTTTTGGCGCTGAGCGAACTGTCACAGGCTGCAGCAGGCCGTTCGCATGCAGGCTCTCCTGTAGCTCCTTGAGTTCTACAGGTCCGAAGTTTTTTCTTGGCTGAAATGGATTGGGTTGAATCTGGGCAAGCGGGATGTTGCGAAGGGCGCTCTGCTCGCGTGCGCCCTGGGCTTGTCCACCGGTCGGGTTAAAGAGGGCATCGAGCCCGCGTCCCAGCCTTCGCGTCGATTTTTCAGGTGTCATGTTGTCCGTTTCCTTGGAGAGTCCGCGCAATCAGCTCGCGGGCGACGCTCATGTAGGCTTTTGCGCCGACGGAGCTGATATCATAGAGGATTATCGGCTTTCCGAAACCTGGTGCCTCGGCAAGTCGCACATTCCTGGGAATCACCGTGTCGAAAACCATTTCCCCGAAGTAGTCGCGGGTATCAGCGGCGACCTGCCTGGAAAGATTGAGACGCGCGTCATACATGGTTAGCAATACGCCTGTGATGCCAAGGGACTCGTTTACTCCGTGCTGGATGCGATGTACGGTGTTCAAAAGTTGAGAAAGCCCCTCGAGCGCATAGTACTCGCATTGCAATGGAATAAGCACAGCGTCTGCGGCAGCCAGCATATTTAGCGTTATCAGCCCAAGCGATGGCGGGCAATCGATCAGAACGAAGTCGTAGTCGTCGCGAATTGGCTCCAACGCTTCGCGCATTGCCATTCCCCGGCGCTCCTTGTCGATGAGCTCCACCTCGGCCCCAGCTAAGTCAGGTGTGGCCGGCACGACGTCGAGGAGATCGAAGTGGACTTTCCTGTGAAGTGACTCGCCGATGGGGGCGGCTCCTATGAGGACGTCATACAGAGTGACATCGAGATCAGCAGCGGAGAGGCCTATCCCGCTGGTGGCATTGCCCTGGGGATCTCCATCGATCATCAGGGTTTTTTGCTCTGCCGCCGCGAGGCTCGCAGCCAGATTTACAGTTGTCGTGGTCTTTCCGACACCGCCTTTCTGATTGGCAACCGCTATTACTCGACCCACCGGCACCCGTGATGTAGAATTGTGCCGGAATGTACGAAGGTCGGCGGCCCCTTGGCAGGGGCGCCAGCCTTAAAAGTTGTTTCACGTGAAAAATCGGCCTTAGGGATTCAATGTGCCACGTGGAAACAGCCTTAGCGTCCCGAGGGAGCGAACCTCCAACGCGTGGTGATGTCCACAGCCACGGTTTGATCCCCGGGTGAAATGGGCGTATCAGACTCTACAGATGCGACCGTACCACGCGCCTTGAGTTCGAACGAACGTGGGGGTGGAGGGAAATAAGCCCCGATACTCACCTCGAGCAGCCCTGTAATGGACCCACCCGCCGCCCTAGCGGCCGACTCGGCGTCCGACCGCCGCCTTGCGTACAGCCAAGGCGATGGCTTCCTGGCGAGCAGCCTCGGTATTTGAGGCGTAGAATTGAAGCGAAGTGATCATGTTCGCTCCCTTCGCCAGAGCCGCATCGATCGCAGGACCAAGCAGCGTCAGTGACTTGAGCTCGACCGAGAGCGTATTCGTCACGTTGTAGCCAACTACCACCGGCTCTCTGTTAGGCTCATAACGCTGCTCGGGGTAAACGCTGTAACTGATCGTCGCAATGTCGCTCGAGCCAATGCCAAGAGCTCGCAGCGCGTCAATCACAGCCTTCTGCTTCCGCGCATTCACAGTGGCAGCTGCCGCAGCAGTCTCCGCCTTGGTCTGAACGCTGATCTGAATAGTGGCACGGTCTGGCACAACTTTTACCTCTCCGCGGGCGCTAACGCCAATTTGTGGAATTGACGCATTACTGTCTGGTTGCTGCGCTATTGCTGGCGTTGAAAACAATGTCAATACGCCAAGAATTACTTTTCGCATGATCGTATTCTCGTTTCCATGGATGTGGATTGTTGCCCGACTCGTTATTGAATTGGCTCAGGCCAAGTGGGGGCTCTGCAAAGGTGGATGCACGAGTCCATTGCAAGGGCCGTAGCATCCCGGCGGTAGATCTCAGGGCGCTACCCGTAAGCGATGCGTCCGTTAGCATGGAGCTCAACCATTCTGCTCGTCATTGTGCGTATCCTTGCTTGAGTCGGGGAAAAATGGCGACGGTGTAACCCGGCGAGCTAGCAATCGTCGACGAGTCTCGTATTCAATGATCGTAGATTGAGGCATGCTGACGACGAATGACCGAGGAGCAGGACGTGCAACGCTTCTAATCGTGCTTTCCGCTTGCGGTTTCGGATCACTCAGCACGCTGACACTCTTCACGACACGCGCGGGCTTGCCGCTGCTCCCTGCAATGTTCTGGCGCTACTTTCTTGCGGCGGCATTTCTGGTAGTGGTGTTGCGTGGCGCCGCCTACAGGGAGGTAACCCGGCAACAGGCATTACGGCTTGTTTTGGTTGGTGGCTTTGGCCAGGGCGTCATTACCTATCTCTCCTTGCGCGCGCTGGATTATCTCCCGGTTGGCCCACTTGCGTTTCTCTTTTATACGTATCCTGCCTGGGTTGCCCTGATCGCTGCAGTAACGGGGCGTGAGGAGGTCACTTTGTGGCGTCTGCTCGCCCTGGTTATCGCGATGGCAGGAATCGTTGTGATGGTGGGTGCCCCCGATGCTGCTTCGCTCGCTCCGGTGGGTGTCGTTATCGCTCTCGGAACTGCATTCCTGTACGCGCTCTATCTGCCGGCGCTGCAGAAAGTGCAGGAAGGCGTGCCGGCAATGGTTTCGACGTTTTATCTCGTAACTGGCGTACTGATCGCGTTTCTCGCAGGCAGTGTCTTTATGCATGAGTTACAGGTTCCTGCATCGTTGACCATATGGAAGTACCTCGTTCTACTCTCCATGGTCAGTACGGTGCTCGCGTTCGCTACTCTGATTGCCGGTCTTCGCGTTCTCGGCCCGGTACGCACTTCTATCATCGCTACGATCGAGCCCTTCTTCACTGTGACGCTAGGGGTTCTGCTTCTCGGTGAGTCGTTAACGCGAGGCACACTTGCAGGCGGCGCAATGATCGCCAGTGCAGTTCTTCTGCTTCAGTGGACCGGCAGAGAAAGTCCTGTTGCGGATCCGCTGCGCTAGTGAAGCAAGGCGTGTGAGCGTTTTTTTTCGATTTCTATCACCAGATTCTGGATGTCGCTCGGGCTCACACCGGGAATGCGCGACGCCTGTGCAAGAGTGCGCGGTTGAATTGCCTCAAGCTTCTGACGTGCTTCGTACGAAAGCGACTGCATCTTGGCGTAGGGCAAATCGCCGGGAATCGAAAAGTTTCCCATCACGCGCATTCTTTCCGCCTGCGCGCGCTCGCGCTCGAAGTAACCCGAGTATTTGATCTCGAGATCTGCAGAGAGAAGTGATTCTGACGTAAACGTGGACTCGACACCAGCTGCTTCGAGTAATGCGCCCAACGAGACACCGTGCCGCCGGGCAAGCTCGACAATCTTGACCGGGTGCGCGATAGCGGCTGTATTCGCGGAATCAAGCAGCGAACCGGCTTGCGCGGGACTGATGCTGGTTGCCCCTGCGACTTCATGAATACGCCGTCCCTCATCGAGCTTTCGTTCCAGAATTCCTTTCTCGCTCTCGTCGTAAAGGCCCAGCTTGAGCCCGATCGGGCCCAGCCGCTGCAACGCATTGTCCTGCCGGATGGTGAGACGAAACTCGGATCGCGACGTGAAGAGACGGTACGGTTCGTCGACGCCGCATGTCACGAGATCATCGGCAAGTACTCCGATATACGAAGTCTCGCGACCGAGTATGAGAGGGTCACGTTCTCGAACGGAAAGGCCGGCGTTGATTCCAGCGAGCGCTCCTTGGCCGGCTGCTTCTTCGTAACCGGTGGTGCCGTTGATCTGGCCAGCGAAGTAGAGACCACCAATCGCTTTTACCTGGAGCGTCGCGTCGAGCTGAGTGGGCGGATAATAGTCGTACTCGATTGCATATCCGGCGCGGTTCATTCGAACATTCTCGAGGCCGGGAACCGTCCGCATGATGTCAAGCTGAACCGAAGCCGGAAGAGAGGTGGACAGGCCGTT